>NZ_JCAFSV010000016.1:0-97422 GCF_059369595.1 Stenotrophomonas sp. YJH_SMC_25 | reverse complement strand
GGTGCGACCACACAGCAGCTGCGGTCGAATCCCGCCTGCCCAGTTCGCTGCCAACCACCGAGCACAACAAGCCGACAACGCAGTAACCTTCAACCCCGGGCTTTATCAGTAATCACTGGTATGGCCAGTGGGGGCAGGTCAGCCGCGCGAATCCGCGAGATGCACGAGGACAGCCGTGGCACTCTCGGCGCCGGTCGCATGCACGAAGACCTGGTCGATCAGGGCGAGTCGGCCAGCTTGAACCGCGTGGCGCGACTGATGGCGGCCGAGGGTTTGCAGGGCTGGCCGCGCCCGAAGCGGCGCGGTCAGCGCGGACGGCCGGCGCTCACGCCTCCGGGCGTGCGCAACCTGCTGGAGCGGGACTTCACCGCACTGGAGCCGGAGACCAAATGGGTCACCGACATCACTGAGATCAAAACAGGACAAGGCAAGCTGTATCTATGCATCGTGCTGGATTTGTTCGACCAGCGCGTGGTGGGTTGGTCGATGCACCACAGGCAGGACCGGCACATGGTGAT
Organism: Stenotrophomonas sp. YJH_SMC_25; assembly: GCF_059369595.1. Lineage (NCBI taxonomy): Bacteria > Pseudomonadati > Pseudomonadota > Gammaproteobacteria > Lysobacterales > Lysobacteraceae > Stenotrophomonas > Stenotrophomonas sp. YJH_SMC_25. The sequence continues at coordinate 96,904 of NZ_JCAFSV010000016.1, read as the reverse complement.
CCGGGCGGTGCAGATGGCGGTATGGCAGCGGCAAGGCGCGGAGCCGGTGATCCTGCATTCCGATCGCGGCAGTCAATTCCGAAGCGGCGACTACCAGCGGTATCTGTCGAGAAACGGCCTGGTCTGTTCGATGAGCGCGGTGGGACACTGCGGCGACAACGCGGCCTGCGAAGGGTTTTTCGGCGTGCTCAAGCGCGAGCGGATCTACCGCACGAAGTACCTGACACTCGATGCAGCGAAGACTGATGTGTTCGAATACGTCGAGCGGTTCCATAACCCGAGGATGCGGCGAAGAGTCGCCAGGCGCGATCGGGAGTTCCAAGCTCTTTCACAAGCGTCCGTGATTTCGGGGTAGAACCCCTGCTCCAATGCAGGGGGCAAGATCCTCTCGTTACACAGCCGCCGCGCTAGCAAAGACGTTCTGAGTCGGCTGGCAGGGCATCCGAGCGCTGGAATTCCTATCCTTCATTGGTTCAGTGGTACGGCGAAAGAGGTCGACAAGGCGGTGGAGCAGGGATGCTGGTTCAGTGTGGGCCCAGCGATGCTAGGCAGTTCAAAGGGACGCGCTCTGGTGGATCGCATGCCAAGGGAGAGGGTGCTCACCGAATCCGATGGTCCGTTTGCGCAATTTGATGGCCGCTCTATTCTTCCGTGGGAGGCGTCGTTCGCCGTACTCGGATTGAGTGCTGTGTGGGCAGTGCAGCCCGCGGAAGCAGAGCAGCAACTTGCTGAGAATCTGATGCGCTTAGGCTCGGCACCGTTCTAGAAGTGCCTCCGAGCGCACGGTCAGCCGTCGCGGAGGCGAGCAGACGCCTTGTCGATGAAGAGTGACATCTCCAACCGGGAGGACAATGCCCCGGGCGGCACATCCGTAGCTAGTTTTTGGGCAAGCACCGATGCCAGAGCCATCTGGGCATCAGTTGGTGCTTTTATGTCCCAGTCCAAGGCTTCAGACAGTGCGCTGGTCAAGTGCTTGCCAAGCCTAATGTTGAATCGCTCACGCGCGGTCGCCTCTCGCAACCGGGCCCATTGACGAACGAGGGCGCGCTCGTCCGACTCCGAGATCGGGACCTCGAGGGCTATGCCGTGCTCATGTGCGACCAGATAGAGGCCCATGAAGCAGTTGGATCCTTGAAGACTTGACCGGATACTAAGTATATCTTAGTGTGAAAGCGTGGACGCTTGCGCCATCCTATGGTTCCAACCGTAGGGGGCCCAGTGTCCGACACCTCGCGTCCGATCTTTGCCCGGAGACTGGCCGAAGCCCGCAAGCGCGCGGGTTTTTCCCAGGCTCAGCTTGGCGTTTTGGCCGGTATGGAGCCTGAAGTGGCGAGCCCTCGCGTCAACCAGTACGAACGCGGCGTGCATGAGCCTCGCGCCGAGATGGCGAAGAAGCTTGCGGAAGCCTTGAATGTCCCTGCTGCGTTCTTGTACACCGAGGACGAAATGTTGGCCAAGCTGCTCCTACGCTGGAATGATCTCAGCAAGACGCAGAAGCGCGATCTGGTGAAGCAGGTCGAGCAGTCAACTGCCACAAGCAAGTGACGGCCGAACCGGCAGTGCGCGCCTTCCAGTCGGACGATGAGTCGGGAGACGTGAATGCCTGACGTTCGGAACGAATCCGTGAGGGTCGCTTTTACCTCCGAGGAGAAGCGCAAGCTTGTCGAGTCCGCCCGCATAGAAGGCCGATCACTCGCTGACTACATCCGCGAGCGTGTCCTTGCGGAATGCCGAGTAGAGGACGAGGTGTTACATTTCCTGCTAAACGACTTGGCTCGCGCAGCGATGCCGCTGCAACGTGCCGGAACCGGTCAGCCCGATCCGGACGACGCTAGTGCGCCACAAGAACTGCCGGAGCAGCAGCGCGCACGCATAGCCAAGGAAGTGCGGGCTTCATTGTCTGGCGAGCAGATCGAAGCTTTGTCCCAGTTCTTGAATCCTGCGTTCGAGCGAGGGCTTTGGCCCGGCCCCGCGCCGCGAAATGGGAGGATGGAAGATGGGCAGCCAGGATCCAAATGATTCCCTGTCCAATGGTCCAACGAGCTTCATCTGCATCCGGTAGACGGTGGCCGTTGGATCGGGGTGGTATACGGAAAGATGCCAACCGGATGGACACTGGGCGGCTGTCAAGTATCGACACCGTATGTGGCCGATGTACCGATTAGGCCATCTGCCACATGATGCAGCCATACGCGATTAGGGGACGTTTATCGGGGTAGGGCGGCTGAGCCCACTCCTTCAGCCTGCATCTTGCGCGTTAAGCAATGACCGCCCGACAAGGCGCACCGGGTCAAACGAGAACACGTGCTCCAGCGGCGCATCATGGCAGCGACCAACCAATCGGTCAGGAAACGCGGCCCGTCCGTAATCCAGATCCACCTCGGCCGAGCAGATCGGGCACGTGCCCCAGTGGCGCACGACGGAGAACTCTCGGGACTTCAACTTTCGACCTGGCGCCGGCATGGTGCGGAGCTGACCGTAGAGCTCGCTCAGCGCCAGGAACGAGGGCTCCGCTATGGTTACCCGCTGTGTGGGCAGAAGGATCACCGGCCGCAACAACCACCAGAGCCCGGCCGTCACCAGCATCACCAGGCCGAGCTGGGCCAGTGTCGCGGTGGTCACCGCGTGGCCACGGCTCCATGAGGTGTACAGCCAGAACCAGACGAGTCCGATGAGCACCATGTTCAAGGCCGCGGTTCCGATAAGCACGTAGCCGCGCCAGGACTGCACCGGGAATGGCCGGCTGCCCACCAACAGCCGGAGCCATAGCGCTGGCTTGGCTGGATCCATCTGGTAGCGGATCTTGGTCGGATCGGCCTCTGGTGGCGCGACGTCCTCCTCGGGCTCCGCTTCGGGCGTCGGGCGGAAATCGAAAGACAGCCGAGAGGGCAGGCCACGGCCGCCCCCTTTCTTGACCACGAGGTAAGGGGTAAGGGCAGAGCCTGCCTGAGCGCACCGCTGTCGAAGCTGTTCCTGTCGCGATTCCCACCAGTTCCCCAGCTCGGCCGCCCGGAATACCTTGGACTGGCCATCGCCAGTTCCTTCCAACTGCTGAAAGAGCGCCGAAGGGTAGTGGTGTCCGTCTCGGGGGGCGGCTCGCCGCGCGAGATGGCGGTCAGGGTCGTGTCCATGACCTCCCGAAGGACCCGGGCATTGCGCTGCTGTCCCCCCTCCCGATCCAGCCATTCAAGCGCCAATTGGAGGGATTCAACCTGTGGATTACCCGTTTGGGCGGGTTTAGATCTGTTTGCGTCCATGGCCTGCCGCGAATTTCTGCTTTCCCTCCGATCAAGGAAAGCGCCATGGACACCATCCCAGAGCCGTTCTCACTTCGCAATCCGTCGGGCAACCCGCTGGCGCGGCGTGGCGGGTTCCGCGTCCCGTTTGGCCTGAAGGATGGCCGTGTCTGGGCCCCCAGCGAGGTGTCCAAAGGCAATGCGTGCGGCTGCATCTGCCCGGGGTGCCATGCCCCGCTGTCGGCCAAGGCCAAGGAGAGTCGCCGCAAGCGCCCCCACTTCGCCCACCTGACTGACACCGGCTGCCAGACGGGTCGTGAAACCGGAATTCACGAACGGGCCAAGCAGCTGATCGCAGACCACCAGCGGCTGGTGATCCCGGCCTGGACCGGCGACCCGATCGACATGCCCAACCCGCCGCATGCCCGTGACGACGATGGCCGGCTCCACTGGGGGCGGAAGGTCGACCAGCCGAGCCGCAGCATGTCGTTGCGCGACATCGAGATCGAGCGATCGCTGGGCAGCTACAAGCCCGATGTCGTTGCCCGGGATGAGGTGGGCGAGTTGCTGATCGAGATCCGCGTGACCCATGCCGTTGGCGACATCAAGGCGGCGCGCGTCCAGGCGCAGGGCCGGAGGATGGTCGAGATCGACCTGTCCCAGCTGCACCGCGACACTCCCCACGACCTGGCCGCCTTCGAGCACGCCGTGCTCGATGACGCTGCCAATCGCAGTTGGATCTCCTGTCCCGAGGCGGTAGCGGAGTGGGGGGCTTCCAAGCAGGAACTGGACGAGCAGGTTGCGGCGAGGAACCAGCAGATCGCACAGCTGCGGGAGCAGATGGCCAAGGCGGCCCAGGCCCGCAAGGAACGCGAGGCCCAGGAGACCAGGGACAAGGAGGGCCGGAAGGCCTACATGCACCGCCAGGAGCGTGCGAGACACGCTGAGGACCTGGGCCATCTCATGGAACTGACCTCGCCTGAGCGGATCGAGCGGATCCTGCGCGAGTATCGGGTCAGCGCGGAAGACCGCGTCAGCGAGCTCCTGGACGCCGTGCCAGCGGCGATTCGGTCCGCCTGCCTTCGAGCCCATGAAGATGCCTGGATCTTCGGAGTGGACCCGGTTCTTTGGCAGCTCCTGGCCCATGACCACTTCGTGGCAAAGCGGTCCCCGGGTGATCGCTTCAACCAGAGGGACGTCGCCGCGTGGGTCCGGCGTAGCTTCTACCCAGAGAGGGCGCTGTACAGGCTCTTCGTCACCCAGTACGCCGCCCGCGCCGAGGCCCAGCGCGCAGGGTTCGCCAAGAGAGGGCTGGCTTACTGGGTTTTCACCGACGAAGAGAACGAGCGGATTCCGAACTTCTACACGCCCGTCAACGACTTCGTCGACAGGCTGGAGTCCGCCCGGGTCATCCGACAACTGCCGGCGCCCAGGGGCGAGTGCGAAGTCCTTCCACCGCCCGCCGGTGGCTGGCACCCGGTCGCCTACGTGGATCCGGGCAACGATTCCGGTGACCGATCATCCTCGCTTGTCGCCCTTTGAGCCGGCGGCACCTAGAATCGAGGTCTGGAGGGGGCACGCGATGCCATGAATGTCATTGATTTCAAATGGCGTGGGAGTCCTGTCGCCCCCTTTCTTCCTTCGATTCACCGTTTTGCCAGGATCCGGAATCTGTGACCGTACTTGAGACTCTGCTCGACACCCTGCGCCAGTCCTCGATGACCGAGCGCGAGAAGGGCACCTACTTCGAAGAATTGATCCTGGCCTACCTGCGCAACGAGGCCACCTACCGCGACCTGTATGCCAAGGTCTGGACCTGGTCCGACTGGGCGCCCGCCCACGGCTTCAGCGCGAAGGATGACGGCATTGACCTGGTCGCCGAGGAAGCCGGAACCGGCGCGATCCACGCCATCCAGTGCAAGTTTTACGACCCGGACTACCGGCTGCAGAAGAAGGACATCGACAGCTTCTTCACCGCCTCGGGCCGCAAGCCATTCGCGCACCGGGTCATCGTTTCCAGCACCGACCACTGGTCCGACAATGCCGAAAACGCGCTGATCGACCAGCAGCCGCCGGTCAGCAAGATCACCCTGCACGATCTCGAAGCCAGCCAGATCGACTGGTCGCGCTTCCAGCCCAACGCCCCGGTCGCGCTGAAGGCGAAGAAATCCCTGCGCCCGCACCAGCAATCCGCGCTCAAGGCGGTCACCGCCGGGCTGCAGGACGCAGACCGCGGCAAGCTGATCATGGCCTGCGGCACCGGCAAGACCTTCACCAGTCTCAAGATCGCGGAAAGCATGGCTGGCAAGGGCGGCCGCGTGCTGTTCCTGGTGCCCAGCCTGTCGCTGCTGCAGCAGACGCTGACCGAGTGGACCCAGGAAAGCGCGATTCCCCTGCACAGTTTCGCGGTGTGTTCCGACAGCGACGTCGGCAAGAAGAAGGGCCGCAAGGAGGACGACGCCGTCCAGACCCTCGCCCACGAACTGCGCTACCCGGCCACCACCGACGCCCGCGCACTGGCCAAAGGTGTCGCCGCGCGCAGCGACAACGCGCACATGACCGTGGTGTTTAGCACCTACCACTCCATCGAGGTCATCCACGACGCCCAGCAGCAGGGGCTGGCCGATTTTGACCTGATCGTCTGCGACGAGGCCCACCGCACCACCGGCGCCACCTTCGAAGGCGACGACGAATCCGCCTTCGTGCGCGTGCACGACGCCGCCTACATCCGCGCCGGCAAGCGCCTGTACATGACCGCCACCCCGCGAATCTACGGCAACGAGGCCAAGGCCGTGGCCGAGCGCGACAACGTGGCGCTGTACTCGATGGACAACGAGGCCTGGTACGGCAAACAGCTGTTCGTCATCACCTTCTCGGAAGCCGTCAAGCGCGGCCTGCTGGTCGACTACAAGGTCATCGTGCTGGCAGTCGAGGAAAGCCACATCAATCGCCGCCTCCAGACTCTGCTGAAGGACGAGAACAACAGCCTGCGCGTGGACGATGCCGCCAAGATCGTCGGCTGCTGGAAGGCGCTGGCCAAGCTCGGCATCCACGAGGGTGCCGGCGAAAGCGCAGAACCGATGAAGCGCGCGGTCGCGTTCTGCCAGGTCATCGAGCCCAGCCGGGGTGGCAAGACCCACAAGGTCAGCTCGAAGGAAATCGCCGACATGTTCAAGGCGGTCGTGGACGCCTACCAGGACGCCGAGGACATCGAAGACGCCGCGCGCATGACCTGCGAGGCCAAGCACGTCGACGGCAGCATGAACGCCGGCGAGAAGGAAGCGAAGCTTGACTGGCTCAAGGCACCCACGCCACCGGACACCTGTCGCGTGCTGAGCAACGTGCGCTGCCTTTCCGAAGGCGTGGACGTGCCGGCGCTGGACGCGGTGCTGTTCCTCACTCCGCGCAACTCGCAGGTGGACGTGGTGCAGTCGGCCGGCCGGGTGATGCGCAATGCCCCGGGCAAGCAGCGCGGCTACGTGGTGCTGCCGGTGGTGATCCCTGCCGGCATCGAGCCGCACGAAGCGCTGAACGATAACCGCACCTATGCAGTGGTCTGGCAGGTGCTGCAGGCGTTGCGCAGCCATGACGACCGCTTCGACGCGATGGTCAACAAGCTCGACCTCGTCGGCCCGGACCGCAGCCGGATGGAAGTCGTCGCCGTCGCCGACACGGTGCAGCGCAAGACCGCGCGGCTGCTGGACGGCAATGCCCGCAAGGCGGCCAAAGCCAAGAGCAGGCACAGTATCGGTGAAGCCCAGCCCGGCTACGAAGCCGAAGTGCAAAGCGAATTCGAGTTCGAGATCGGCGAAGTCGAGCGCGCGCTCTACGCCAAAGTGGTCGAGAAGTGCGGCAACCGCCACCATTGGGAGGACTGGGCCAACGACATCGCCAAAATCGCGCAGACCCACATCGACCGTATCAAGGCGCTGCTGGAAGACCCCAGTCAGGCCAAGGCCCGCGAAGCCTTCAGCGCCTTCGCCAACGAACTGCGCGACGACCTCAACGACAAGGTCTCGGACGCCGAGATCATCGAGATGCTGGCCCAGCACCTGATCACCAAGCCGGTGTTCGACGCGCTGTTCGCCGACTACAGCTTCGCCAGCCACAACCCGATGTCCAAGGCGATGCAGGCCGTGCTCGACGTACTCGACGAACTGCACCTGGAGAAGGAAGCCGACACCCTGCAGGCGTTCTACGACAGCGTGAAGCTGCGCGCCGAAGGCATCAACAGCGCCGCCGGCAAGCAGAAGATCGTGGTCGAGCTGTACGACAAGTTTTTCCGCAACGCCTTCCCGAAGATGACCGAGCGCCTGGGTATCGTCTACACCCCGGTGGAAGTGGTGGACTTCATCCTGCACAGCGTGAATCACTTGCTGGAGCAGGAGTTCGGGCAGACCCTCGGCAGCAATGGCGTGCACATCCTCGACCCCTTCACCGGCACCGGCACCTTCATCACCCGTCTGCTGCAGTCCGGCCTGATCAAGCCGGAAGAGCTGGATCACAAGTACCGGCACGAGATCCACGCCAACGAACTTGTGCTGCTGGCCTACTACATCGCCGCGATCAATATCGAGGCCACGTATCACGGCATCGCCGGCGGCGACTACGTGCCCTTCGAGGGTATCTGCCTGACCGACACCTTCCAGATGTACGAGAAGGAGGATCTGGTCGATGCGCTGCTGGTGGACAACAGCCAGCGGCGCAGGCGGCAGAAGACGCTCGACATTCGCGTGATTGTAGGCAATCCGCCGTATTCGATCGGACAAGGCAGCCAAAACGACAACAATCAGAACATCGGCTATCCGGCGTTGGATGCACGCATCGCGGAAACCTATGCCGCACGCTCAGGCGCGGCGTTGTCCAAGGGGCTTTACGACAGCTACGTCCGTGCCATCCGCTGGGCCAGCGACCGCATCGGCAATGCCGGCATCATCGGTTTCGTCACCAATGGTGGCTATCTAGAGAAGGCCGCCATGGACGGGGTGCGGCGCTGCTTAGTGGCCGAGTTCTCCAGCCTGCATGTATTCAATCTCCGCGGCGATATCCGCAAGAACATGCTGAGCAAAGGACAAGCGAAGGAAGGTCAGAACATTTTCGGAAGCGGCAGCATGGCGGGCATTGCCATCTCACTTCTGATCAGAAATCCTGAAGCCAATCAGCGTGGTCACGTCTACTACCACGATATTGGTGACGATCTAAGCCGCGATGAGAAGCTGGGCAGGATAGAAGCCTATGCCAGCGTCGACGGTATTCCCGAACAGGAATGGCAGCACATCATCCCGGATGCGCATGGCGACTGGCTGAAGCAGCGCGATGACAGCTTCGGGCGTTTCATCTCGCTGGGCGACAAGAAGGGCGACGCGTCCAAGATGTTCGACAACTTCTCGCTAGGCGTGGCCACCAACCGAGATGCCTGGGCCTACAGCCATAGCAAGGCCAAGCTTGCGGAAAACATGCGCAACATGATCGGCTTCTACAACGCCGAAGTGGCGCGCTTCGATGCCGCGCATATTGGACTGGACACCAAGGCGCGGCAGGAGCGCGTGGACGGATTCATTGACAGCGACCCACTCCGCATCAGTTGGACTCGCGCGCTCAAGCAGAACTTGACCAAGAATCGCACCTACACATTCGATGCCGAGTGCATCGTTCCCAGCCTGTATCGCCCGTTCACCAAACAATGGCTGTACTTCAATCGGACTTTCAACGAGATGGTGCTGCAGATGCCGCGCATCTTCCCAGATGCTGCTGCAAAAAACGTAGTAATTCAGCTAAGCGGAGCTGGAGCACGATCTGGATTTTCCGCGATTATTTCTGGCCATATACCGTCCCTTGACACCATTGAGAAGGGCCAGTGTTTTCCGCTCTATCTCTACGATGAAGCCGCCCAACAATCCGATGACGGCCTGTTCGCGAGCATTCCCAATGATGGCCCACGCCGACGCGAGGCCATCACCGATGCCGGCCTCGCGCATTTCCAGTCCGCCTATCCGGGCGAGACGATCAGCAAGGAAGACCTGTTCTATTACATCTACGGCCTGCTGCATTCCCCCGACTACCGCGAACGCTATGCCGACAACCTGAGCAAGGAGCTGCCGCGCATCCCGCGTGTGCGCACGGCACAGGATTTCTGGCATTTCAGCCGCGCCGGCCGCGACCTCGCCGCGCTGCACCTGAACTACGAAACGGTGGACAAGTACCCGCTCACCATCGAGACCAAGGGCAAGCTGTTGGATGCCGACTACCGCGTCGAGAAGATGAAGTTCGCCAAGAAGAAAGACCCGGACACCGGCAAGTCCGTCAACGACCGCGGCACCGTGATCTACAACGGGAAAATCACACTGCGCGACATTCCCGAAACCGCATGGGGCTACATCGTCAACGGCAAGGCCGCGCTGGATTGGGTGATGGAACGCCAGGCCCTGCGCGTGGACAAGGCCAGCGGCATCGTCAACGACGCCAACGACTGGGCCATCGAAACCATGGGCAACCCGAAGTACCCGCTGGAACTGTTCCAGCGCGTGGTCACCGTCAGCCTGGAAACGCAGAAGATCGTCGCTGCGCTGCCACCGCTGGATATCCGTGAAGACGGCTGACCCCCACAAGGACATTCCTATGAATGAAGTGGTGTGGGGCATCCACGCAGGCCGCACCGGCGATGCCGATGCCTTGTTCCTGAAGCAAGGCTGCATTGCCATCGGCTGGGACGCCATGGGCGACCTGTCCGTACTGGCAGCCGACCGCGACGCCTTCCGGCAGTGCTATGTGCAGGCCTACCCGGATGCGAAGAAGGGCGGCATTGCCACGGTGTCCGGCATTCCCTACCGGTTCCTGCACGAGATGAAGGCCGGTGACCTGGTGGTGTACCCCTCCAAGCAGGACAAGCAGGTACACATTGGCCGCGTCACTGGCCCGTACCAGCATGTGGCCGATGCCACCCACGGGTACCCGCACCGCCGCAGCGTGCAATGGCTGAGCCACGTGCCGCGCCTGCAGTTCACCCAGGGCGCGCTGTACGAAATCGGCTCGGCGCTCAGCCTGTTCCAGGTCAAGAGCTATGCCGACGAATTCCGCGCGGCGGTGGGCGGCAAGTCCGCACCTCCGTTGCCGGTGGACCAGGACCATTCGGTGAGCCTGGTCACCGATGACATGGAAGACACCACCCGCGACTTCGTGCTCAAGCGCCTGGCGCAGGAATTGAAGGGCCTGCCGCTGGAGGATTTCGTGGTGCACCTGCTGCAGTGCATGGGCTACCACGCGCGCAAGACCCGTGTGAACGAGCCCAGCGTGGACGTGATCGCCCACAAGGACCACCTGGGCATCGAGCCGCCCATCATCAAGGTGCAGGTCAAGAGCAGCCCCAACACCGTGACCGACAAGGACGTGTCGGCGCTGTACGGCAAGCTGTCCCACGGCGAATACGGGCTGTTCGTGACCCTGGGCAGCTACAGCCCGTCCTGCCGTAATTTCGAACAGGGCAAGGGCAACCTGCGCCTGATCGACGGAGATGAACTGGTGGACCTGATCTTCGCCCACTACGAGCAGTTCGATTCACGCCACAAGGGCCTGCTGCCGTTGCGCCGCATCTACGTGCCGCAGGTGCTGGAGGCGGACTAACAATGGCAGGGCTGCGAATTTGATGCATCGCTCCATCTATCTGGTACGCCACGGAGAAAGTGTCTCCAATGCGGGTGGCATCACCATGCCCCATGCCTTGATTCCACTAACAGAAGCGGGGCGCAAGCAGGCAGAGGCGCTATCGGCTCGGTTGCCAGCTCAGCCCCCCCAGGATTCTTGCCTCGCCCTTTATCAGGGCGCTGGACACCGCCGAGCCTTACGCCAAGCGAAGGCAGGTCAAGATCGAGCAGGAGCCGTTGCTGCAGGAATTCGACATGATCGACCCGGTGTTGATCGCCGGCATGGACCAAGACCAACGGCGCCCGATCGCCGATGCGTTCTGGAAAGAGGGTGATCCCACAAAGCAGATGGGCGAGCAGGCCGAAAGCTTCGGGCAGTTCGCGAGCCGAGTATCCGCGTTCATGACCGACCGGCTCCCGCTGCTACCCGACGGAACGGTCTGCTTCGGTCACGGCATCTGGATCGGCATGGTGGCGTGGAAGCTGTTGGGGTTCGGCGCAGACACCAGTGATGACATGCGCCGCTTCCGGCGTTTCCAGACTGGCCTGCCGCTGCCCAACGGCGCGGTCTACGCGCTTGAGGAATTGGCGCCCGCTCAGTGGTTACTCCTCAATAGATTCGCGTGAATCACACGCTTCCGCACCGCGGTCGAAGCATCGCCGATTACTTTGGCCTGCGCTGCGGAAGTGACTCCACCGTTGCTTCTGGCAGCGCGCCCAGCTGCGCCAGCTGGTCCCTTGAGCCGCTGTACGATTCATAGAACTGTGCCCACTTGCTGAAGCCGCCCAGTTCGCCTACTGCGCGGATCATCGCGACGTGGGATGCCGTGAGCAGAGCGACCTGCGATTCAAGCTCGGCGATGCGCACATCGCGATCTGCCAGGGCGCTGGCCGCGGCATCACCAGAGAGCTTTCCAGGCCTGCCTCGCCAACGACGGAATTCGGCTTGCCGCTCCTGATACTGCGCAAGCATGCGGCTGCGTTCTTTGCTGCGGGTGATCGATGATGCGGCTTTGATTTGCGGATGCAAGCGTGCAACCGCCCGCGCGGTGATGTCCTCGTCGCGCGATAGCAGGTCGTCCAGCACTCGGCGCATTTCCGGATCGCAATCGCGTGTGGCTTGTTGCAAGCTGTCGTTATCCATCCATGACTCCGCTGCGGCGAGGAAGAGAGAGGTCGGGACCATCAGGGAATGGCTTATCGCCTTCCTTGGTCGCCAGGAGCGTGCGCACGCCGTCAAGTCTGACCTTGGCATGTTGAATCTGGTTCGTGCGGCCGATGCTCTTTGATGGCCTGGCTTCTGCGATCTCGACAGCCGCGGCCAACTTGAGTTCGAGCGTCCGCAGGTGACGGCGGTTCTCCGGCAAGTTGGTTGCCGACAGATGACGGCAGCCGGAGAAGCACTCCAGATGCTTTGGACACGGATCGACAGTGAAGCTGTTCAAGCAATGTCCGTATGGAGTCGCGTGAAAGCCATCGGCTTCGACCTTCAGAAACTCGAACGCTGCGGTGTCACCCTCCGCGCTCTGGATCTTCTTGAACGCATCCACGATTGGACCACTGGCTTTGCCGGATTGGATCATCTTCGCGACAGTGCTGGCTTTCTCGCCGAGTGCCATTTCCACGTCTGGAGGCAGTTCGAGTTGATCCAACTCTTCCGCCAAGCTGCGATGATCGTACTCGTAGCTTTGGGCCACGCTGCGGCGATTGAAGCGTTTGGAGATGACGGTGTCGGCTACGCCGAGACGGAAAAGCTCGGTGTTCTGTAGGTGACGCAGGGTATGGGAGGTGAGTACCAGGTCCTTGTCGTCGTCAGATTGCCCATACCGTTTGAAAAGCGTGTCGCGGGACTTCTGCTCGCCGAGGGAAAGATTGACCAAGCTTGTATCGGGCCGACCAACGGAGATGTATCGGGTGACATCGCAGACCCCATTGTTTCGCTCCTCGGCTAGGGACCGTTTCGGATGCAGGAAAAGGAATTCCCAGGAAGCAAAGCTGCGATCGGTCAGACTGAAAAGCTCGGTGTCCGGCAACTTTGAGCTGGCCGCGACACGAAGGTAACTTTCAAGATCTCCGATTCTTACGAAGACCTTGCTCATGTCGCGCTTGCCGTTGGGTGAGACCGCCCTGCCTTCGACGTCTCTCAGCACCAATGCGCCACCATCTTTGCCCTCGAATCCCGCCATCCGGCGAAAGTACATGCGAGCGGTCGCACTCATTTCACCTTGAAGACTGGCATTCAAGCTCTCTTGAACTTTCTGGAGCTCGTCGAAGCAATCAGCGGAATAGTTTTGACGGCACTTCTGCATCCAATACTGTTTCTTGTCCTCGGCCAGGTCTAGCCAGAAGGCGTTTCCGGAAAGGCGAGAGTAGATTTGCGTGGTCGGCACCAGCTCACCGAGCGCAAAGTCTGGCAGAACGCGCCCTGTTTCAGTTTGCTTCCTCAGCGTGCTTCGTAGCGGATTTGTGATTGCCTCAGCACGGGTCAGGGTCTCGCTCACGATCTCCTCGAACATCTGGGGAACGTAGTGAGTCTTGGCGACTAGCACCTTGCTATCTGCATTCTTTGCCTGCTGCTTTTCGGCGAAGTGCCGAATCATGAGCGATTTGGAGTAGCCACCTAGCTCCCCTGCAGGCCGCTGCTTCGAGTCGTAATAGTGCCGGTCCGTCCGCCACTCAGCGGGGAGGAGCGTGGCCTCACCAATTCGGAAGCCCGTCAAGATCATGATGCGAATGGCCGCAAAGCGCAGTTCGTCCATGAAGGTCAGGGGCTGCTCGGTCATAACGATCCGGACCAACTCCCAGAACGCGCGACGTTCTGGTAGGCGCTCAGCGCGCTTGCGATCTTCCAGGTTGTGCCGAATCTCCGCTTGAGAATTGAGAAATTTGGACCGCCGAGTGGCTCTAGGCTGGAGACGTGCGGCGGCGAGGGCAGGGTAGAGCGGCCCCACATCGGCCAAATGGTTGGCATCAAACACCACCTTGGTCAGACCCGCGATCAAGTCGCCAAGCTTGCCCGACGCCTGGATGCTGTTGCCGGTGCGAACCGCGAGAGCCATCTCGTCGACGGTGACACTCCACGGCTCAGCGTCCCCCGCGCATGTAGCGATCACGCGCAAGGGGCGTGCCACATTGTTGGCGATGTGACCGAACGAGTTGCGGCGAACAAACAGCTGTTCCATGACGGCAGCTTTGATGAGGTCTTGCCATGCGAGCGAAAAAGTGCGCGCATGCAGAACCGGTAGCCCGTTCGAAGAGTGGGCTGCGTTGAGCGCATCAAGTGCCGAAGGTTCCGAACTGAAGTGGCGCAAGCGATGCTTAGGTGCAACGCCTCCTGCAAGCGCAGTGAGGTCCCAGTCGTACCCTTTGATCGCCGTGCCGCTCTGGTCCAGAGGAATTCCCCAAGGAACCCCATGCGTCGCGGCCAGTTCCATTCCGAGCTTGATGAAAGCGGCGAAGTGGGGATTCAAGACGGCGTACCTTCGAGCTCAACCACCACTGCCTGAACCTCTGCGATCGTCCGTTCAAGCTGTAGATAGGCCGGCGAAACCGCGTCGCCACGAGACGAGTCGTGGAAAAACCGCGCCACATCCCGAAAGTCGGCTAGAACTCTCGAGTGCATCTGAACGTCGTGAATCGGCATGAACTTCCTGCAGCCGTAGCAGGACAAGATCGGGTTGTAGGGACACGCAGCCTGCCCGGAGGTGCACCCACCGATCCCCGCGATCGGAACACCATGTGGCGCTCCGCCAATCTGCTGGGACTCTTTCAATTGCGCGAGTTCTTCTGGACCGATAAAACGATTGTGGGCAATGCGAGCCACGCGCTGATAGATCTCGGAGATTCCCAGGGCTTTGTTCACCCGCTCAGCCTGGTTGGCCGATGTTTCGTAGTACACGAGCGCAGTCGTCATATCCGAGTGCCCAAGGAACTCGGCCAGTTCCTCTTGGCTTGCGCCGGCGTCAACGAGGCGTTGAGCGGCTGTATGTCGTAGATTGACGGCAGTCGCGCCAAGCTCGAGCAGATCGCGGAGTAGGGAGCTGATGCGACGACTTGCTTCATTTGCGGATGTGGCGCCGAACACCCTAGCGCCCGCGTCATCGCCATCAACCTGAAAGCGCCGTTCGATCTCGACGAAAAGAGGTGTCCACTCGCGTTTTACTCGTCTAAGCAGCGGCTTGGCGGCACTAGAACTCCGCTGTTTCGCCATGCGGAATGTGATGTGGACGGAAGCGAACATGTCGACGGATTCGTGACGAACTTTGACGTCACGAAACGTGAGCATTGCGATCTGAACCGGTCGCATCCCGAACTGGTACGCACACAGCAGCATCGCTGCGTCTTGCACATCTTCGAGGGTCAGCGACGACGCTTTGGCCTGGATTGCCGCTTCGTCCAAAAAACGAACTACCGCCGCTTCATCATCCACCGAGAGAAACGCTTCGCCAGACCGGACGACGGCGTACTTGTCGTTGAAGGGAAGGGGCAGGGCGGATATCACACCGTGATAGGAGTCAGCCCATTGGTTGAGTCGATATTTGCATAGCAGTCGCAGGATAGATTTCGCGCACGCGTACGCTTCCGCCGGCAGGTCGCGTGCAAAAAATGTCGCCCAGAATGATCCTATTCCTGTTGGTGCTACCCCCAACAACCTGACGATTTCTGCCTCGCCGATTGCCTTGCTGCCACGGGCGTACTTGCTTGCCGACGATGGAGCCAGGCCTTCACCCAGGAGGTACAAGAAGACGTGTTTTATCAACAAGGCGAGTTGCTCGGACAGATGATCAAAGCCAACTTTCACAACCCGGCCATCGATATGAACCGCAAAACATCTGGCATTGGCTGGATCTCGAATTGATCGTTGCTTTCCGTCGAAATCGTCGTAGTACCGAATCACCGGAGGCAACGACGGTAGTTGAGCAACTATTTCGCAAGCCCCAGCTTCCAGCTGCCATTGAATATTTTCATTTCTAGCCATGTCGCGCTCCAAGCGAGACCTAGGAGGGGATCGCTCTTAGAACGGAAACTCTCTCGTCTAACGCGTCGTTCCAGACTGACGAGAGACGATCTTCAAACACTGCCCGGGCATAGCGAACTGGCATCTGTGACTCTCTGGACCAACCAAAAAACGCCCTGAGCTTCTGGAGCGCTTCTTCCATTGGATCACCCTGCTGCAGCAGCTGATTCAGTCTTACCACGGCGCATGTATGACGCAGATCGTGGGGTGTTATGGTCGTCTTCTGATTTCTGTCCGTTAGCTCTTTAAGGGCAGCGCGTGGGAGGCTCACGGAGATCTTTGCGAACATCTTCGTCAAAGACTCCGTTGACAACGGCGTGTTCTGCTGCGTGTTCAACAGGAAGGCGTGACTTGGCTTTCCTCGATAGTTCTCGACGTAGGTTTGCACCAACGCAGCAATCGTGTTGCTCACTGGCAGTTGACGAACGGAATCCGCAGATTTAATGCTGGGTCGCGAATACCGTGGATCAACCTCGTCATCGGAATACTTGCTTTCCGACACGTTCAACCAGTGCCGGGGTCGTTGTTGACGATCATCGAATCCGCTTTTGACAACATCCGCCGTGAGGAGCATCAGCTCACCGCGCCGGAGGCCCTGGTGAAGCATCAACAAGAAGGCCACGAAGGTTAGCCACCTGGTATGCGTTCTGGGGAATGGGTTGGTCGCAGATGCTGGGTCCAACATTTCGTATAACACTTCAACCACGCTGGCCGGCAGTGAACGGATCTGGCTCGCGTGCTTGCTCTTTCGCACATGTAGCTGCCCATAGAGATTGGACAGGCGATGCAGCCGACCCTCGATATGCCGTAATCGATCCGTTGGCAGGGTTGTCTTCGACAGCCAAGTGACTACGGCCGTGACGAAGGACAACCCGGTTCTCCAACGTGTCTCGTCGGCGGACCCTACGTAGGCTTGGTTTCGAATGGATATGAACCAAGACTCAAGAATCTCGGCAAGCCGTACGTCATCCAGGTCGCCCAATGCATCGTCTAGAGAACTGGTTCCAAATAGGCTGTCTGCGTGGGCGTAGAGGTTCTCCACATAGCGTAGCCGCTTGACCTGAGTGGATGCGGCAAGCTCAGAACTCGACATCGATGTCCAGACGCTGGCCCAGTAGCGCGGCAGCCTGTAGCGATCATCGACAATCAATGCGCCTCGGAGTGAGCTCGGGACTTGAGGATCATTCAGCAGTCTAAGCACAAGGAACTCTTGGAGAGAGCAGCATGATTTGTACCATTTATCACGTCACTGTTGCGGTCAAGTAGGCCTAGAAGGCCTTCTCAACGCAACACCTCAATAACTACCACTTTTTCGCATAATGTATATTATGTTCAAAGCATCCCGAAGGACGGCGGCGTAGCGAAGGCAAATAGAGCAATGGGTGCCCAAAGTAGGACCTTCATCGTTCTCCCGCCTCCAATCGCATCGGCCGGTCACTTGCCCTGACAGGAACGTGATTTCCGTCCGGCGTGACGCGTCACGTTAATAGCCTATGGCAGTCCGCTGGCGCAGGCCCTCGATATAGACCCGGTGCCTCTTCCTGCACTAGTTCGAAAGCAGCCCCTTCGCCAGAAGCGTGATTCGGGTCGCCGCATTGAGGTCGTACG
Organism: Stenotrophomonas sp. YJH_SMC_25; assembly: GCF_059369595.1. Taxonomy (NCBI): domain Bacteria; kingdom Pseudomonadati; phylum Pseudomonadota; class Gammaproteobacteria; order Lysobacterales; family Lysobacteraceae; genus Stenotrophomonas; species Stenotrophomonas sp. YJH_SMC_25. The sequence continues at coordinate 79,403 of NZ_JCAFSV010000016.1, read as the reverse complement.
CACCCAGATCCTTCGGTTCTACCCAGGCATGGGCATCAAACTCCTCGTTGATCGTAACGTCACGATTCAGTGCTTCGCAGTCGAAGATCAGGTAGATCATGTGGATCTGCTCGCTGGAACCGTCCGGATAGAGCTTGGTGCGGATGTCGTCGCGGAAGGTCCACGGTTGAACGGCACCGATCTGCAGCGCGTGCCCCAGCTCTTCGCGGATCTCCCGGCGCAGGCCTTCCTCGATGCGTTCGTCGGGCTCCAGCCCGCCACCGGACAGTGCCCATTGGCCTGGAAATGCACCACGATCCAACGGCATGCGGCACAGCAGGTAGGCGCCCTGGTTCTGGATCAGCGGGCATACGATGACGCGTTGTCTCACAGTGTCTTCCTTGGATATCGGATAGGTGCCGGATGGATTGTATGAAACCCGGTTCCATCCCGATGGGTTGCAATTGATTTAGCGTGGCAGGTCACGGCGAACCTGCGCGGCGCGGCGGCTTCACATGCTGCCGCCGCTCACTTCGCAATAGTGCGGGGGTCCTCGTTGTTCGAGTGGTACATGTCCCCTCCTCCTGCGCCCGCACATCACCTGCCCCGGCGATGGCGCATTGCCATCTACATCCTGCTGGGCTTGTATGTTGCCTACCTCCTGGTGGGCAACATCTTCCTCAACACCCCGCTGTTCGACCAGGTCACCAACCGCAAGCCGCACAAGTTCGTGATGACTACCGGCCCAGCCGTCACCTTGCTGCCCGGCCACGTGATCGCCTGGAACGTGCACATGCGCGGCCACGTCAACCACACCGTCTACGTGCTGCATGCCGACCGGGCAAGCGCCAGGCTGGCAGTCCTGCCGCTGTTCCAGCGCGAAGTGCGGGTTCCGCGTCTGCAGGCCACGGGCGTATCGGCCGAGATCAGCCGTGTTGAAGAGGCCATCCCGCCGCCCCCGCGCAGCGACCAGGGCTGGACGCTGCGTTTCGATGCCATCCACAGCGACAGCATCCGCAGCGCCCGTTTCGGCAAGCTGCTGATCATCGGCAAGGGTCAGGGCACGGTCGGCTTCGTCAAGCAGCTACGCGGCGGTCCTTCGGAACTGCTGGATTCAACCGTCACGTTCAAGGGGGCGGACACCAGCTTCGATGGCGTGCAGCTGCTGGGTGACATGAACCTGGCGGCACGCTTCAGCTACCCGCGCCATTACCGGGACCAGGCACCTGGGCTCGCCAAACTGAAGATACTGCATGCCCAGCTGGATGTTGATGCACGCAGCCAGGGCCTGCGCATGGATACGGATGCCACCACCCCGAAGATCTCCAGCGCACCGGTGCCGGGCCACCTGCAGCTCTCGGCACACCTGATCGCCGGCCAGCTGCAGCCCGGCGACCACGCTCTATGGCAGGTGCCGCTCTATCTTGGGGACGGCGCTCCCGATCGCGGCGTGCTGGCCCTTCAGCTCAATGTGGCCAATGACCTGCGCCTGCAGGCACGCCTGCCAGCCCGACCCGGCTCGGGCAGCGAAGTGGATGCGGACCTGCACGTCACCGGTCGTGACATTCCCTTCCAGGATCCGGCGCAGTTGCTGGAGCGAAGTTCCGGCACGGTGCGCGGCGAATGGACGTTCACCTCGCTCAACTGGATCCCTGCCCTGTTCGTCCGCAAGCCGTGGCTGCAACTGGACGGTGGCGGCACGCTGAAGGCCGACCTGCGGCTGCGCAATGGCGAGCTGAGCGAAGGCAGCACGGTGGACATTCCCTCTGCCGAAGCAGTCGCCGAGGTCGCCGGCGTCCGGCTTGCCGGTACCGCCAGCGCGCATGGGGAACTGAAGGGCGGCGACCCCAGCCAGGCGCTGCTTGCCGTCCGCCTGCCCCGCTTCACCGCGCGTCCCACCGATACCAAGGCCGTTCGGCTGTTCGACGGCCGCGATCTGGCGTTGGACCTCACCGGCGACGGACGCCTGCAGGAACTGCGCAAGGGGGTGCGCGCGCGCCTGAGCTTCAGCGACGCCACCATTCCGGACCTGTCCGCCTACAACCGCTATCTGGGTTCAGAACAGGTGCGCCTGCTGCGCGGCACCGGCTCACTCAGCGGTGATGCCACGCTCGATACCGATGGCCGCGTTGGCCATGGCACGGCCCGCCTGCACGGGCGCAACACCAGCGCCAGAGTCGCAGGACTGGACATGGGCGGCGATGTGGATGTGGACGCAACGCTGCGCCGGGGCGACTTCAACCAGCGTCACTTCGATCTGTCCGGCACCACGGTCGAGCTGCGCAACGTGCAGGTGACCGGCACCCAACGCTCGACCGCGTGGAAAGGTCGCGTGGCCTTCAAGCGCGGCCGCATCGACGCGCAATCGCCCTTCCAGGTGGATGCCACCACCGAGCTGACACTCAGCGATGCGCGGCCCCTGCTGGCGCTATTCGCGGAACGCACGGACTATCCGCGCTGGACCCTGTCGCTGCTGGATTCAGGCCAGGTGGATGCGCAGGCCAGGCTGCGCTGGCGCCCGGGCCATCTGGTGATCGATGGCCTGCAGGCCGAGAATGATCGGCTGTCGGTGCGCGCGCGGTTGGACCTGTTGGAACAGCGCAAGCGCGGTGACCTTTATCTGCGCTGGGGGCTGTTGGGTGCGGGCATCGAACTGGACGGCGGGCAGCGCCAGTGGCACCTGGCCAAGGCACGCGAGTGGTTTGACGAGCGCCCTTCCCTTCTGCCAGCAGGCACTGGCGGGTCTTCAGACTGAAACCGGCACGCCTGCATCCAGATGACGCCTTCATGCGTATGCATCGCATACGGAGCATGGAGCGGTTTGTGGATGAAGCGTGGCACACAGATTTTCGGGTTTCTGGGCTGGTTGGCCATTACTTTCGCTGCGGCCGCGCTGGGCGCGTGGGCGTCTTCGTCGGCGGCCGCCTTCTATGCCTCGCTTGACCTGCCCGCGTGGGCACCGCCGGCAGGTGTCTTCGGTCCGGTGTGGACGCTGCTCTATGCCTTGATGGCGGTGGCGGCCTGGCGGGTATGGCGCGAGCGCGGCTGGCGCGGCGCTCAACCGGCGCTTCTGCTCTATCTGCTGCAACTGGCCGCCAACGCACTATGGAGCTGGCTGTTCTTCGGCTGGAAACTTGGCGCCGTCGCGTTCGCTGACATTCTTCTACTGATTGCACTGGTGTGCGCCACGGTCGTCACGTTTGCGCGCGTCAATCGCGTTGCGGCGATATTGCTGCTGCCCTATCTGGCTTGGATCTCGTTTGCCTGCGCGCTGAACTACTCAGTCTGGCAGGCCAACCCCGCGCTGCTGTGACGGCTACGCACGCCAATCAGGCCTTGGCAATCGCGTGCGGACACCACGCCCTCAGCAGGGACGGCTTGAAGGCCTGCTGGCCGCAGCCCGTGGGGCAGCGCACCACTCTGGCAGAAGAATGGCTCACCAGCCCCTGGCCTTCCTCTGCCTTGAACACCGTCTCACAGGAAAGGCAACGAGCCACCAGCGAGTACAGATGCAGCAGGCGACCGCTGGCGGGATCCTGCAGGGCATCAACATCCAGCAATTCAAACTGGCAGCTGTCGGGCAGCATGCGATACGGGAGGGGTGGCAGCGTCTGCAGGTTCACGGGCGTGGCAACTGTTGAAGGTAGACCAACCCTAGGTCACCCCCTGTCGAGCCGGTGTGCAGCCCATATGCACCGGCTGCGAAACCTCTACACGCCGGCGGGCACGATTCTGCTAGGGTGCCTGCCGATGTCCGTGCCCATCCCAACCCGCCCTCATACCGTCCCTCTCAGCCTGATGCTGAAGGAACACACCCGCAGCATTCACGGCCGCCTCGATCAGCATTTGCTGGAACAGCGCATCTTCGCCTCGCGCGAGCGCTATCTGGCCTTCCTGCGCGTGCAGTGGCAGTTCCATGCAAGCCTTGCGCCGCTTTACCAGAACCCCGACGGGGGCGCAGCCAGATTATCGCTGATCGAGGCGGACCTGCGGGACCTGGGGGCGTGCGCACCAACCCTGCACACGTGGCACCCGCAGTTGCAGGTGGCCTCTCCAGCCACCGCTCTGGGCTGGCGCTACGTGGCAGAAGGCTCCACCCTTGGGGCGGCGGTGCTGTTGAAGGCGGCGGCGGCATTGCGGCTGCACGCCGGGCATGGTGCCCACCACCTGCGCCCTTCCGAGCTGGGGGTTGCCGAGTACTGGCGACGTCAGCGCGAAGCCATCGATGCTGCGGCACTGAACAAGGACGAGCAAGCGCATGCTTGTCGCGGTGCGATGGATGGCTTCCAGTTCGTCCGTCGCTGCGTAGATGAAGAATTCAGGTTTGAATGAAATGCTTTTCATGCGCACCCGGCGGTAGTCGAAGGCACGCTTTTGCTTCACCATTCCTGCAAGCCGGATGTAGCACTGGGTCCTTCCAGCCATCCATGAATCATGAGTCCCGCCGTTGATGCCCTCTGCCCAGTCCATGCCCGACCTTGCGCTATCCCGTTGCGCGCGCGAACCGATCCACACACCCGGCGCGATCCAGCCCTACGGTGTGCTCCTTGTGCTGGAGCCGCAGTCACTGCGGGTGCGCGAGCGTGCCATCAGTCAGCCGAGTGTGCTGCAGCAGTTCGGTGAGCCGCTGCTCCAGCACGTCAGCGAGGTGCTCGGCGGCGTGCTGGCCCCGTTCCAGGTACTGCTCCAGAAGGCCACCATCGGCAGCAGTGTGCACGTGGGCGCCGTTCACCTGGATGGCCACGGCCGGCATCAGCTGCTGGTGCATCGCTCCGCCACCGACCTCCTTGTAGAGCTGGAAGCGCCAGTCGCAGGCCAGCCCGGTTCTCTTGAAGAACTGTATCCGGCCATCCGAGAGCTCATGACGGGCATCGAATCGGCCGCAACGGTGGAAGACCTGTGCCAGCTGGCCGCCGCGCACATGCGCCGGCTCACCGGCTTCGACCGCACCCTGGTCTACCAGTTCGACGCCGGCTGGAATGGCATCGTGGTGGCCGAGGAAGGCAATGGCCTGTTGCCCTCGTACCTGGACCTGCGTTTTCCTGAATCGGACATTCCCGCCCAGGCCCGCGAACTCTACCGCCGCAACCGGGTGCGCCTGATCGCGGACAACAACTACACCCCTGCCCCGTTGATGCGGGCCGAAGAGCATCGCGACGCGCCGCCCACCGACCTGAGCATGGCGGTGCTGCGCAGCGTCTCGCCGGTGCACCTGCACTACATGCGCAACATGGGGACCGGCGCGTCGATGTCGGTATCGCTGGTGCATGAAGGCCGGCTGTGGGGCCTGGTGTCCTGCCACACCGTGCAGCCACGCCGCCTGCCCTACCACGTGCGCACTGCCTGCGAATTCATGGGCCAGATCCTGTCGCTGCAGATTGCCCTCAAGGAGCGTGCGCGTGCGATCGAAGAGCGCGTGGCCCGTCGTTCCATACTGGTCAAGCTACTGGGTCGCATGGCCGGCGACGAAGACTTCATGGCGGCCCTGCGCCAGGACGAGGCCAGCCTGCTGTCGCTGACAGGCGCGGCCGGCGCGGCGATCGTGCACAAAGGCGATTGCCTGCGTGTTGGCCAGTGCCCTTCCGCCAGCGACGTGCTGGCCCTGGCGAATTGGCTGGCCACGCAGCAGGCCGGCCAGGAAACCTACTGCTCCGATCACCTGGCAGCCGACTGGTCGCCTGCCGCACACCTGGCCGACGTAGCCAGCGGCCTGCTGGCGGTGTCCATTTCGCAGCTGCATGACAGTTACCTGATGTGGTTCCGCCCGGAAGTGGTGCGCACTGTGCGCTGGGGTGGCGATCCCCGCAAGGAAGCAGCACCGGGTGTGGCGCTTTCCCCGCGCAACTCGTTCGAGGCCTGGAAGGAGACCGTGCAGCAACGCAGCCTGCCGTGGAGTGACGCTGACTGCGACGCGGCACACGAGATGCGCACGGCCATCGTCGATATCGTGTTGCGCAAGGCCGAGGAAATGGCCGAACTGAACGAGCAGTTGCTTCGCAGCAACAAGGAACTCGAAGCGTTTTCCTACTCCGTCAGCCACGACTTGCGCGCGCCCTTCCGCCACATCGTGGGCTATTCCGAGTTGCTGGGCAGCTCCGCCGGCGAACGCCTCAACGAGACCGAGCGCCGCTTCCTGGACACGATCGTGGAATCGGCCAAGTCCGCCGGAACACTGGTGGATGACCTGCTCGGCTTCTCGCAGATGGGGCGCTCCACGCTGGGGCGTGTGCGGCTGGACATGGCCGCGCTGGCCGAGGATGTGCGCCGGAGCCTGGCCCTGGACTACGCCGGCCGCGACGTGCAATGGACGCTCGCACCGCTGCCGGAGGTCGAAGCCGATCCGACGATGCTGCGCCTGGTCTGGCAGAACGTGCTGGCCAACGCAATCAAGTTCACCCGCGAGCGCGAGCACGCGATGATCGAGATTGGGCATGACCGCAGCGACGACGAAGACCACTTTTTCGTGCGCGACAACGGCTGCGGCTTCGACATGCGCTACGTGGACAAGCTGTTCGGCGTGTTCCAGCGCCTGCACCACGTCGAAGAGTTCGAAGGCACCGGCATCGGCCTGGCCAATGTCCGCCGCATCATCGGCCGCCATGGCGGCCGTACCTGGGCCGAGGGCGAGCCCGGCAAGGGCGCCACGATCCATTTCACCCTACCCCGCTTCACAGGAGAACACCCATGAGGGACCTGCGGCCGATCCTCCTGGTAGAGGACAGCCCCAAGGATGCAGAGCTGACGATGGCCGCGCTTGCGCGCTGCCAGCTGTTGAACGATGTCATCCATGTACGCGACGGCGCCGAAGCGCTGGATTACCTGCGCTGCGAAGGCAAGTTCGCCGGCGCCATGCACGGCGGCCCGGTGGTGGTGCTGCTGGACCTGAAGCTGCCCAAGGTCAATGGCCTGGAGGTGCTGGAACAGGTGCGTGGCGACCCGCAGCTGAGCAGCACGCCGGTGGTGATGTTGACCTCCTCGCGCGAAGAACAGGATCTCGTGCGCAGTTACGAACTGGGCGTGAATGCCTTCGTGGTCAAGCCGGTCGACTTCAAGGAATTCTTCGACGCCATCCAGGGGCTGGGCATGTTCTGGGGCATCACCAACCAGCCACCACCGCATCGGCCCAATGGCTCGGGGCAGCACAACAATGCGTGATGGATCGCGCCGCAGCGAGCGCCTGCGCATCCTCATGCTGGAGGACAGCGCGCTTGATGCGGAGCTGATCACCGCACAGCTGCGGCGTGCCGGCCTGGAATTCGAGGCCGAGCGCCTGTGGACCCGCAACGCGTTCATCGAGGCCATCGACAGCCGTGCGTTCGACGTGATCCTCGCCGACCACGTGCTGCCCGGATTCGATGGCGATGCGGCCCTCGCACTGGCACGCGAGCGGACTCCGCAGACCCCTTTCATCTTCGTCTCCGGCACGCTGACCGAAGAGCTGGCGGTGCAGGCGCTGACCCGTGGCGCGCGCGACTATGTAGTCAAGCAGCGCCTGCAGCGCCTGCCGGATGCGATTCGCCGCGCCCGCCAGGAAGCCCATGAGCGCAACCAGCTGCTTCATGCGCAGGCTGCGCTGAATGAGAGCCAGGCGCAGCTGCAGCAGGTGACCGACGCCGTACCCGCGCTGATCGCCCAGCTCGACAACGCGCATCGCTACCGGTTCGCCAACAAGGCGTTCCTGGACTGGCATGGATTCAGCCTGGCCGAGTTGCTGGGCCGGACAGCGCGCGAGGTCAGCGGCATTTCCGCCTTCGAACACGCCCTGCCGAGCCTGGAACGGGTACTGCAGGGCGAGCGCACCAGCTTCCAGGTCGAACTGGTGCACCGCAGCGGCCAATCACGATTCGTGCAGATGGACTGCGTACCGGAGCATGCGGCCGACGGCAGCGTGGCCGGCTACATCTGCCTGGGTAGCGACGTCTCGCAGCTGAAACAGGCCGAGCTGGCCCTGCGCGAGGACAACCAGCTGCTCGAGCAGCAGGTGCAGGCGCGCACGGCCGAGTTGCGCGCCAGCAAACGGCGCCTGCAGGCGATCTTCGAATCCAGCTTCCAGCATCAGATGCTGCTGGATCTGTCCGGGCGCGTGGTGGATGCCAATGACGCGTCACTGGCCGCAGTGCTGGCGGAAAAGAAGGACGTGCTTGGCCAACGCTTCGGTGAATCGCTCTGGTTCGCCACAACCGATGGCATCGGCGCGCTGATCAATCGGGCCGTCGGTGCAGCCGTGCAGGGCCGTAGTTCGCTGCATTCATTGGAGCTGGAACTCCCGACCGGGCCGCGCAGCTTCGATTTTTCGTTCCGCCCGCTGCTGGATGCCGAAGGCGTGGTCACCGCCGTGGTCTCCGAGGCCGTGGAAACGACGGCGCGCCTCCAGGCCGAACATGCACCGCGCCAATCACAGAAGATCGAGGCGGTCGGCCAGCTCACCGGCGGCATCGCGCATGATTTCAACAACATCCTGACGGTCATCTCCGGCAACGTCGAGCACGCCATGCTGCTGAATGAGCGCGCGGGGGAAGCCGGGGCGATGGTCAGCCGGGCGCTGGACAACGCGCTGAAGGGTGTCGGGCGTGCCGCCAGCCTGACCCAGCGCCTGCTGGCGTTTGCCCGACGCCAGCCGCTGCACAGCCAGGCCGCCAACCTCCACGAGCGCCTGCTGGACATGCACGACATGCTGCAGCGTGCACTGGGTGAGCTGGTGCAGCTGGAGATCCGCAGCGCCGAGGACATCTGGTGCGTGGAGATCGACATCAGCCAGCTGGAGGCCTCCGTACTGAACCTGGCGGTGAATGCCCGCGATGCGATGCCGCACGGCGGGCGGTTGGTGATCGAGGTCGACAACAGCCACCTCGACCACGACTACGCTGCCCTGTTCCCGGATGCAACACCAGGCCAGTACGTGATGTTGCGGGTGCGCGACAACGGCCATGGCATGGACGCGGCCACCCTGGCCCGGGTGTTCGAACCGTTCTTCACCACCAAGCAGGTCGGCCGCGGCACCGGGCTGGGACTGTCGATGGTGCATGGGTTCGTCAAGCAGTCCGGCGGCCACGTGCTGATCGATTCGGTGGAAGGCGGCGGCACGAGCATTACCATGATGTTTCCGCGCTCGCCGCTGACCCTGCCCCGCGAAACACGCACCCCGCAGACCGGCCTGGCCGACTACTCGCCGCGCGAGGAAACCATTCTGGTGGCCGAGGACAACGACGATGTCCGCGCCTACACGGTGGATTCGCTGCGGCTGCTCGGCTACCGCGTGCTGGAAGCCCACGATGGCCCCTCCGCGCTACGGTTGCTGGAGCGCCCCGACACCAGGGTGGACCTGCTGTTCTCGGACGTGGTGATGCCCGGCATGTCGGGCTGGGAGCTGGTCCGTCAAGTCCGCGAACGCTGGCCGGAAGTCGCCGTCCTGTTCACGTCGGGCTATCCACGTGACCACGATCAGGCGGGCAGCCAGGGACGCGCGGTTGCCCTGCTGCCGAAGCCGTTTACGCGAAGTGACCTGGCGCTGGCGGTACGCACTGCGCTGGAGGCCGCGCCGCACTGAGCTCAGGAGGCCGGATCGCCTAGGCCAGCGGCGATCCGGTTGATGTCCGCGCACTCCACCGTGGCCGGCGGATGCTCCCTGCCGGCCAGTGCAATCATCGCCTGACCGAGAGCCAGATTGCTGGTCATCAGCGATGGCGCAATCGCGCTGGCCAGCTTCATCAACGGCGCACCGCCCCAGTACAGGGGCTTCAACAGGGCATGACGGGTGCCGGTGCCCGGGACCGGCCTGACACCGCCCGGGCGCAGCATCACGGTGCGCACCGGCAGGCCGTGCAATGCGACCTCGGTCTCGCCCTTGATCCTCAACGGCATCAGCCGGCTCCGAGGGTCCGCGCCGGCACCGGATACATACAGAAAGCACCCTTCGGGATTCGCAGCCGCCCAGGCACGGGCCACCGCCAGGGTGGTGTCCAGGGTCACGCGTCGGTACTCGGCCTCTGCCGTGCCAACAGGTGGCGCCCCGGCACAGTAGAAGCAGGCATCGAACCCGGCCAGTTCATCCGACCGGTCCTGGATGCGCAGGAAGTCCGGAACGATCAGTTCGCTGCCGGCGCCGCTCAGACTTCCCGGGTGGCGGACCAGCGCTGTCAGGCGGGACACCTGTGGTGAGCGTTGGCAGGCCAACGCCACACCCTGCCCGACCAGGCCTGCGGCACCGGTCAACAGAATCCGTAATGCGCCCGTCCCGGCCATCGTCGTCCCCGCTAGAGTTTCACGAAACGCTGGATCTTCCGCGCCAGCCAGCCACTGAACACCAGCGGCGCATCCAGCGCTGACACGCAGATGCAGGGGACACCGGGCGCGGTCACCGGTTGATGCTCCACGTCTTCGTCCAGATCTGCCACGTCGCCCGGCGCGAACAACCCCAGCGCATCATTGTACGAACCCCGTAGGATCTGGGTCAGCTCGCTGCGGCCATGGCTGTGCATGGGCAGGCATTTGCCCGGGGCGATCTTCAGCATGATCAGCGAAGGCATCTGCTCTGCACGGATGCAGTGCACGCCCGGCGCCATCCAGCGCCAGCGCAGGTCGCTGAGCGAGGCGCCGAAGTACGGGTGCAGCGATGCAGGCAGATGGTCCGGATTGGCCTCAGGGCGCTCCTTCGGCACGGGACGTGCGACCCCAGCCATGGGCACCGGCGCTTCCGTGGCCAGCTGCATCAGCATCGCCTCGCGCAGTTGTTCGCGTCGCGTCTCCGCTGCAGGTGGCTGGGTCTGCTCCAGCAGCACCGAGCCGATCGCTTCGGCGTCGCGCAGGCGCTGACGGCAATGCGGGCACTGCTCCAGATGGGCACCGGCGACGATGCTCAACGGCGCCGGCAGCGCGCCGGCGGCATAGCTCATCAGGGTCGATTCGTGCAGATGGTGGTGCGGATTCACAGCGCACCTCCCACTTTGGCCTGAAGCTGCAGAAAGGCGCGGCGCAGGTGCGATTTGACCGTTCCCAGCGGCATGCCCAGCGCCTCTGCGATCTCGCTGTGGCTCTTGGCCTCGAAATAGGACATCCGCACCAGCCGCGCCTGTACCGCGGGCAGTTCGTTGATGCGCTGGCGCAGACGTGCCTGGTCGGCGAACTGCTCGGCACTGCTGCGCTCGATCACATCCAGTGTGGCAGCGTCCTCCACCGCTGCCTGCACCTGCATCCAGCTGCGCTCGCGACGGATGCGATCGATATGCAGGTTTCGCGCAATCCGGTACAGCCACGTACTGAGGGCGCCTTGGGCTGCATCGTAGTCGGCGGCCCGCAGCCACAGGCGCAGCAGGCATTCCTGGGCCAGTTCCTCGGTGACGCCGTCGGGTGCACCCAGGCCGCGCAGGTACACGCACAGCCGCGGCATGAAGTAGTCATAGATCCGCATGAAACAGTCGCGGTCGCGCAGGCGCGCCACGCCGTCCATGTCACCGGCCCAGTTCGTCGGCTCGCTGCTCGGCTGCTGGGAACTGGACACGGTGCGTGCGCTATCGAAGTTGAGGAGTGTGCTGGCGGCGTCAGGGTACATCCGGGTTCGCGGCGGGCGGGTGAAGGTCTGTCCTCTGTACGCGCAGGGGCAGCAATTGGATGCAGACGGCACGACGCATCCAACCGGCCGCCCCCGCCGTATGACCTGGGCCCTCCTCTTCCGGATGAAGACCCATGCGCACTGCCTGGCTGCTGCTGTGCCTGCCCCAAGCCGCGCTGGCGGCACCCTGGTTGCGAAGCGAGGGCGTGGCCACCTCCGCGCAGGGCGACCTCCTCTACCGTGAAGTGCACTGGCGACGCGAGGCAACGGAGGGCGCCGAGCGCTGGGTGCTGTACCAGTGCCCGGATGGCCAACCCTTCGCCCGCAAGCATCTGCCCGCCAGCGCCCGCCCACAGGCACGGGGATATTCGCTGGAGGACCGCCGCAGCGGCCAGACCGCCGAGGTCGACGCCGCTGGCGACTCGGTGTCGATTGCATGGAAGGAGGATGCCGCCAGTGAGCTGCGCAGGCGCCGGCTTGAACAGCCGGCGGACGCGGTGATCGATGCGGGGTTTGATGCCGCAGTACGCCTGCACTGGCCGGCGCTGCTGCGCGGCGAGCGCATCACACTGCCGTTCCTGGTGCCTGCACGCCAGCGCTACTTCCCGGTGCAGGTGCGGCGCATCGGCCCGGTACGCTGGCAGGGCATCGACGCCCAGGCCATCGAGGTCAGCCTGGACACCTGGTACGGCGGCATCGCGCCGCGCCTGGTCCTGGTCTACGCCACGGCCGACCGTCGCCTGCTGGAGTTCCGCGGCACCAGCAATCTGCGCGATGCGCGCGGCACTTATCCGCAGGTGACGGTACGCTTCCGCTCGCCAGCTGCCGAGCGACCGGCAGGTGACTGGCAACAGGCGTGGGCGCAGCCCCTGGCCGAGCGTTGCGCCGTGACGCCCAGGTGAAGCGAAATTCAGTTCGAAGTGGCGCATCCATTGCGCACCCTGCTGCGTAAAGGAAGACACGACACCCGCCGAGATCCGCCATGGCCTCTGTAGCGCCCCTCCCCCGTCGACGCTGGCGCCTGCTGCGTACGTTGCAGCGGTGGGTGGATACCAGCAACGCCACAGAGACCACCGGCGAACAGCCAGGACGCATCGACTGGGTGCGCGCGGTACCCTTTGCACTGATGCACCTGGCCTGCATCGCGGTGATCTGGGTGGGCGTGTCATGGACGGCGGTCGTCGTGGCCACGGCGCTCTACGCCGTGCGCATGTTCGCCATCACGGCGTTCTATCACCGCTACTTCTCGCACCGCACCTTCCAGGCATCGCGTCCGGTGCAGTTCGTGTTCGCAGTCATCGGCGCGTCCAGCGTGCAGCGCGGCCCGCTGTGGTGGGCCGCCCATCATCGCCACCACCATCGGCATGCCGACCAGCCACGGGACCCGCATTCGCCGCGCGAAGGCGGCTTCTGGCGCAGCCACATGGGCTGGTTCCTCACCCGCGAGGCATTCGCGACCGATCTGTCGCGGGTACCTGACCTGGCGCGCTTCCCCGAACTGCGCTGGCTCGACCGTTTCGATACCGCCATTCCCGTGCTGCTGGCCGTCGGACTGTATGCATTGGGTGCAGCACTGGAACGCTGGGCGCCTGGCCTGCACACCACGGGCCCGCAATTGCTGGTGTGGGGCTTCTTCATCTCCACCATCGTGCTGTTCCACGCCACCGTCACCATCAATTCGCTGGCCCACCGTTTCGGCCGCCGCCGCTTCGAGACCCGCGACGACAGCCGCAACAACCTGTGGCTGGCGCTGCTCACTTTCGGTGAGGGCTGGCACAACAACCATCACTTTTTCCCCGGCACCGTGCGCCAGGGCTTCCGCTGGTGGGAGGTGGACCTGACCTGGTACGGACTGCGCGCGATGGCGGCGCTGGGCCTGGTCAAAGGGCTCAAGCCCATCCCCGAGTGGGTTCTGGCCAAGGCGAGGTACTGAGATGCGCATCGCGGTCATCGGCTCGGGTATCGCGGGGCTGGCCAGTGCCTGGTGGCTGGATGGCCAGCACGACGTCACGCTGTTCGAGGCCAACGATTACCTCGGCGGCCACACCCATACCCACGACGTGCAGGTGGCGGGCCGAGGCATGGCGGTGGATACCGGTTTCATCGTCTTCAACCCCCAGCACTATCCCTTGCTGTCGGCGCTGTTCGACGAGTTGGGCGTGGCCTCGCAACCGACCACGATGAGTTTCTCCATGCACAGTGAGCGCAGCGGCGTGGAGTACAACGCCACCTCGCTGGATGGGCTGTTCTGCCAGCGCCGCAACCTGGTATCGCCGCGCTTCTGGGGCATGCTGGCCGACCTGCGCCGGTTCTATCGCGACGCGCCGTTGCTGCTGGCCGAAGAAGACGGCCCCACGCTCGGCGATTACCTGCGCAGCCAGCGCTATGGCGAGGCATTCATCGACGAGCACCTGCTGCCGATGGCCTCCGCGCTGTGGTCCTCGCCGACGGCCACCGTGCAGGCGTTCCCGGCGCGCTACCTGGCCCAGTTCATGGCCAACCACCAGATGCTGCAGATGACCGGGCGGCCAAGCTGGCGGGTGGTCAGCGGGGGATCGACGCGCTACGTGGATGCGCTGCGTCGCCGCTGGCGCGTGCATGAGCGGCTGCAATGCCCGGTCAGCAGGGTCGAGCGCATGCCCTGGGGTGCACGCGTGCACAGCAGCGCCGGCGTGGAGGCCTTCGACGAAGTGATCCTGGCCTGCCACAGCGACCAGGCACTGGCGTTGCTTGCCGACGCAGATACCGTCGAGCGTGAGGTCCTCGGCGCCATCCGCTATCAGTCCAACGAAGCGGTGCTGCATACCGATGCGTCGTTGCTGCCGCGCAACCGCAAGGCGTGGGCGGCCTGGAACGCGCACGTACCACAGGATCGCGCGGCGCCCTGCACGGTCAGCTACTGCATGAACCTGCTGCAGGGCCTGCCGGGCGACATCCCCCTGGTAGTGACCCTCAACCGCAGCGAGGCAATCGATCCGGCCAAGGTGCTGCGGACCCTGCATTACGCGCACCCGGTACACGACCACGCTGCAGTGCGCGCACAGCAGCGCTGGGCGGAACTGCAGGGCCGCCGCCACACATGGTTTGCAGGCGCCTATTGGGGCTGGGGATTCCACGAGGATGGCATCCGCAGTGCCCGCCACGTGGTCGATGCCCTGCAGGCCTGCGCTCCACATCGGAACGTATCCGCCTCGGATGAGGTGGCGGCATGAGTGCCAGCGCGCTCTACATCGGGCAGGTGATGCATCGCCGGCATCATCCGCATCCGCATGCATTCCGTTACCCCATCGCGCAGCTGCTGCTCGACCTGGATGAACTCGACACTGTGTTCGCCGGGCGCTGGTTGTGGTCGGTCAATCGCCGCAACCTGGCCGAGTTCCGCCGCAGCGACTACTTCGGTGATCCCGCCCGGCCGCTGGCCGATGCGGTGCGCGATCACGCTGCGGGCACGCTTGGCTACCGGCCAGCCGGTCCGGTGCGCCTGCTCACCCATCTCCGCTTCGCCGGGCATGTCTTCAACCCGGTCAGCTTCTATTACTGCTACCAGGCCGATGGCAGCACGCTGGACTGCATCGTGGCCGAGATCACCAATATCCCCTGGAAGGAACGGCACGCCTATGTGCTGCCGGTCGCCACGGCCCTCCACGAAGGGGCGTCATTGCGCTGGCAGTTCGACAAGCGCTTCCATGTCTCGCCGTTCATGCCGATGGATTGCCGCTACGACTGGCGCTTCAACCGCCCGGACCAGGACCTGCGCGTACACATGCAGGTCTGGCGCGACGGGGTGCGCCAGTTTGATGCCACCCAGGCCATGCAGCGACATGCCTTGAACGGCCGTGGGCTGGCCCGGGTGCTGGCCTGCTATCCGCTGATGACCACCCAGGTGGTGGCCGCCATCCACTGGCATGCACTTCGGCTGTGGATGAAACGCAACCCCGTGCACGACCACCCTGCTCTTGCCGAGAAACCACGATGAACTCGATGACCCCTCTGGTCGCCCTGCCGCGCCCCGGCGCCCTGGATGCGCTCCTGCGCCGCCGCCTGCTGGCCCTGCTTGCCCCCATGCGCGACGGTCGCCTGTGCGTACGTGACGCATTGGGCGAGGTCTGGCTGGGCGATGCCCGTGGCGAACTGCATGTCACCGTCACCATCGATGACCCAGGGTTCTATCGCAAGGTTGCAGCGCAAGGCAGTGTGGGCGCAGGTGAAAGCTACATCCAGGGCGAATGGCACTGTGATGATCTGGTGGCACTGATCCGGCTGCTGGTACGCAATCGCGACCTGCTGGACGGCATGGAGCGTGGCCCGGCCCGCGTGGGTGGCTGGCTGCTGCGGGGCTGGAACCGCCTGCGCCGCAACAGCCGTGAGGGCAGCCGCCGCAACATCGCCGCGCACTATGACCTGGGCAACGATTTCTTTGCCCTGTTCCTGTCGCCGGACCTGATGTACTCGTCGGCGTTGTTCGCCAGTGAGTCCGAACCGCTGGAATCGGCCTCGCGGCGCAAGCTGGACCGCATCTGCCAGCAGCTGCAGCTCAAACCCGGCGACCGCGTGGTGGAAATCGGCACCGGCTGGGGTGGTTTCGCGGTCCATGCCGCCCGGCACTATGGCTGCCATGTCACGACCACCACCATCTCTGCGGAACAGCATGCGCTGGCCGCCCGGCGCGTACGGGAGGCGGGCCTGCAGGACCAGGTCACGCTGCTGATGCAGGACTACCGCGACCTGCAGGGCCAGTTCGACAAGCTGGTGTCGATCGAGATGATCGAAGCGATCGGCGCCGAATACCTGGACACCTACATGGCCACGCTGCAGCGCCTGCTCAAGCCTGATGGCGTTGCCCTGCTGCAGGCCATCACCATCGAGGACCACCGCTACGAACAGGCCCGGCGCAGCGTCGATTACATCAAGCGCTATGTGTTCCCGGGCAGCTTCATCCCATCGATCAACGCGATCATGGCCGCCAAGAGCCGATCCAGCGACCTGCAGCTGATCGCCCAGCAGGATTTCGGCCACTCCTACGCATTGACCCTTCGCGCCTGGCGCCAACGTTTCCTGGCCCAGCTGCCGGCAGTGCAGGCGCAGGGTTTTGACGCGCGCTTCTGCCGGCTGTGGGAATTCTACCTGGCCTATTGCGAGGGTGGCTTCCTGGAACGTTCGATCGGCGTCTCGCATCTGTTGCTGGCCCGTCCGGACCACCGGCCCATTTTCGCTGCAACCGGCAGCCACTGACATGCATCGCTTCTGGGCCAATCTGCTCGGCAACCAGCTGGTCTGGCTGTGTGCCGTGGCCGGCGCGGGCCGCGGCTGGCAGTGGCCCGCGCTACTGGCCGCTTCGCTCTACATCGGCAGCCAGCTGTTGACCTCACCGCGCCCCCGGCTGGATCTGCGGCTGTTGATGTTGGCACTGGCCTGCGCATGGCTGGTCGACGCCAGTGCCGCCGCCAGCGGCACGGTGCGCTACGCGGCGGCCCCACTGGGTTGGGCGCCACCGCCGTGGATCATGGCGTTGTGGGCGGCGTTCGCGATGACGCTGACCACGTCGATGCGCTTCCTGCAGCACCACCCGGCCCTGCCGGCCCTGTTCGGCCTGCTGCTGGCACCTCTGGCCTATCTGTCTGCCGCACGCGGTTTCGACGCAGTGCGGTTCGCGGATCCTGTATGGCCAGGACTGCTGGTGCTGGGCGCGGGCTGGAGCATTGCGCTTTCCCTGCTGTGCCGGACCGCCCGTCGCGGCATGCACATCCCGCAGCCGCCCTTCGCAGGAGCGTCGTCATGATCAATCTGATGTGGGTCCTGCTGTACGCCGTACTGGTGATGAGCTGGGGCTGGGCCTGGCAGCGCCGCCACCACAACATCGGCGTGGTCGATGTGCTCTGGGCAAAGGGCGTGGGCGCCTCGGCGCTGTTGCTGGCGCTGCTGGGCGACGGTGCGGTGATGCCGCGGATCGCGCTGGGCGTGCTCGGCGGCCTGTGGGGCAGTCGACTCGCCCTGCATCTGTGGCACCGGGTCCGTCACGAAGAAGAGGACGGACGCTACCGCTACCTGCGCCAATACTGGCACGGCCACCAGGGCAAGATCTTCGGCTTCTTCATGGCGCAGGCGCTGCTGATCGTCCTGTTCGCCCTGCCCTTCGTGGCGGTGGCTGCCAATCCTCGGGCCGGCCTGACCCTGTGGGTGGTGGCCGCAGCGCTGGTCTGGCTGCTGAGCGTCGGCGGCGAAAGCCTGGCCGACCGCCAGCTGGCGCGTTTCCGCGCCGACCCGGCGAACAGGGGCCGCACCTGCCGCGTCGGACTCTGGCGCTATTCCCGCCACCCCAACTACTTCTTCGAGTGGCTGCACTGGTTCACTTATGTCCTGCTCGCGGTCGGCTCGCCACTGTGGTGGCTGGCCTGGGCCGGCCCGCTGCTGATGTACGTGTTCCTGCGCTATCTGAGCGGCATTCCATTCACCGAGAAGCAGGCACTGCGCAGCCGCGGCGACGACTATCGCGCCTACCAGCGCAGTACACCGATGTTCTTTCCCTGGTTTCCCCGTTCTTCCAAGGAGCATTCCGCATGAGCGCGATCCCGTCACTGAACCCAGCCGAAGATGCGGAAACCGGGATGATCGCCTGGGCCGAACGCGGGCTGGTCCCCGATGCGGCGCTGCGTGCGGGCATCCGCCGCTTGTGCGCGCAGCGCCTGCATGAGGAAAGCGAGGGTGGCATCGAAGGCCAATCGGCACGATTCAGCCGGCGCATCGCCGAGCTGGCCGACAGCCCGCTCGCGTTGCATACCGACGCAGCCAACCGCCAACACTATGAAGTGCCGGCAGCCTTCTTCCAGGCCTGCCTGGGCAAGCGACTGAAGTACAGCAGCTGCTACTACCCCACCGGGCGCGAAACGCTGGACCAGGCGGAGGACGCCATGCTGGAACTGTACGGCCAGCGCGCCGGACTGGCCGATGGCCAGCAGATTCTTGAGCTGGGCTGCGGCTGGGGCTCACTGACCCTGTGGATGGCCGAACGCTACCCGCAGGCGCATATCACCGCCGTCTCCAACTCGCACAGCCAACGCCAGCACATCATGGCGCAGTGCCAGGCGCGCGGCCTGGACAACGTCGAGGTGCTGACCTGTGACGTCAACCAACTTGATCTGCCGACAGCCCGGTTCGACCGCTGTGTCTCGGTGGAGATGTTCGAGCACGTACGCAACTACGAGCGCCTGCTGGCAGGCATCGCACGGTGGCTGAAACCGGATGGCGCGTTGTTCGTGCACATCTTCGCCCATCGCACACTGATGTACCCGTTCGAGACAGACGGCGGCGACAACTGGATGGGCCGCCACTTCTTCACCGGCGGCCTGATGCCGGCCGCCGACACGCTGCTGCATTTCCAGCGCGACCTGCGCCTGGATCAACGCTGGTTGCTGGACGGCACCCACTACCAGCGCACTGCCGAGCATTGGCTGGCCAACCAGGATGCAGCCCGCGAGAGAGTGATGCCGGTGCTGGTCGCCACCTACGGCCAGGCTGCAGCGAAGGTCTGGTGGCAGCGCTGGCGGATGTTCTGGATGGCATGTGCCGAACTGTTCGGCTACGACGACGGCCAGCAGTGGCTGGTCGCCCACTATCTGTTCCGACCCCGCTGAGGTGCCCCATGCGCATGTTCTCGCTGCTTCCGCTGATCGCAGTCGGCCTGTTCGGCTCGGGCTGCTCCTCCAGCGACACCCGGCCGCTTCCGCGTGCGCCGTCGGTGGATGTGCCACGCTTCATGGGCGACTGGTACGTGATCGCCCATATTCCGTCCTGGCCCGAACGCGATGCCTACGATGCGGTGGAAAGTTATGCCTTGAAGCCCGACGGGCGCATCCAGACCACCTTCACCTATCGCAAGGGCAGCTTCGATGCGCCGCAGAAGTCGATGCACCCCATTGGCCGTGTCGAGAAGGAAGGCAATGGCGCGATCTGGGGCATGCAGTTCATCTGGCCGATCCAGGCCGAGTACGTGATCGCCTGGCGGGATGACGACTACCGCCAGACCATCGTGGCGCGCAGCAAGCGCGACTATGTCTGGTACATGGCGCGTACGCCGCAGGTGTCCGACGGCGACTACCAGAAGGCCGTGCAGCGCATCGCCGAGATGGGCTACGACATCCGCCGACTGCGGCGCGTGCCGCAATCCGTCCGGTAGCATTCGATCCCATCAATTGACAGCTCCGAATCGATGGATGCAGCGAATCACTTCTTAGGAATATTCGCAAAAATCAAGCAATTTCGATGTTCGCCGCGACAGCAGCGCCAGAATGGTCATCACGCCCCATGGGCGCCGATCACCTCCCTGCGCATGAATGGACTTCCTGCCCCGCGCCCGCTGCGACTGGCACTACTGGACGACCACGAAGTCGTCCGTCGCGGCACTGCCCTGCACCTCTCCCGCGACGCCCGCTTCCGTATCGTCGCCAGCCACGCCCGCAGCGACGAACTCATCGACAGCCTCCAGCAGATGCGGGTGGATGTCGCGATCATCGATCTGACCCTGGCCCGCGACGATCGCAGCGCGTCCGAGCTGACCCCGCTGCTGCGCGAGCACTTTCCTCGCGTCACCCTGCTCGCTTTTGCGACCCTTTCACCCTCGATCCACATCAACCAGCTTATCGCCACTGGTGTCGGTGGCGTGGTCAGCAAGGCCGAACCACTGCCGATGCTCTCGGACGCAATCGTGCGCGTATCGCAGGGCCTTCCGCGACTGCCACCCGATTGCACGCTGCCGGGAGACTGCGAAGAGCTCAGCCGCAACGAGCGCGAAGTACTGGAGCTCCTGCTGGCGGGCCTGACCGTTTCGGAAATCGCGCTCCGCCGCCATCGCAGCATCAAGACCGTCAGCACACAGAAGGTTGCGGCCCTGCGCAAGCTCGGGCTGCGCAACGATGCCGAGATCTACGCCATGCGGCAGCAGCTGGAATCACCGTGAAGATGCGCGATCGAATGCGTACATCCACCCTCCTGCTGTTGGCGCTCATCCTGCTTCCCGCCGCGTCGGCCGAGGATGCGTCATCACTTGAATGGGGGCCGGGGCGCGAAGTCCGGGTGGCGACCACGCCGTCGCTGCACCCGGTACCCGCTGCACTCGCTGGCGGCACGACGTTGCCAAGCCTGGCCCATGGCTACGCCAATCTGGTTGCACGGCGTTCGCAGCTGCAGTTCCAGGAGCACCAGCATCCCAGCACCGGCGCATCGGTGGCTGCCGTCTGCAGACGCGAAGCGGATCTGGTACTGGTGATTGGCAACCACCTGCAGCCACCCTGCCCCAGCCTGGTGGCATCCAGCACGTTCCGCGGTGGCAAGACGATGCTCGCCGGCCGCAGCGGCGAACGCCTGCCACGCGATATCACGGAACTGGACCAGCAGGTCCTGGCCGTGCTCGAAGGGGGGCCGTATGCGGAATGGCTGGCCGCGCGCCATCCGCACGTCCGCCTGCTGCACCTGGCCGATCGGCACGCCACGCTGGCAGCTGTTGAAAACGGCACCGCCGATCTGGCAATCGGCCTGGAAACGACCCTGCGGCCCCTGATCCGTCGGCATTTCGCCGGGCACCTGCACCTGCAGCCTTTCGACAGCGATTTCTCCACCGACCTGCACCTGCTTGCGCGCCACGAAGATCGCCAGCTGCTGGAGCGCATCGAGCGGGCATTGCACGACATTACGCTGGAGGAACATGCCGGCCTGTTGCAGCTATGGGCCCAACAGGCGGCCCCCGCCTCGCTGGAGCACGTCCTGGACTGGATGCGTCAGCTGCCCCCGCAGTGGCTGCCGGCCCTGGCTGCCGCATTGGCAGTCGCCCCGTTCCTGTGGCATGCCTGGCACAGGCGCCTGCGTACTGAAGACCGTGCCCGCGCCCGCGCGATTGGCATGTTGAGCCACGAGGTGCGCAATTCGGCCCAGGCAGTCCTTGCCTCGATCGACCTGCTCAGCCAGCCGTCGGCGCCCATGGGGCAGCGAGAAGCGCTGGCGGCTGCACATGCCGCGGGCTCCTCGCTGCGCAACCTGCTCAACCGCTCGCTGGAGTTCTCACGCCTGGCCAGCGGCACCTTCAAGCCGCACGTAGAACCTTGCGACATTGCACGACTCTGCCGCCAATCGCTGGATGCAATTCGTCCCCAGGCTCGGCAGCGCGGGCTGGCGCTTCGCTTCGACTGCCTCCCCGAGCCCTGCCCCATTGTCGCCATCGATCCGGAAGGACTGCGCCAGATCATCGACAACCTGCTGGGAAACGCACTCAAGTTCACCGACGTCGGCGGCATCGAGCTGCGCCTTCAACTGACGCCAGGCAACCACCCTCGTGAGCTCATGCTGGATGTGATCGACAGCGGAATCGGCATCACTGCAGAGCAACTCACCGTGCTGTTCCAGCCATTCCAGCAGGGCGGAGACGGCAAGGAGCGCGGAGGCAGCGGATTGGGACTGATGATCGCGCATGCGCTTGCCCGCGCAATGGGCGGCAACCTGTCAGTACACAGCGTCCCCGGGCGCGGCAGTCGCTTCACCCTGCGCCTGCCGGTACGCCCCGCCAAGGCCAAGGTCACGTCAACCGCCAGCGCCGGCGCGGGAACGCCGCTGGGCGGGGTTGAGCTGCTGCTGGTGGAGGACCACGCCCTCAATCGCCGGGTCATCAGCGAGCAGCTGCGCCGCCTGGGTGCCGATGTACACGCGTCTGGCGACGCCGCCAGCGCGCTTGCCGAGCAGGCCGTGAGACCGCGCAGCGTGATCCTGCTCGACATCGGGCTCGGGGACATGGATGGCTATGCGCTGGCCATGCAGTTGCGCAGGCAGGCGCGTGCCCCACTGCGACTGATCGCGCTGTCGGCACGCCGTGATCGTCGGCATGTGGCGCGCTGCCGGAAAGCAGGGTTCGACGCCACCCTGACCAAGCCACTACAGCTTGAGTCACTGCTGCGGGCGCTGGAGCTGCCGGCGACCGGACAGGCCATCGCAATGGGCACAGCCGCAGGCGACGCCGCCTACATCACGGACATCGGCCACGAGCTGCTGCGGATCGAACAGGCCATCGATGACGCCAGTGCCACTGACCTATGCCATCACGCGCACCGGCTTCAGGGGGCCCTGCAGATATACGGAGCTGCCGTAGAGGCGGACACGGCGGGCGACCTGTGGGAGCTGGGTCGCGACGCCACACCCGACTGGGCCGATGCGCGACGCCTGTTGCGCGTCCTTCAGCAATGGCATGGCTCCCGCGCTGCGGAAGCCATGCCCGGGGCCTGATCAGGCCGCCAGACGCTCGACCTGGCGACGGGTCAGGTCGTTGAAGCGACCCAGCGACATCAGGTGCTGGTGGATCAGCGCCAGCCAACCACTGCGATGCCACTCGACCACAGTGGCTTCCGGCAGCGCGACGAACTTCTCGACGTCGACGACCTGGAAACCATTGAGGTTGAACTCACGGCCATCCGGGGTACGCACGGTGGCGTTGCGCTCGACCAGCAGGCCGTTGTCGATCAGGGCCTTGGAGAAAGCCTGGGTCTGTTCGTGCTCACGGGTGAACTGGCCACAGAACTCCAGCGCCTGCTGCACCATGTCGGTGGCCTTGCCATCGACGAACAGCGGCTGGCCTTCGTCACCGCCCTTGACCACGCGCGAGCTCTCTTCGTCGATGCCCAGCAGGAAATCATTGTCCGAGCCGGTGTCGATGAAGATGAAGGGGTGGCGACGCAGGTAGGCCGGGATATAGGCCTCGTCTTCCCACAGGCCATCCTTGATGAACAGGTTCTGGTCGGATACGCCAACGGCAGCCATCGGCACTGCGGTCGGGCCAGCGAAGAGGATCGGGAAGTGGTGCAGCGCCAGCGAGAACTCGCCGAGCACCAGCGGAATGGCGTTGTTGCCCGCGGCAAACTCGAGCCTGCCCGGCAGGATGCGCAGGTCGGCGTGCACATCGGCCTGCAGCGGCACCGGACGGGTGTAGAACAGGGGGGCGTTGCTCGGCGCCGCTTCGGTGGTGGTGTCGCTGGTGGTGGTCATCTTGGGAACCGTTCGATCATGCGCGCCTGCCATCCCGGGCGCGCCAGCGGGAACAACCTGAATCCCGCATTATCAACAAGCTCGATGACAACGGCCACCCCATCGTCGGCCTATTTCAGCTGCAGGGGGTAGCGCTGCCAGAGCACATGGACCAGGAAACCGGCCAGTTCGGTGTCACGCGCGCTGACCGCCGCGCGGATCTTGTCCAGCAGCACCATGTCCGAACAGGACCGCACATCCGCGTGGTTGGCCTGCCCTGCCCGGCGCGCGCGGTAGCGCGCGGCCCGTTGCGCGTCACTCATGGCGTACCCGAACTTGGGCGGACGGCCGCGCTTTCGCGGCAGGGTCAGCTCCAGGGTTCCGGGGTCTTTGTCATCACGCATGAGAAGGGTGCGGGCGGCGGCGAGCAACGGGGGGTGCGCAATTTATCGTGAGGCATCACTTTAATCCAGCCTTTTCTGCAGTTTTGTTGCGATGCAATGCAAAAAATCGCATCCCGAGGACCCCATCCACGCATGGCGTGGATCTACTGCAGAGCTCGCGACCCGATCGCCCTGTAGATCACGCCATGCGTGGATGCGCGCCCCCGAACACAAAAAGGGGAGCCCGCGAACGGGCTCCCCCCACGTTTCCTCATGCAGCGCGTACCGGCTCGTAGCCGTGCAGGTGCGCCTCGCTACTCGCCCGCCCCTGGCTGAGCGAACGCAGCGACGTGGTGTAACCCACCAGCTGCGCCAATGGCGCAAAACCACTGACCTCAGCGCGACCGTCCTGGTCCTCGATGCGGGCGATGCGACCGTGGCGCCGGTTGAGGTCGCCGACCACATCGCCCACCGACGCCGACGGCGAATGCACCGTCACCGCCATCACCGGTTCCAGCAGCTGCGTGCCACCTTCGGCCAGCGCGGCCTTGATCGCCTCGGCACCCGCGCGATGGAACGCCATCTCCGAAGAGTCCTTGGCATGGGTCTGGCCATCGACAAGACTGACCTCGATGCCGACCACCGGATGACCCTGCGGCCCTTCCGACAGCGCGGCACGTACACCCTTCTCGACCGCAGCGATGAAGCTGCGCGGCACCACGCCACCGACGATGCGGTCGTTGAACACCACCTGGTCGTCCTCACGCGGCGACACATCCAGCACCACGTGCGCGAACTGGCCCTGTCCACCGGTCTGCTTGACCAGTCGCCCGACGACGCCGGTCATCGCACGCAGCGGCGTCTCCTGGTAGGCCACGCGCGGCGCACCTACGCCCACGTCCACCTTCCACTCACTGCGCAGGCGCTCGACCATCACCTCCAGGTGCAGCTCACCCATGCCCCAGACCAGGGTTTCCGCCGTGTCGCGATCGGTTTCGACGCGGAACGACGGGTCTTCCTGGGCCAGGCTGGCCAGGCCCTGCGCCATCCGGATCAGGTCGGCCGCACGCGCCGGCTCCAGGCGCCACGCCAGCACCGGCGCCTGGGCCTGGATATTCTCCAGGCGCAGCGGCTGCGCACGGCCGCTCAGCGTTTCGCCACTGACCGCATCCTTCCAGCCCAGCACCGCGACAATGTCACCGGCCACGGCCTGCTCGATGTCGTGGGTCTGGTCGGCCTGCACCCGCACCAGCCGGCTGACGCGCCGACCCTGCGGATGCTGCGAACTGGCCACGGCGTCGCCCACCTTCAAGGTGCCCGAGTACAGCCGCACGAAGCTCAGCGCGCCGTGCTGCTGGTGGGTGATCTTGAACAGCAGGCCGGCCAGCGGCCCCTCCGGATCCGGCGGCAGCACCACCTCGCCCTCATCGCTTTCAGCGCTGACGGCAGGGCGATCCAGCGGCGACGGCAGGTAGTCGACCACCGCATCCAGCAGCGTCTCGATGCCCTTGTCCTTGAACGCAGCACCGGCCAGCACAGGCACGCCCGCACCCGCCAGCGTCGCCCGGCGGATCGCCGCGCGCAGCTGTTCGGCATCGATCACGCGACCTTCCAGCCAGGCATCGGCCAGTTGTTCATCGTGATCGGCCACGGCTTCGACCAGCGCATCGCGCTGAGCCTGCCACTGCGCGCGTGCCGCGTCGTCCCACGGGGCCACCGTGGTTGCGGCGCCATCCTGCCACTGCAGCACGCGCTCATCGACCAGGTCGACCCAGCCATTGAAGCCGCTTTCGCTGCCCAACGGCACGCCCAACGCCCACGGTCGCGCCTGCAGTTTGTCCTGCAGCTGCTCCAGCACGCGCGCGAACGACGCGCCGACGCGGTCCATCTTGTTGACGAAAGCGATCAGCGGCACGCGATGGCGACGCGCCTGGCGCCACACCGTCTCGGACTGCGGCTGCACGCCGTCCACGGCCGAGAATACGGCCACCGCGCCGTCGAGCACGCGCAGTGAACGCTCGACTTCGATGGCGAAGTCGATATGGCCGGGGGTGTCGATCAGGGTCAGCCGATGCGGCGGCAGGTCACGTGGCGCCCACTGCGCCTGCACGGCGGCAGCGCCGATGGTGATGCCGCGTTCGCGCTCGATCGCCGAGAAATCGGTGGTTGCATTGCCGTCGTGCACTTCGCCGACGCGGTGGATCTCGCCGCTTTTCCACAGCAGGCGTTCGGTCAGCGTGGTTTTGCCGGCGTCGATGTGGGCAATGATGCCAAGGTTGCGACGACGGGAAAGGACGTGGGTGTTCATAAAGAGGTTCCTGCAAAGCCAACTTCAGGGGCCGCACACCCCGGTTGGCGACAGGGTGCGCGGCTAGCGTTCGGTCTCGGCGATCTGGTGCATGGCACGTTCTCCTTCGCAGTACTGGGTAGAGTCGAGCAGGTAGCGTCGACTGGGTAGAGTCGACTGTTAGTCGACTCACAAAAAACAAAAACGAAAAGAGCGCCCCGGAGGGCGCTCTGTCGAAGGTCCAGCGATGGCCGCTTCAACGGCCTCGTGGGGCTCCAGGCAGACACGCCCGTTCCGCGCTTGCGCGGGTCAGGGTGAAAAACTTCAGGAGCGGCATCCGGTTCATGGGGCGCATTCTAGACCTGCCAATCTGGCGCGCAAGTGAATATTGCACACATTAATAGAACGATGAGGCCGAACGACATCGGGGTCGGATCCCTTTGCCCAAAGCAAAGGGCTCTGACCCCTGCCATGTCCTACTTGCAGTCGTGCAGCTTGCGCGCCTCACCCACCGTCGCAGCGTGGTCATCCCCCATCGAGATCCAGCCCTTCAGCGACGTCGCCGGGTCCATGTGCGGCAGCCGTGCGCCACCGTGGATCAGCACTTCGGTCCAGCTCCCCACCGGCGCCAGCTCGGACAGGCGTGCCGCCTGATCGTCCTCGGTACTGAACATGTCGTCCAGGCCCGCCGGAGGCGCGGTATTCACGGTTTCCGTCTTGCGGGTCCGGACCCGAAGTGCACCGTCCGGCAACCGCTGGGTGATCACCTCGTATCGCTCAACACCATACGCCCAGCTGCTTTCGCCAACGCTGCGGGTCTCGCTGCCGTCATCGGCCACGGCCACCACCTCGCCGGCCGGCCCGATGACGCCCGCGACAGCCCCCAGGCCTGACATCAGCGCCTGATAGACGATCATCTGCCGCTGTTCGGAGGTCAACGCACCGACCTTGAGCTTGGTCGCAGGAATCTTCAGGTACGCCGTCTCCCTGCACAGCACCAGCACCTGCTGGTCGTCCCAGCTCACCGACATTTCCTCGTTGGCGAAGTACTGCGTCTTCATCGACGTCACAGCGGCACCGTCGCTATTGGAATGTCGGGTCTCGATCAGCGAGGCGTTCTCGGCCGCGTCGGTCAGCGAAACCTGAGAGGTCGACGCCGCATTGGCAGCGCAAGCGGAAGCAATCATTGCGGCGAGCAGCACGCTGCAGGTAACGGTGCGGAACATGGCATCAGTCCATTGAAGAAAACGAAGCAATCATGATACCCGGAGCAACCTGGCGGGCCCTCGCTCAGGTCACCACCACCAGCGGCACGCCGCGCCGCGGGTGCTCCAGCACCACCACATCCTGCTGGTAGACCCGCTGCAGGTTGTCTTCGGTCAGCACCTGCAGCGGCGTGCCATCGGCTGCCACCCTGCCCTGCTCCAGCAGCACGATGCGATCGGCATAGCCGGCGGCAAGATTGAGGTCGTGCAGCACCACGATCACGCACGCACCGGCTTCGGCACAGGCGCGCACACTGCGCAGCGTGCGCTCCTGATGGCGCAGATCCAGCGCGGCGGTCGGCTCATCGAGCAGCAGCAACGGCGTGTCCTGCGCCAGCACGCGCGCGAACGTGGTGCGGGCGGACTCGCCACCGGACAGCTGCTGCACCTCGCGCAGGCGCAGCGCCTGCAGTTCGGCGGCATCGATGGCCGCTTCCACCCGGGCTTCGTCCGTGACCGGGTCCGGCGGGTGTGGCAACCGGCCCATCGCCACCACCTCCTCTACGCTGAAGGCGAAACGAACGCCGTGCTCCTGCGGCATTACCGCGCGCTCGCGCGCCAGCGGCCCGGCCTTGTAGCTGGCCAGCGGTTTGCCCAACAGGCTCACCTCGCCCGCATCGGCGCGCAGGTCGCCGGCCGCTACCGCCAGCAACGTGGACTTGCCTGCGCCGTTCGGGCCAACCAGCGCAGTCACGGTACCCGGCTCGAACGCCAGCGAGATGCCATGCAGGATCTCGCGCTGCTGGCGGCGCACCACCACCTCGTGCAGCTTCAGCAGTACGCTCATGGCGCCGCCTTGCGGCGCTGCTGCAGCACCAGCCAGAGGAAGAACGGCGCGCCCAGCGCGGCCGAGAACAAGCCCAGCGGAATCTCCGCCGGCGGATCGAGCGTGCGGGCCGCGGTGTCGGCCACTACGATCAGCAGCGCACCGAGCAGGCCGGACAACGGCAGCAACCAGCGATGCCCGGGGCCGACCAGCAGGCGTGCCACGTGCGGCACCACCAGGCCCACGAAACTGATCGAACCGGCAAAGGCCACCGCCGCGCCCACCAGCAGCGCACTGAACGCCACCAGGCGACGCCGCGTGTGGGTCACGTCCAGCCCGAGGTGCTGCGCCTGGCGTTCGCCCAGCGCCAGCATGTCCAATGGCGTGGCCAACCGCTGCAACGCGAACACGCCGATGGCAAACAGGGGCACCACCGCCGCCACATCGGCCCAGTTGGCACGCGCCAGCGAGCCCATCTGCCAGAACACCAGCGACTGCAGTTCGCTTTCGCTGGCGATGTAGGTGAGGAAACCGATCAGCGCCGAGCAGAACGCGGCCATCGCGATGCCGACCAGCAGCAGCGTGGCATTGCCACTGCCTTTCCCGGGCCGCGCCAGCGCATAGGTCAGGCCGATCGCCAGCGCGCCGCCAACGAACGCGGCCACCGGCACCAGCCAGCCTGCCGCACCGGCGGCCCCCAGCACGATGGCAGCCACTGCACCCAGCGCAGCGCCCTGGCTGACACCGACGATCCCGGGGTCGGCCAGCGGATTGCCAAACAGGCCCTGCAGGCTGGCACCGGCCATCGCCAGCGACGCACCGACCATCGCACCCAGCAGGGCACGCGGAATGCGCAGCTGCCAGACCACCGCCAGATCACGGCTGCTGACCGCCTGCGGATCGAGCAGGCCCAGCTTCACCGCCAATGCCTGCATCACCTCCAGCGGCGGCAGCCGCAGCGGGCCCACGGCGAACGAGGCCAGCACCGCAGCCAGCAGTGCCAGCAACGCCACCAGCAACATCGTCCGCCCGCGACGGCGGCGCCGATCCGCCGGACTCATGCCTTCGGCAACGCCGCCAGGGCCTTGGCCAGCGCCAGCGCGCCCGCACCGGAACCAACACTGGTGTACTTCAGCTGCACGTCCGGCATCACCCAAACCCGATTGGCCTGCCCGGCCGGGGTCTGCTTCAGCGTCGGGTACGCCTCCCACAGGCCCTCGGCACCGCCGAACAGCTGCAGGTCATGCTCGGTCACCAGGATCACCTCCGGCGCTGCGGCGACCACGCCTTCATTGCTCAGCTGCGAGTAGTTCTTCACCCCCGCCTCGGTGCCGATGTTGACGCCGCCAGCCAGCGCGATCAGCTGCGCCGAGGCGCTGTCGGCACCGGCAACAGTCGGTGAGCCGCCAGCGCCGGTGGCCGACACGTGGATCAGTCGTGGCGCATGGCCCAGGCCCTTGCCAATCGCTGCAGCCTCGTCGAGCTGACGCTGCACCTGCGTGGCCAGTGCTTGCCCTGCCTCGGCCAGCCCTAGTGCAGCAGCGACCTTGCGCACCTTGTCCGGCGCTGGCTGCAGGTCATCGATGACCACCGCCGGCTCGCCCACTTCGCGCAGCTTCTTGGCCAGTTCGGTATGGCGGCGCAGGCTGTTGCCGAGGAACAGCGAGCCCTGCAGGCTCAGCACGCCCTCCACGCCAGTGGTTCGGTTGAACAGGAACTGGTGCGGCGCGGCCAGGCCGGCCTGGGTGGTGGTGTTGGTCGGCGCGGCAAATACCTGCTTGCCCAGCCCCAGTGCTTCGATCACCGCGATGACGTCGTCGCCACCGGCGATGATCCGGCTGGTATCGGCCACTTCGATATCGGCGCCATCATCGGAATGCACCTTGGCTGGGAGCACCGCCTTCTGGCCGTGCACGGCCGGCATTTCGGCTCCTGCCACGCGCTGCCAGCCTGCCGGCAGCGCGGTTTCCGCAGCGGCCGCCGTTGCTGCGGGCGACTCGGCAGGCGTATTGGCATCAGAGGGAGCCGACGAGCCGCCACAGGCAGCCAACGCCAGCGAAACAGCCAACGGAAGCGCACACAGGCGCAGACGGGACGCGATGTTCATGCACATTCTCCTTGCTGGCAGGGCGACGCGCACGCCGCCCCACCGTGTGACTTACTGCTTCGGGGTGATGCGGGTGATGCGGTCACCCTTCGGGTCTTCAGCGCCGCGCGACTTGTTCACCGCGAACACGTTGCCCTTGCCATCGGCGCGGACGTGGTTCGGCAGCGTGCCGCCATCAAGATTGGCGACCACCTTGCCGTCACCGTTCACCACGGTGACCGTGCCAGCGCCACGGTTGCTGACGTAGGCCAGGCCGGAGGCATCATCGAAGGCGACGTTCAGCGCGCCGGCGCCGACCGGCACATCGTGCAGCACCTTGCCGGCGGCCACGTCGACGATCAGCAGGTTGTCGGTGCCCTGCGAGGCCACGTACAGGCGGTTGCGCGCC
This sequence comes from Stenotrophomonas sp. YJH_SMC_25, assembly GCF_059369595.1. Classification (NCBI taxonomy): domain Bacteria; kingdom Pseudomonadati; phylum Pseudomonadota; class Gammaproteobacteria; order Lysobacterales; family Lysobacteraceae; genus Stenotrophomonas; species Stenotrophomonas sp. YJH_SMC_25. The sequence goes on along the minus strand of NZ_JCAFSV010000016.1, from coordinate 48,683 downwards.
GCGTCGAAGGCCACGCCCGAGGCACTGATCGAATTGCCCAGATCGATGACCTTCTCGACCTTGCCGCTGGCCACATCGATCACTGCCGCCTCCGGGGTGCCGATGCTGACGGTGAACAGCTTGCCGCCCTTCTCATCCAGCACCAGGCTCATCGGGGTGAACTTGCCGTCGTCCACGCCGGATTCCAGCGTCACCTGCGGCAGTTCCTTGAAGGTCTTCGCATCGAACACCGACAGGTGGTCCTCGCCGGTGGCAGAAGCGAACACCTTGCCGCGCGTGCCGTCGACCGCCACGTCGCGCGCGTGCGGCACGGCATCGACCGGGAACTGATGGACCAGCGACAGGTCCTTCTGGCGATAGACCGCGATGGAATTCTGGCGGGTGTTGGTGACCCAGACATTGCCGTTGGTGTCATCCACGCCCACGCCGTAGACCGCATAGACCGCACCATTGGTGCTGCCCGGCACCTGCGCCGGGGTGATCGCCTTGGTCACCTTCAGCGACTTCGGGTCCAGCTTCAGCAGCTGCGACTGGGTCACCGGCGGGCGGCCCACCGCCGAGGTCACGAACACCGCATTGCTGGCGGCGCTGTAGGCCGACTGGTACAGGCCCGGCACCAGCTTGTTGGACTGGGTGGCGAACTGCGCCTGGCCGGACAGCGGCAGCTGCGGCGAGACGCGCAGCTTCAGCACGGTGGCCGCAGCCGGTTGGCTGGCGCGCACCACCACCGGATGGGTGCCCGGCACCGCGTCGGCCGGAATGCTCAACTGGGCCTTGAAGTTGCCATCAGCGTCGACCACCAGCGGCTGCGCGTTGAGCACGCTGTCGCCACGCAGCAGGCTGACCTTCTGGCCCGGCACGAAACCGCGGCCGACCACGTCGGCAGTGCTGCCGGGAACCACGTTCTCACCGCGTGAGACGACTTCACCCTTGAAGGTGGCGTTGGCCGGCTGGTCGAACACCGGCTGCGCGGTGGCGGTCACCGCCAGCAACAGGCCGGCGGCGAGAGAGGTGAGACGGAAAGACGGACGGAACGACATGGAAGGCTCCTTGCACACGTAGGCCGCGCCACGTGACGCGGGATTCATCGGTTGCCTGGGCCGCTGCACGCCGGCAGCCTCGCCTGGGTAGTGGGGTCGCACGGCATCGCGTGCGAAGGGATTCACTCGGCGGCGTTGTCACCATCCGTGGGGGCACCGTCACCGGCGCTGCGGTCGGTCACGCCGTACAGTTCATGTAGCGCGGCATGGAACGAGGCCGGCAGCATCGGGCCGTGTCCCAGCCCCGGGAACTCGCGGTACTGCACGCTCATGCCCGGCACCTTGGCCAACCGTTCTGACAACTGCCACGCCGCATCCGGCGTGGCGCCACCGATGCGGCGCAGGTGCGCGACCACCCTTGGGTTGCTCAGGTCGCGCTTGCCACGATCGCCAACACGCTCGGCACCGCCCAGCATCAACCAGAGCTTTGCCGGCTGGCCATGCACGTTCTGCACGAACTGCTGTTCCGGATCACCCAGCGCCGCGCCCTGGCTCCACCACAGCGAGGGACTGGCCGCCAGATAGGACTGGAAGGCGGCGGGACGGGTGTACAGCGCATTGAGCACGAACAACCCACCCAGCGAGTGGCCCCACAGCGCTTGCTGCTGCGTATCGATGCGTGCGCGACGCTCGACTTCCGGCTTGATGCGGCGTTCGATCACATCCAGGAAGACCGCAGCACCACCGCCGACCGCCTGTGTCGTACCGCTCTCATCGTCGGCGCGGTCGATCCACGCGGTGTAGTCGCGGGTGCGCGCCTTGGAATCGATGCGCAGGTCGTTGTCGTAGCCGATCAGCACCAGCACCGGTGGCGCCTTGCGCGCGGCCAGCTCGGCCAGCAACGGCTGATCCAGCACCATGGCGACGGCATTGCCGTCCAGCGCGTAGAGCACCGGGGAGGGCGTCTTGCCGGCCTTGGCCGGAATCACCAGGTTCACCCGCCAGCGGCGTTGCTGGTCGGGACTGTCCACCACGAAATGCTCGAAGCGATAGCTGGCCGCCGGCTCGTCGAGTACGGTGTGGCCAATTTTCTGCAGTGGATTGCGCTGCTGCGCATGGGCGTACGGGGTGGCCAGGAGCAGACCCATCATCAAGGCGGCCAGGCCGCGGGCCAGCGGACCACGGCGCGAAGGCGGGACGAAATGCATCATCAGCGGCGGCAGGAGCGACCAATGGCCGCCGGTTCATAGGGGACCGCAGTCTACCTTAAACGCGAATGATTATCACATCGATCAAACGTCACACTGTGTATCACGCGCGCGATACGTTCATTTTCCCGGTTGCACCGGAAACACTGAATCCACTATTTTGCCCGGCAGCGGGGCGCAGGAGCGCCCTACCCTCGCAGGGCTGCGGATGGATGGGTGATCGAGCCATCGGCCGCGCCCTGTCTATTGCCAAACCTATCCACGCATGGCGTGGATCTACTGACCACCACCCACGGGAATGGATCCCGTGACTGCGAGAACACCTTGAAGCGCACCACCCTGATCGCCCTTTCCCTTGGCCTGCTCGCACCGCTGGCCGCCCATGCCGCACAGGACCTGCCAACGCTCTACCAGGCCTTTGAAGAGGCCGGCAATTCGTCACTGGGCATGGACCAACTCAACCAGACGGTGACATTCACTGCCGTCGCACTGAGCGTTTCCAGCAACCTGGCGGGCGAGCCACTGATCGAGGCCGGCGATGACCAGGGCAATGTCCTGGCCCGGCTGACCAGCGACGACGAACAGCAGGCGGCCAAGCTGGGCGCACTGGAAGAAGGCGCGACTTTCACCGCCAGCTGCACGCTGCAGTTCAGCTCGGGCACCGATTACCTGTCCTTCGGCGATTGCACCATCAAGTAAAGATGAAGCCGGCAAAATGCCGGCTTCTTTTCTTTGCCTCTGTAGCGTCGAGCCATGCTCGACTCATGCATCATCACGGCCCCGTAGGCACCGGACCATACACATTCTCCTGCGGCGTGCCCGGCAGCAGCGAGAAGATCATGATCACGATCCCGCCACCCGGTACCAGCGCCAGCAGGAACAGCCAGCCCGACTGGTTGCAGTCATGCAGGCGGCGTACGGTCACTGCGATCAGCGGCACGATCGTGGCCAGCCACATCACACACAGCAGCACCACCATGCCGATCAGGATGCCGGCCAGCGCTTCGGCACTGTTGCGCAGGAGGATCGCCAGCACGCCGGCCAGCAGCATCACTGCCGTTGCGACCAGGAACAGGAACAGCTGGTACATCCAGTACTCGCGGCGGTTCGCGCGGCCCTCGAACTGGGCGTAGCGCTTCAACGGCAGAATCATTTCCTGCACGGCATCGATCCTTGAAAAAGTAGCCGCGCAGTGTGCCAAATGAACGTGCCGGGAACAATGTTGCCACTGCAGGGTCGAGCCGTGCTCGACTGCCTTACCGAATATGCCAACAAGCCTGCCAAGAGCGAAGTCGAGCATGGCTCGACGCCACATGAACCGGGTCAGCGGCCCTTCGCGGCGCGCGCAGCCTCGCGCTCGGCGCGCAAACGATCCAGCTTTTCCTTCAACTTGATTTCCAGCCCGCGCGGCACCGGGTTGTAGTACACCCGTTCGCCCATCGCATCCGGGAAACCGGTCTGGTCGAGCGCGATGCCACCCTCCGCATCGTGGTCATACTGGTACTCGGCGCCGTAGCCCAGTTCCTTCATCAGCTTGGTCGGCGCATTGCGCAGGTGCAGCGGCACTTCTTCTGTGCCGCTCTCGCGCACATCGGACTTGGCCTGGTTGAAGGCCGCATAGCCGGCATTCGACTTCGCCGTGCTGGCCAGATAAAGCACCAGCTGGGCGAACGCGAGCTCTCCCTCCGGACTGCCCAGCCGCTCATAGATGTCCCACGCTTCCAGCGCCATGCTCTGCGCACGCGGGTCGGCCAGGCCGATATCCTCGATGGCCATGCGGGTCAGCCGGCGCGCCAGGTAAGACGGATCGCAGCCGCCATCGAGCATGCGGGTCAGCCAGTACAGCGCGGCGTCCGGGTTGGAGCTGCGCACGGATTTGTGCAGCGCCGAGATCTGGTCGTAGAACTGCTCGCCGCCCTTGTCGAAGCGGCGGGTACGATCGGCCAGCACCTGGGTCAGGGTCTGCGGCGTGATGCGCCCACCCTCCCCGCCCGCCAGCTCAGCGGCGATCTCCAGCAGGGTCAGCGCACGGCGCACGTCGCCGTCGGCGGCGGTCGCAATTTCCAGCAGCAGCTCGGGAGCGACCTCGATGTGCTCTTCACCCAGGCCGCGTTCGCGGTCACCCAGCGCACGCTCCAGCGCCTCAACGATGTCTGTGGGCGAAACGCCTTCCAGCACATGCACGCGGCAACGCGACAGCAGCGCCGAATTCAGCTCGAAGGATGGATTCTCGGTGGTGGCACCGACGAACAGGATGGTGCCGCGCTCGATATGCGGCAGGAACGCATCCTGCTGCGCCTTGTTGAAGCGGTGCACCTCATCCACGAACAACACGGTGCGGCGGCCTTCGGCGAAGCGTTGCGCGGCCTCGGCCAGCACCTGGCGCACCTCCGGCAGGCCGGACAGCACGGCAGAGATGGCGCGGAATTCCGCATCGGCGTACTCGGCCAGCAGCAGCGCCAGCGTGGTCTTGCCGCAGCCCGGCGGCCCCCACAGGATCATCGAATGCACGCGACCGGATTCGACCGCGCGGCGCAGCGCACTGTCCGGCGCCAGCAGGCGCTTCTGCCCGACCATTTCGTCCAGGGTGCGGGGGCGCATGCGCTCGGCCAGCGGGCGCATGTGTTCCCGATCGACGCTCAGCAGATCGGGTCCGGGGAATGAAGTGGAGCGATGTCTTGGCACCCGGTCATTGTACCGCGCCGCCCAACGGTAGCGCCGGACCGTGCCCGGCGGGCGGGACGCGATGTCTGGTAGTGCCGGCCGCTGGCCGGCAGATCAAAAGCATGTCAACCAAGGTTGACACCCACCAAAGCGGTGCCGGTTGAAACCCACCAGAGCGGTTGGCGCCGGGCCACAGGATTCGGTAGTGCCGGCCGCTGGCCGGCAGATCAAAAGCGTGTCAACCAAGGTTGACACCCACCAAGGCGGTGCCGGTTGGCACCCACCAGAGCAGGTAGCGCCAGGCCATGCCCGGCGACCACCATTAATTACCGATGACGTCGGTGCCCTTCGGCGGCGTAAAGCTGAAGGTGCCGGCGGCGAAGCCCGGGTTGCGCTTCCAGCCACTGAAGCTGATCACGGTACGCTGGCCAACCGCATCGGTGATTTCCATCTTGGCCAGCCCCTGCGCGTTGAAGCCCAGCGCGGCGTACTGGAAGCTGGCTTCGGTCTCGCGCTTCGGCGACAGCGACAGCCACTGCAGGCCGTCGCGCTGCGCGGCCTCTTCGCTGACGTCGTACTGCTGCTCCAGCAGCGCCGGGTTGATCAGCGCGGTCAGCGGGCTGTTCTGCTCTTCCTTGCCCTGCTCGCGCACGGTGGCCTGCTCCAGGTCCGGCTCGTACATCCAGACCTTCCTGCCGTCGGCCACGATCAGCTGTTCGTGCGGGCGCACGTATTCCCAACGGAACAGGCGCGGCGCCGACAGGGCCACGCGACCACTGGTTGATTCCTTCACCTTGCCGCGACTGTCGAACACCTGCTGGCTGAACTGGCCATCCAGGCCCTTCAGGCCGCTGGTGAAGGTCTTCAGGTCATCGCGGGCGCCAGCCCAGGCGCTGCCGGCGGCGGCGCAGGCCACGGCCAGGGTGGTGGTGGCAAGGAAACGGCGGAAGCGGAAGTTCATGCGGGAATCCTGTGGGCGCGGGCGCCAGGAAAGGTGGTTGCCAGTGTGCCCGGGGAAAGATGAATGGGCGATCAGGGCGACATTATGCCGCCCTGAACGTCCATCGGCGATTCAGCCACCGGATCCCGGCAGCTTGCCGTACAGCACCTGGCCGCGGAAGCCACGCCGCACTTCGCGATACAGCGCGCGGAACGCCGGATAGTCCTGCGGCTGGCACAACGCCTCTGGCCCACGCACTGCATTCTGCTGCAAGCGGTGGTGCACGATCACCTCCTGGCCCTCGCGACTCCAGTCCACCCGGTACTCGCCGGCGGCATTGGCGAAACGCTGGCTGGCCGGGATGGCGATGATCGGCGCATTGGCCGGGAACTGCAGGCGATAGGTTTCCTCGCGCAGGCTGGCATTGCAGTAGAACGGTGTCTCGTTGGCCGGCGCTGAGGCGGTGGCGTACAAGCCACGCACCGACTCGCCACCCGGCGGGTCCGGCACGGCCATGCCGCCGGCCACGCTGAAGTCGGCGTAGTCCTCGGCCTGGAACGCCATGCGATAGCCAAACGGCCGGGTCAGATCGACCGGCACGCCCTGGATCTGCAGCTGCCCTCGCCCATCGAAACCTGAGGCGGCCATGATCTGCTCTTCAGCGCGCGCACGGTTCTGCGCGTTGAGCTGGGAGAACTGGGCGCGCATGCCGATCTCGGCGTTCTCGCCCAGTTTCGGAATCGTCTCGCCGCGCAGGTTGCCGTTGGCGTCGAAGGTGAAACGCACCTCCATCGAGGTGGCATTGCGCTCCGGCGTATTGGCCGGGGTGCGTGCCAGCGTGGCGTCGCGGGTACGCATCACCGGCGCACCCAGATCACCTTCCGGCAGCTGACCGAAGCGCGCCCACGCGGTGGTCGAATCCAGGTAGAGATCAAACTCGGGAATGTAGGTGATGGCGTGGTTGAAGCGGCCCAGCACCGGAATCTTCGGCAACGTCGGGCCGCCACCTGCACCGATCAGCACCGGCGAGCTGGCGATGCCCTTGGCTGCCAGCAGCGCCTCCAGGATCGTCACGTGGTCCTTGCAGTCACCGTAGTGGTTGTCGAGGATGCTCTGCGCGCTGTTCGGCTCCAGCCCGCCATTGCCCAGGTACACCGCGACGTAGCGGATGTTCTGCGCAACCCAGCGATACAGCGCATCAGCCTGCTCGCGGCGGTCGCTGATACCCGCGGTGATCTCATCAGCCAGCGCCTGCAGCGCCGGGGTCACCTCGGCCGCCGGGCCCGCCTTGAGCTGGTAGGCGCGACCCATCTGCGACCAGTCACGATAGGTACTGGCCATGATGTTCGGGCCGAACTCCCAGCCCGCCGCCGACCAGTTCTGCGCCGGCATCGCCTCGCGACGCTGGTAGCGCCAGCGCCACTGCGCCTGGCCGTTCTTCACCGTCGGCCGATCGCTGCCCTGCACGCCGCGGCTGTCGATGAACATCGGCAGGTTGGCCGGCGCACTCAGGGTGACTTCGGCGTCCTCGTACTCGGTGAACACATTGAAGGTCTCCCACAGGCCGAAATAGCCCGGGAAGTACGGCGTGGCCTGGGTGCGGCGCACCTGGTAGTACAGACGGGTGCCCGGGGCCAGGTTCGGGAACACGATCACCCGCACCTTGCGGTCGGCATACATCGCCGCCGAGGCGCTGGAGTAGCTTTCCTGGGTGTAGATGCGGTCGGCCGGCACGTCACGGCGCTGGCCGTCGGCGGTGATGGTGTAGGCGCCAAGCACCTCCAGGGTTTCCATCTTCTCGCTGTAGCTCAGCCGCACCTGGCTGAACTGCTCGACCGAGGCCTTGGTCTTGAGCAGCACTTCGTAGGTTTCGGTCTGCACATTGCCGGCATCCGGCCGCACCTGGTAGTCGGCGCGGTAACGGACAATGCTGAAGTTATTGCTGGCTTCGGTATCGCCGCTGGTGGAAGGCGGCGCCGTGGCGGGCGCGGAGGTGGCGGTGTCTGCCAGTGCCGGGCCGGCAGCCAGGAAGGCTGCCAGCGCCAGTGCCAGCGCGCTTGGTACGGGGTGAAGCATGCGTCGGTTCCTTGGACGTCGTGGGGGATACGTCGGGTCCTACTTCGGCGGCGGCGGTGCCAGCACCGTGCGGTCGCCGTTGTGCTCGGGCGGGCTGACCACGCCGGCCGCTTCCATGGCCTCGATCAGTCGCGCTGCACGGTTGTAGCCGATCTTCAGCCGGCGCTGCACGCCGGAAATCGATGCACGGCGGGTCTCGGTGACCACCCGCAGCGCTTCGTCATACAACGGGTCGGACTCGTCGCCGGACGAACTGTTCTCGGGCAGGCCGGTGGCGCCGACGACCACGCCGTCGCCCATCGTCTGCACTTCGTCCAGCACGCCGTCGACATAGTCGGCAGGGCCCATCGCCTTGAGGTGCTCGACCACGCGATGCACTTCATCGTCGGACACGAACGCACCATGCACGCGCTCGGGTAGCGCGGTGCCCGGCGGCAGGTACAGCATGTCGCCGTGGCCCAGCAGTGTTTCCGCGCCGGACTGGTCGAGGATGGTGCGCGAGTCGATCTTGGAGCTGACCTGGAAGGCGATTCGGGTCGGGATGTTGGCCTTGATCAGGCCGGTGATCACGTCCACCGACGGGCGCTGCGTGGCCAGGATCAGGTGGATGCCGGCCGCACGTGCCTTCTGTGCCAGGCGCGCGATCAGCTCTTCCACCTTCTTGCCGACGATCATCATCATGTCGGCGAATTCGTCGATGAAGATGACGATGAACGGCAGCGTTTCCAGCGGGCGCGGCGCCTCGCCCAGTTCCGGGTTCGGCTTGAACAGCGGGTCCATCAGCGGCTGTCCTGCGTCCTGGGCTTCCTTCACCTTCTTGTTGAAGCCGGCCAGGTTGCGCACGCCCACTGCGCTCATCAGCTTGTAGCGGCGCTCCATCTCGGCCACGCACCAGCGCAGGCCGTTCGCGGCCTCCTTCATGTCGGTGACCACAGGTGCCAGCAGGTGCGGGATGCCCTGGTAGACGCTCAGTTCGAGCATCTTCGGGTCGATCATCAGCATCCGCAGGTCTTTCGGCGAGGCCTTGAACAACAGGCTCAGCACCATCGCGTTGACCGCCACCGACTTGCCCGAACCGGTGGTACCGGCCACCAGCAGATGCGGCATGCGTGCCAGGTCGGCCACGGTCGGGCGACCGGCGATGTCCTTGCCCAGCGCCAGGGTCAGCACACTGGCCGACTTGTCATATTCCTTCGAGCGCAGCAGCTCGGACAGGAAGATCATCTCGCGGGTGACGTTGGGGATTTCCAGGCCGATCACCGACTTGCCCGGAATGACGTCGACCACGCGCACCGACTTCACCGACAAGCCGCGCGCGATGTCCTTGTCCAGCGAACTGATCTGGCTGACCTTGATGCCCGGTGCCGGCTCGATCTCGAAGCGGGTGATGACCGGGCCGGGATTGGCGCCGACCACCTGCGCATCGATGCGGAAGTCCTTCAGCTTGAACTCGATCTGCCGCGACAGGGTCTCCAGCGTCTCTTCGTCGTAGCCCTTGGGCTGCGGCTTGGGATCATCCAGCAGCGCCAGCGGCGGCAGGTCCGAGCCATCACCGTTGACGCCGCGGAACATCGGAATCTGGGTATCGCGCTTGGCGCGATCGCTCTTCTCGATCACCGGCTCCGGACGCGGCTCGATCTTCACCGGCTCGCGCTTGGCGCGCACCTCGGCGTCGGCCTTGCGCACTTCCTGGCGCTCCTCGCGCATCACCCGGGTCTGCTTCCACTCGGTGACTTCTTCCTTCTTGCGTTCCAGCAACGGCGCCAGCGACATCACGCCGCGGCCGATCTTCTCCATCACCGTGAACCAGGACAGCCCGGTCGCGAGCGTGATCGAGGCCAGCAGCAGCACCAGCACGAACAGGTTGGCGCCCAGCGCGCCGAAGCCCACCGTGAGCGAATTGCCCACCAGCTTGCCGAGGATGCCGCCGGCGCTGGAGACGTCGCCACTGAACAGGCGCACGTGCAGGAAGCCGGTGCCGGCGATGAGGAAACCGACCAGGCCGACCAGGCGCAGCGCAGGATCCAGGTCGTTCTCGCCCTTGCTCTCGCGCTTGAGCCCGAACATGGCGATCCACGCCAGCGCGCCGAGCACCACCGGCAGCAGGAAGGCGATGTAGCCGAACAGCTGCAGCAGAACGTCGGCGATCCAGGCCCCGGCGCGGCCACCCAGGTTGTGCACCGGCGCGACCACGCTGCCGGTATGCGACCAGCCCGGATCAGTCGCTGAATAGGTGAAAAGACTGGCCGCCAGGTACAGCAGGGCCGGCGCGATGGCGATCAGGCCCAGATCGCGCCAGAGACGCTGGCGGCGTGGATTGTCGGTCGTCGCCGCCGCGGCCGTGCGACGTGACGCCTTGCTGTCGTCGGACTTGGAGCGTTCGGGGACCTGCTTCGCCACCTTAGACCATACCTTTGGAATGCGCTGTTAGTGATTGATAATAAATGAGACGGCGTCAGTTTTCAGTTATGCGACGTCCGGCAGGCCAACCGGGGGCCGAAACCACTGCTGGATGACGGCGTTCCGTTCATCGGCTTGAATCGCCCTGCCCCAGCCGCCACTCTATGACCAGCCAAGGATGCTGCGCAAACATCGCCAGCGCCTTGTCCCATCTACCTTTTCGCGAGTTTACATGAGCACCAGCCTGCCCTCCCGCCACCAGCGCCTCGTCATCCTCGGTTCCGGCCCGGCCGGTTGGACCGCCGCCGTCTACGCCGCCCGCGCCAACCTGAAGCCGGTCGTCATCACCGGCCTGCAGCAGGGCGGCCAGCTGATGACCACCACCGAGGTGGACAACTGGCCGGGTGACGCCCACGGCCTGATGGGCCCGGACCTGATGGCGCGCATGCAGGCCCATGCCGAACGCTTCGAGACCGAGGTCATTTTCGACCACATCCACACCGCCGACCTGTCGCAGCGCCCGTTCAAGCTGATCGGCGACAGCCACGAGTACACCTGCGATGCGCTGATCATCGCCACCGGCGCCACCGCCAAGTACCTGGGCATCCCGACCGAAGACGAGTTCAAGGGCCGCGGTGTGTCCGCCTGCGCCACCTGTGACGGCTTCTTCTACCGCGACCAGGACGTGGTCGTGGTCGGTGGCGGCAACACCGCCGTGGAAGAGGCCCTGTACCTGTCCAACATCGCCCGCAAGGTCTACCTGGTCCACCGCCGCGACACACTGAAGGCGGAAAAGATCATGCAGGACAAGCTGTTCAAGAAGGTGGCCGAAGGCAAGATCGAGACCGTCTGGCACCACCAGGTGGAAGAAGTGCTGGGCAACGACGCCGGCGTGACCGGCGTGCGCGTGAAGTCCACGCTGGACGGCAGCACCCGCGACATCGACGCCCACGGCTTCTTCGTGGCCATCGGCCACCACCCGAACACCACCCTGTTCGACGGCCAGCTGGCGATGAACAACGGCTACCTGGAAATCCGCTCGGGCCTGGGCGGCAATGCCACCCAGACCTCGGTGGAAGGCGTCTTCGCCGCCGGCGACGTGGCCGACCAGCACTACCGCCAGGCGATCACCTCGGCCGGCTTCGGCTGCATGGCCGCACTGGACGCAGAGCGCTACCTGGACGCACAGGGCAAGGCCAGCTGAGAGGCTGACCCGCTCCGGTAGGGCCGAGCCACGCCCGACTCCGGATGAAAGGCCGACGCGAGTACGTCGGCCTTTCTGTTTCATCTGCCCTATCCTTCCCTCATGCCTTCCCCCCGCTTCCTCGACTCCCTGCAGTCCATCCCCGCCACCGACTGGGATGCCCTGCACGACGGGCAGAACCCCTTCGTCAGCCACGCCTTCCTCTCAGGCCTTGAACAGCACGGCTGCCTGCGCGAGGACTGGGGCTGGCAGCCCCGGCACTTCACGCTCTGGGAAGGCGACAGCTTGGTCGGCGCCATTCCGGGCTACCTGAAGACCAATTCGCACGGCGAGTTCGTGTTCGACCATGCGTGGGCCAACGCGTATGCCCGTCATGGCCGCGACTACTATCCGAAGTGGCTGGGCGCGGTGCCGTACTCACCGGTCACCGGCCCGCGGTTGCTGGCCCGTCACGATTCAGATCGCGCCACCTTGCTGTCGGCATTGCGCGAGGCGCTGCCGGCACTGGACGTGTCCTCGGCCCATATCAACTTCCACACCGCAGGGGACGAGGCGCTGTTCGGCGATGACTGGCTGCTGCGCGAAGACGTGCAGTTCCAGTGGCAGAACCCGGGTGACTGGGCGACATTCGACCAGTTCCTCGGTGCGATGAACCACAAGCATCGCAAGAACATCCGCCAGGAACGGGCCAAGGTCACCCGCCAGGGCATCACCTTCCGCGTGGTGCACGGCGATGAAGCCCGCCGTGCCGACCTGCAGGCGATGTATCGCTTCTACCTGCAGACGTTCCTCGAGTACGGCAACGCCCCGGCGCTCACCGAGGCCTTCCTGCGCCATCTGGCCATTTCATTGGGCCGGGGGCTGGTGCTGTTCCTGGCCGAACAGGACGGCGAGCCGATTGCCGGCGCGCTGTGCCTGCGCGGTGGCGACACGCTGTACGGCCGCTACTGGGGCGGCGCCACCCTGCCCGGCCTGCACTTCGAGGCCTGCTACTACCAGGGAATCGAATACTGCCTGCGCGAACGGCTGACCCGATTCGAACCGGGTGCACAGGGCGAGCACAAGCTGGCGCGCGGTTTCCTGCCGACGCTGGTGCGCAGCCGGCACTGGGTGGCTGATGCGGAATTCGCAGAAGCGCTGCAGGACTGGTGCCGGCAGGAGCGGCGCGATGTGCGGCGCTACCAGCAGGAGCTGCAGGGGCATGGGCCGTTCCGCGTAGAGCCGTAGAGTCGGGCTTGCTCGACTGGCGCGGCGCCGAGAAGCGTGCCAACCAAGGTTGGCACCTACCAGGGCAGTGGGGCGCGCCAACCAACGTTGGCACCTATCAGGACAATGGCGAGGGCGCTGTGCTCAGGTGCACTGCCAGAAGTGCCCGCTCACCCGGCACTTCGCACACCAGAACGTGTAGAGCATGCCGCCACTACCCCAGAGCAGCGCGCCTCCACTGGTGGTCGGCAGTGTCGAATCCAGCTGCATCACGAAGGGCATCTCCTCGCCGCAATCGATGCATGCCGGGTACCAGGCACCCTGCACCCAGCTGGGCGCGCCGCCCACGCGCGACAGGTTCTGCCGATGGTTGGATTGGCCCCAGTCCTGCTGCTGCCACCGCATGGTATCCATGGCGACCAGGCCGATCTCGGCACGCATCAGGTCACCGCTGTCGGTCGGCGTGGCCGGCACCTCCAGACGCTGGCTGGGGTGGCAGCTGGGCAGGCCGACGGCATCGTGGCGATAGAAGCGCACGGGCGGGTCTTCCCAGCCGCAGCAGTCCAGGCACAGGCCCAGCGTGATCTCACCCGCCGCGCCCGGCTGCAGCGCGGCAGCGTCAGTTCGCATCAGGCGCTGCAGCGGTGCATGGCAGCTGCCACACAACGCTTCCAGCGGCCCTCCCATCTGCCCCGCATGGTGCACCTGCCCACCATTCCAGGTTGGGTGCAGGCGCCAGATACGCTTGCGCCAGCTCGGTTCGTCCGCCTGCTGCGCGCGATGCTGCTCGCGGCCAAAGCGGATGTGCAGCGGCCGCTCCCCATGCAGGCGGCGCGGCAGCGGCCCATCAGCCACGCCGGCCCAATGCGCCCAGACCTCAGCAGCCAGCGCGCCCCAGTCAGCGAGGTAGCCGCGGGCAACGGCATAGCTCTCGGGCTGCGCCGCGAGCAGCAGCGCCCTGGCCCGCGCCATTTCGCGATCGTCATCGGCTTCGGCCAGAATCTGCGCCCACTGCACGGCAGTGGCAGACGGCAGGCCCCGCCACACCTGCGAAGCCAGCTGCAGCTCATTCTCACTGGCAATCGCCAGCAAGGCCTCCCAGTCGTCCTGCAGCACCTGCGGCGCCTGGTAGCTGGCGAATTCGATCACGCTGGCCAGCAGCTCGCCGCGCTCACCATCACGATAGCGATGCCAGGCCTCGGCACAGACCGGCGCAACCGCTTCGTCGGGCAGCAGATCCAGCGCCATGTCGAGAAAGGCCGAGCTGGGTGAACGCCGGGCAAGGGCCAGCCGCATCAGCGCACCGAGCTGGCCCGGCTGCTCAGTCGCCAACGCCAGCAGCATGCTCTGGCTGTCGTTGCACGTGCGCGGGTTGTCGTGCACATCGAGGATGGCGGTGATCGCGTCACTCATGCGTGGGCTCCTTGCCGTTGGACGCTGATGGTGCCAGACATCAGCGGTCACCACGGCGAATACAATGGCGGCATGACCCGCCAGCTGCCCTGGCGCCTGGCTGATGCGCCGGACGCCCCCTTTCCTCCAGCCGAGACCGCGCTGCGCCAGCCCGATGGCCTGCTCGCCGTCGGCGGTGACCTGCACCCGGTGCGCCTGCTCAATGCCTACGCTGGCGGCATCTTTCCGTGGTTCAGCGAGGGCGAGCCGATCCTGTGGTGGTCGCCGGACCCGCGCATGGTGTTCCGCACCGAGGGCGTGCATCTGTCCAGCCGGTTCCGCCGCCAGCTACGCAGCAGTACGTGGGAGGTCACCGCCGACACCGCCTTCAGCCGCGTGATGCGCGCCTGTGCGGCAGCACCGCGGCCCGGCCAGGACGGCACCTGGATCAGCCCGGCGATGGTCGAGGCCTACGGCCAGCTGCACGACCTGGGCTTCGCCCATTCGTTTGAAGTCTGGGACCGGCAGACCCTCGTCGGTGGCATCTACGGGGTGGCAATCGGGTCGATGTTCTTCGGCGAAAGCATGTTCAGTGGCGCCAGCGGCGGCTCCAAGATCGCCCTGGCCGCCCTGGCATCCACCCTGCATGGTTGGGGCTGGGAACTGATCGATGCCCAGGTGGAGAATCCGCACCTGCTGCGGATGGGCGCCGAGCACCTGCCGCGCGCGGAATTCCTGCAGCACGTGCGCCGCGCCGTGCGCGGTGACGGCCGGGAAGGCCCATGGACCCAGGCGGTTGGACGCTTGCCAGCACGGCGTTTGGCCGGGGGTTAACACAAACTTTGCAAGCTGGCGCCGTCACGCGTAAAATACCGCGCCTTAGGCCCAGCGTGGCCGTTTTCTGAACCGCACAGGACTACATGTCGAAAGACGATTCCATCGAGTTCGAGGGCACCGTCAGCGAGACGCTGCCGAACACCACTTTCCGCGTTCGCCTGGAAAATGGGCACGAAATCATTGCCCATATCTCCGGCCGCATGCGCAAGAACTACATCCGCATCCTCACCGGTGACCGGGTCAAGGTTGAAATGACCCCGTATGACCTGACCAAGGGTCGTATCACCTACCGCATGAAGTAAGCGGTCGGCGCCTGGCGCCACTCGACAAGGCCAGCCCTGGTTGCTGGCCTTTTGTCATGCCCGGAATCCGGCCCTGCCGGAGGTCACCATGACCGAGCTCACCGTGGCGTCGGTCAGCCCCGCTTGCGGCAGATTCGCGCCTGCAGCCGCCGCGGCATCGTGGGATCCGATCCAGTCCGGATCGCCACCCCCTCCCGATCATGAACGCCCTGCTCCCGCACGTCCTGCTGCCGGCAGTTCTGCTGGTCAGCCTCCCCCTGGCGGCATTCGCCGCTGAACCCAGCAAGCCCTCCAACGCGTCCGAGTGCATTGCCCTCGGCGCCAATCGCGATATCCGCCCCTCCAGCACGGAACGCGAGGTGCTGCTGCGCGACGGTGACAACCACTATCGGGTGCACCTGCAGAAGCGCTGCCTGGGCGCTGCCGCCTCGGCCAGCTATGTCTTCTTCACGCCCAGCACCCCTGAACGGATCTGCGGCGATGCCCGCAGCACACTGAAAACCGACAGCAACCACTGCACCGTGACCCGGATCGAACCGATCGATGCGGCGACCTTCAGGCGGCTGGCGCAGCAGGGGCGTTGAGTTGCAGTGCATGCGACAAGGGCGGCCGAAGCCGCCCTTGTCATTTCCAATCTTTCACGCCAAGCCTGCGGCGTCAGCTCATTCCACCGTGACCGGCAGCAGCCGCTCCGGCTCGGCCTGGGTCTCGACCACCAGCTCGTCGTCGCGCACGTCGATGCTGACCTTGCCGCCGTTGACCAGCTTGCCGAACAGCAGCTCGTCGGCCAGCGGACGCTTGATCTTGTCCTGGATCACGCGGGCCATCGGACGGGCACCCATCAGCGGGTCGAAACCATGGTGGGCCAGCCAGTCGCGCGCGGTCGGGGTGGCCGACAGGCTGACGTGCTTGTCCTGCAGCAGCATCTCCAGCTCGATCAGGAACTTGTCGACCACGCGCAGGATGTGCTCGAAGCCCAGCGCCTGGAACTGCACCACCGCGTCAAGACGGTTGCGGAATTCCGGGGTGAAGCTGCGGCGGATGGTCTCCATCGCGTCGGTGGCATGGTCCTGCTTGGTGAAGCCGATCGACCGCCGCGAGGCCTGCGCGGCGCCGGCATTGGTAGTCATCACCAGCACCACGTTCTTGAAGTTCGCTTCGCGACCGTTGGTATCGGTCAGCACACCGCGGTCCATCACCTGCAACAGGATGTTGAAGATGTCCGGATGCGCCTTCTCGATCTCATCCAGCAGCAGCACGCAATGCGGCGTCTTGACGATCTTCTCGGTCAGCAGGCCGCCCTGGTCGAAACCGACGTAGCCCGGAGGCGCGCCGATCAGGCGGCTGATCGAATGCGGCTCCATGTACTCGGACATGTCGAAGCGGACCAGCTCGATGCCCAGCTGCAACGCCAGCTGCTTGGTCACTTCGGTCTTGCCGACACCGGTCGGGCCGGCGAACAGGAAATTGCCGATCGGCTTTTCCGGGTTGCCCAGGCCCGAACGGGCCAGCTTGATCGCCGAGGACAGCGTCTCGATGGCCGGGTCCTGGCCGAAGATCACCATCTTCAGGTTGCGCTCCAGGTGCTGCAGCACATCCTTGTCGGTGGCACTGACCTGCTTGGCCGGGATCCGCGCCATCTTGGCCACGATCGCCTCGACCTCCTCGACGTCGATCAGCTCCTTGCGCTGCTCCTCGGGCAGCAGGCGCTGGCGGGCACCGGCCTCGTCGATCACGTCGATGGCCTTGTCCGGCAGCAGGCGGTCGCCGATGTGCTTCACCGACAGGTCCACTGCGGCCTGCAGGGCCTCGTCGGAGTAGGTCACACCGTGATGCAGCTCGTACTTGGACTTCAGGCCCTGCAGGATCTCGTAGGTCTCGCCCACCGTCGGCTCGACGATGTCGATCTTCTGGAAGCGGCGCGCCAGCGCGCGGTCCTTCTCGAAGATGCCGCGGTATTCCTGGAACGTGGTCGAGCCGATGCAGCGCAGCTCGCCCGACGCCAGCGCCGGCTTGATCAGGTTGGACGCATCCATGGTGCCGCCCGACGCCGAACCGGCACCGATGATGGTGTGGATCTCGTCGATGAACAGCACCGCGTTGGGCACCTTCTTCAGCGCGGTCAGCACGCTCTTCAGGCGCTTCTCGAAGTCGCCACGGTACTTGGTACCAGCCACCAGTGCGCCCAGGTCGAGCGAGTAGATCACCGCGTCGGCCAGCACGTCGGGCACCGAGCCTTCGATGATGCGGCGGGCCAGGCCCTCGGCGATGGCCGTCTTGCCTACGCCCGCCTCACCGACGTACAGCGGATTGTTCTTGCGGCGGCGGCAGAGGACCTGGATGGTGCGCTCGATCTCGTCGGCACGGCCGACCAGGGGGTCGATGCGACCTGCCCGGGCCTGGTCGTTGAGGTTGCTGGCGAATTCGGTCAGCGCATCCCCCTTGGGCTCGCCCTCCCCGCCTTCCATGCGGCTCTCGCCCTCCGGGGACGAAGACGACTGCTCGCCTTCATCGCCCAGCTTGGCGATGCCATGGGACAGGTAATTGACCACATCCAGCCGGGTCACATCCTGCTGGTTGAGGTAATAGACGGCGTGGGAGTCCTTTTCGCCGAAGATGGCGACCAGCACATTGGCGCCGGTGACCTCCTTCTTGCCCGAGGACTGCACGTGGTACACGGCCCGCTGCAGCACACGCTGGAAGCCCAGCGTCGGCTGGGTGTCGCGGCCATCGTCTTCCGCCAGGCGGGACACGGAGGCCTCGATGGCCTGCTCCAGCTCCTGGCGCAGGCGGTCGGCATCGGCACCACAGGCCTTCAGTACGGCCTGGGCTGACGGGTTGTCGAGCAGTGCCAGCAGCAGGTGTTCGACCGTCATGAACTCATGCCGGGCCTCACGGGCGCGCTTGTAGCACTGGCCGATGGTGTGTTCGAGGTCTTTGCTGAACATGGATTACTCCGGCGGCAGATGGGGACAATATGCGGCCTGACTACGCGATTTCCATCACCCTAGCGGATTGCTGCGTTCAGATGGCGTTAGCAGTACAGATCGCTTGATCTTCATTCACTCCAGGACAGCCCACACAGCATGAGCGAACCCTACCTGAGCCGCTGGCGATTGCGGCGTGATGGCCCGGCCCTCCGTACGCCTCACGCCCGGCTCTGGCCGGTGCTGACCGCTGCGGGCGAGCCAGCGATGCTGAAGATCAGCAGCGAGACCGAGGAGCAGAACAGTCATCGCCTGCTACGCTGGTGGAACGGCGATGGCGCCGCCCGCCTGCTGGCCCACGAGGGGCCTGCGATCCTGATCGAGCGTGCCCGCGGTGACTCGCTGCGGCAACGCTCGATCGAGGGCGACGATGACGCCTGCACCGCGATCCTGTGCCAGGTCCTGCAGCGGCTGCACCGGCCACGGAGCGCGCCGCCAGCGGAACTGGTCTGCCTGCGTACATGGTTCGCCGACCTGCTGCAGCCAAGGGCTGTGCTGCCGCCACTGCTGGAACAGTGCAGATCACTGGCGGAGGGGCTGCTGCATGACGAACAGGAGATCCGCCCGCTGCACGGCGACCTGCATCATGACAATGTGCTGGATTTCGGCCCGCGCGGCTGGTTGGCGATCGACCCGAAGCGACTGCTGGGGGACCGTGCGTTCGATTACACGACGATGTTCAGCAACCCGGACCTCTGTGGTCCGGGCATCCACGTTGCGACGCGGCCCGAGCGGTTTGCGATCCGCCTTGAGCAGGTCTGTGCGCTGGCCGAACTGGAACGCACACGCCTGCTGCGCTGGATCGCGGCCAGCACTGCGCTGTCGGCAGTGTGGTTCAGGGATGACGGCGACCCGGCCGATATCGACGAGACAGTCGCCCGGATGGCCCTGGAGGCGCTGGCGGAGAGGTGAGACCCGCGCTTGGCAGGTGCGCACCTTGGCGGGCACGCCCCATCCACGGTCGATACGGGCTTCTGCCTTGGTAGGTGCCCACCTTGGTGGGCACACCCATCCGGGATCGATGTGCCCGGACGAGAACCGGCAGCCGGTCAGGCCTTTTCCATCGTGCACAGCAGCGGGTGCTGGTTCATCCGCGAGTACTCGTTGACCTGGGCGACCTTGGTCTCGGCCACTTCGCGGGTGAACACCCCGCACACGCCGCGGCCGCGGGTATGGACGTGCAGCATCACCTGCGTGGCCTTGTCCAGGTCCATGCTGAAGAACTGCTGCAGCACATCCACCACGAAATCCATCGGGGTGTAGTCGTCATTGAGCAGCATCACCTGGTAGAACGGCGGCGGCGCCACTTCCGGGCGCGCGGCCTCTACGGCGACGCCGTGCTCGTGCTGGGAATCGGGGGAAGACTCATGGGGCATCGGGCCATTATAGAGGCTCGGGCGCGCCTGCGTCGGCCTGCCGCAGATTGGACGGCACGCACGCCCACCGTCACAATTGCACCCTCTCTCAACACTGTTTCACAGGATCTTCATGAAAAGGACCCTTCTCCCCGCCCTCCTGATCGCTCTGGCTGCCACCGGTTCCGCTGCCGCCGCAGACGCCGACAAGGCCGTGGCCCGCCATCTGGACAAGCTGGGCTACACCTACGAAGTCGATGAGGACGGCGACTACCGCATGGTCTTCGACGTCGAGGGTGACCGCACCCAGATGGTCTACGTGCGTTCGTCGGTGGAAGATTTCGGTACCCACAACATCCGCGAGATCTGGTCGCCGGCCTACAACGCGAAGACCAAGCAGTTCCCGGTGACCGTGGCCAACCGCCTGCTGGAAGATTCGCAGGATGCCAAGATGGGCGGCTGGGTAAAGCAGGACACCACCGCCATGTTCGTGGTCAAGATCGACGCCGATGCCACTGCCGACCAGCTCAGCGACGCCATCGATGCGGCCATCCGCACCGCCGACGCCATGGAGCTGGAACTGACCAAGAAGGACGAGTTCTGAGTTGAACGCCACGCCGGACCCGCGCTGGGCACCGCACGCCACCGTTGCCACGGTGGTGGTCGACGGCGGCCGCGTGCTGCTGGTTGAAGAGACCATCGATGGCCGGCAGGTGCTGAACCAGCCGGCCGGCCACCTCGAGCCGGGCGAAAGCCTGGCCGAGGCAGCCCTGCGCGAGACCCGCGAGGAAACCGGCTGGACGGTGCAGCTGACCCATTTCATCGGCTGCTACCAGTGGACTGCCGGCGACGGCACTGCCTTCCTGCGCTTCTGCTACGCGGCGCGCCCGGTCTCGCACGACCCGGCGCAGCCACTGGACACCGGCATCGACCGCGCGCTGTGGCTGACCCCGGCCGAACTGCAGGCCGCCGGCGAGCGCCAGCGCAGCCCGCTGGTCTGGCAGGTGGTGGCTGATTACCTGGGTGGCCAGCGCCATCCGCTTTCGCTGGTCCGGGAGGTCGCATGAGCACTCCGCGCGTGATGGTGGGCGTCTCCGGAGGTGTCGACTCTTCGGTCGCCGCCTGGCGCCTGGTACAGCAGGGCGAAGCCGTGGCCGGCCTGTTCATGCAGAACTGGGCCGACGACGGCAGCGGTGACTGCCGCGCCGAGGACGACCGCCGCGATGCGGTGGCTGTCTGCGGCCTGCTCGGCATCCCGTTCCACTTCCGCGATTTCTCCAGCGAGTACTGGCAGGGTGTGTTCGAGCACTTCCTGGCCGAGTACGCCGCCGGGCGCACCCCGAATCCGGACGTGCTGTGCAACCGCGAAGTGAAGTTCAAGCACTTCCTGGATGCCGCCCGCGAGCTGGGCGCCGAGCGCATCGCCACCGGCCACTATGCACGGGTGACCCAGCGCGGCCGCCAGTGGCTGCTGCTGCGCGGCGCCGACCGTTCCAAGGACCAGAGCTACTTCCTGCACCAGCTGGGCCAGGAGCAGCTGGCGGCCACCCTGTTCCCGATCGGCGACCTGGAAAAGACCGACCTGCGCCGGATCGCGCGTGACGTCAGCCTGCCGACCCACGCCAAGAAGGACTCCACCGGCATCTGCTTCATCGGCGAGCGTGACTTCCGCGAGTTCCTCGGCCGCTACCTGCCGGCCAGGCCCGGCCAGATCCTCGACCCGGCCGACGGCAGCGTGATCGCCGAACATCCGGGCGTGTTCTATTTCACCCTGGGCCAACGCGAGGGCCTGAACATCGGCGGCGTGCGTGGACGCCCGGCCGCGCCGTGGTACGTGGTCGGCAAGGATGTGGCCAGCAACGTGCTGTACGTGGACCAGGACCGCGACAGCAAGTGGATGCTGTCCGAGCGCCTGCGCTCGGAAACCGCGCACTGGATCGCCGGTTCGCCGCCGGCACGGCGCTTCGAATGCACCGCCCAGACCCGCTACCGCCAGCCCGATGAGCCGTGTACGGTCCAGGTGCTGGACGATGGCAGCGTGCTGGTCACCTTCGCGCGCCCGCAGCGCGCCGTTACCCCCGGTCAATCGCTGGTGCTGTATGACGGTGACGTGTGCCTGGGTGGCGCGGTGATCGCCGCCACCGATGCGCCGCTGGAGCAGCGCCTGCGCACCACCCCTTCCCCTTTTGAGGTAATCGCTGCATGAGTTTCACTGTCGACGACCGCGTCCTGGCCCTGGCCGGCATTGCCCAGGCCCTGCAGCAGGTACGCCGTATCGCCGATACCGGCCATTCCGACGCCGCCGCCGTGCGCACCGCCGTGGACAGCGTGTTCCGTGTCGATGCGTCCTCGCCGCAGGAGGTGTTCGGTGACCGCCATGCACTGAAGTCCGGCCTGCGCCTGCTGCACAACTACTTCCGCAGCCAGGGCCAGGACCCGATCCTGCCCAAGCTGGCCCTGTCGGTGCTGCAGCTGGAGCGTCGCTTCGTTCAGGATGGCGCCACCGTGAACAAGGTCGCCTCGGGCATCGAGCGCGCCCAGCGCCAGGCCACCGAACTGGGCGACAGCGGCCACCCGGACGTGCTGGCCAACCTGGGAGGCCTTTACGCCGACACCATCAGCCACCTCAAGCCGCGGGTCATGGTGCAGGGCAACCCGCACTACCTGGGCCAGGCTGGCGTGGTGGCCGAGATCCGCGCCCTGCTGCTGGCCGCGGTGCGCGCTGCGGTGCTGTGGCGGCAGCTGGGCGGCAGCTACTGGGACTTCCTGTTCAGCCGCAAGGCGATGATCGAGGCCGTGGACCGGCAGCTGGCCTGAGGGTGTGGGGTCGGATCCCTTTCCAGCACGGAAAGGGCTCTGACCCCGAAGCCGCCAAGGCGCCGGAAAACCGGCGCATTCAGAATGCACTTCGAGGCATATCGACGTTAAAGAGAAAGGGGGTACGGCCGATACATCCTCCGTGCACCTCCCGAGAACGTCCATGTACTCACGCATTTTCATCCGTCTGGCCGCCCCCCTGGCTCTGACCCTGCTGCTCCCCTTCGCCATCGGTTTCGAATGGCCGGCCGCCCTGCGCTGGGCGATCCTGACCACGATGACGCTGAGCTGGCTCGGCTTTGCGTGGTGGACCACCCGCGCCCAGGCACACCGTTCCCCGGAACACGCCCGTGTCCTGCGTGAGCAGGACCAGCTGCTGACCGAACTGCGCAATTTCGTCGGCAACGAGATCGAGGGTTCGCGCGGCGAAGTGGAACGCGCCCGTGACCTGATCCGCCAGGCCGTCTCCAGCCTCGGTGGCAGCTTCGATGCGATGAACCGCAAGTCTCGCCAGCAGAGCCAGGCCCTGTCGCGCATCGTCGACCGCGCCGGTGACGAAGGCAATGCCGGCCTCGACGTTGCCCGTTTCGCCCAGCACGCCAGCCACCGCATGGAACAGCTGGTCGAAGCGCTGGAACAGGTGAGCGGCCAGAGCAGCACCACCGTGCAGCACATCGACCAGATGGCGCAGCACCTTGATGGCATCTTCGCGCTGCTGGAGGACGTCAAGTCGATCGCCGACCAGACCAACCTGCTGGCCCTGAACGCTGCCATTGAAGCGGCACGTGCCGGTGAAGCCGGTCGTGGCTTCGCGGTGGTCGCCGACGAAGTGCGCAACCTGTCCGAGCGCTCGACCACCTTCAACGAGCAGATCCGCAAGCTGGCACACAGCTCCAAGGACGCCATCGCCAAGGTGCGCGAGACGGTCTCGCACATGGCCTCGCGTGACATGGACCGCTCCCGCGAAGCGCGCCAGGAAGCGGCGGCGATGCTCGACAACGTCGCGCAGATCAACGCCTCGCTGGGTGACGGCATGCGCGAAGTGTCCGAGTGCGCCCGTTCGATCGATGGCAGCGTAGCCGAAGCCGTGCGCGCCCTGCAGTTCGAAGACATCGCCACCCAAGCGCTGGGCGGCGTGCACACCCACCTGGACCGCCTGACCGCGATCAACCGCGAAGCGGTGGCCCTGCAGGAACTGCTGCACCGCAATGGCGGCGTATTCGACGAAGAGATCGCCACCGCCCTGCAGCGCACCGGCAGCCGCCTGCGCGAACTGCGCAGCGAATGGGAGCGCCCGCCGCACAAGCCGGTTGCCCAGCAGAGCATGGGCGCCGGCACCGTCGAGCTGTTCTGATCCTGATGTCCGCTGCCCTCGCCGGCAGCCCGCAAGGCCCCGGTTCGACCGGGGCCTTTGCCTGTAACCCGCCGTTGGATGCATCCTGTACCCGCACCATGACACTGATCCGCGCCCTGCCCTCTCTCACCGATACCGAGCGCCCGCGCAACGCGAGCGTGCGTGAGCAGCTGCAGCAGCTGGAGGATGTGGCACGCGAGGAGATCCGCGAACTGCAGCAGCTGGCGGACGCGCGCCCCGCCCCGTCGCGGGCGGACGAGGCACTGCTGGGACTGGCCTGGGACCTGGGGTTGGACGGGGAAGCGCTGAAGTAGATCCACGCCATGGGTGGACAGCTTTCATCCGCCGGTGTGACGCCTGGCCCTCGCCGCAACATCCACGCATGGCGTGGATCTACCGGGGTGGCGAAATCGTTGTGGCATGATCCACCGATCCCGTTCATGGAAGACCGATGGCCATCACCCTGATCGCACTCCTGCTGATCGAGACCGTCCTTCTGATGGCCTGGGTGGCCGGTTATTTCAGTTGGGGCATCACCCTGTTCAACGAACGCATCGCGGCGTCACCGGCCATGCAGGCCCGGCTCTCGCTGGGCAGCCTGGAACGTGACCTGCCGCAGGACAGATGGCTGCAATTGGCCTTCCATGCGCTGCCCGATGGCAGCATGGCGTTCCGCGAGAGCTTCGCGCCAAGCTTCGGCCTGCGCTACTTCCCGGTGATGCGCGGTCGCATCGTACTCAACGCGCGACGGCACGAAGTGCGGGTGATCGGCCTGTGCAGCTGGTTCGTGGCGATCCTGTCGCTGCTGCTGTTGCCGCTGGTGGCGATGCGCCCGATGGTGGCGCCCATGCTGCTGGTGCTGCCGCTGTTCCTGGCCAGCTATCTGGTCCAGAAGCGGCGCTATGCGGCCATTGTAGAAGCACTGCGCATGCAGCTGAGGGCGGATTTTCCGAGGTAGATCCACGCCATGCGTGGATGATCGAGAGGCACAGGCATCCGTGCCGACCAACGGTCGGCACCCACCAAAGCGGGTTGTGGTAGATCCACGCCATGCGTGGATGGACACAGCAGCCAGGGTCAGTTCCAACCAGTGCAGCTGATCACCGCACCAGCATCACTTCCCCACTGGCATCGGTGCGCAGCGAAACCGGCTGTGGCTGGCGCAGCCACTGCGCCAGGTCGCGCGGGCTGAGCGGGCGCGAGTACAGGTAGCCCTGGATCTCGTCGCAGCCCTGGCGGCGCAGCATGTCTTCTTCCTGGTGCGTTTCCACGCCCTCGGCCACCACCTTCATGCCCAGCGCATGCCCCAGGTGCACGATGGCCTGGGTCACTTCGGCCGTACCCGAATCGTGCAGCATGCCCTGCACGAAACTGCGGTCGATCTTCAGGCGCCCCACCGGGAAGCGGTTGAGGTAGTTGAGATTGGAGAAGCCGGTGCCGAAGTCATCCACCGCCAGCGGCACGCCGTGCCGTTCCAGCACGTCGAAGCAATGGCGCAGGATGTCGGTGTCACGGATCAATGCCGACTCGGTCAGTTCCAGCTCCAGCCGCTGCGGTGGCCAGCCATGGGCGTGGCAGATTTCGATCACGCGCTCGGCAAAGCCGCGGTCTCGCAGCTGTACCGCAGAAACATTCACCGCAATGCGGTCGAAACGCAGACCGGCACGGTCCCAGGCGGTTGCCTGGCGGCAGGCCTCATTCAGCACCCAGTCGCCGATCCGCACGATCTCGCCGCATTTTTCGGCAATGGGGATGAACTCGGCCGGACTGCAGTAGCCGATCCCGGGGCGGTGCCAGCGCAACAGTGCCTCGATCGCCGGCGGCTCGCCGTGGTGGGCGTGCAGCAGCGGCTGGTAGGCCAGGCTGAACTCTTCGCGCTCGATGGCGCCGTGCAGGGCATGCTCCAGCTCCAGCTTGCGCTGGATGCGGGCCAATGCGTCCTGGCTGTAGTACTGGTAGGTGTTGCGCCCCGCTTCCTTGGCCGCGTACATCGCGGCATCGGCGGCACGCAGCAATGAATCGAAATCGGTCTGTGCATCGCCCAGCATCGCGATGCCGACGCTGGCGCCGACCTTCAACGTGGTCTCGCCACGACGCAGTGGCTCGGCCAGCGAAGCGATCAGCTTGCGCGCGACGTGGCCGGCGTCTTCCGGCTCGGCCAGGTCGCGCAGTACCACGATGAATTCATCACCACTGAAGCGGCCGAACAGATCGTTGTTGCGCAGGTTCTGGTGCAGGCGCGTCGCAGCGGCCTTCAGCAGTGCATCACCGGTGGCGTGGCCGAAGCTGTCGTTGATGGTCTTGAAGCCATCCAGGTCGATGAACAGCATCGCCAGCGATGTGCCACGGTCACGTGCTTCTTCGATGGCCTCTGCCGTCTGCTCGCCGAGCAGCACGCGATTGGGCAGGCCGGTCAGCAGATCGTAGTGGGCCAGCAGTTCGATGCGCTCGTTGGCTTCGCGCTCGCGGGTGATGTCACGGAACAGCACCACGAAGCGCGGCGGCAGGCCGTCACGGCGGTCCAGCTCGATCAGCACCTGCACCCAGACGCGCAGGCCGGACTGGCGGTAGAAGCACAGGTCCAGCTGCTCGGGCAGCCCGCCGTTGGCGATGCGCGCCAACGCCGCTTCGAAGGCGTTGCGTGAGTCCTCGGTGTACAACGCCAGCGCCTGGTCGAGGGTGATCGGTTCCTTGCGCAGGCCGTGAATGCGATAGCACTCCTCGGTCCACTGCATGTGCCGGGTCTTCACCTCGATCTCGCAGCCGCCGATGCGGCCCAGCGCGGAGACGCGGTTGAGCAGCTCGGTGCGCCAGCGGATCAACGCGTCGGTCTGGTGCTGCTCGGTGATGTTCTGCACCTGTCCGAGCAGTCGCTTGGGCTGTCCGTCCATGTCCAGCAACGGCTGCATCCACAGCCGCAGGTGCTGCGACGGCTCATTGCCCCGGGTCAGTTCCAGTTCGAGATTGGCGGCACGGCCATCGCGCCACAACCGCCGCCACGCCGCACGCAATGCGCCACGTGAACGTGGGTGCAGCTGCTTCAGCCAGCGCCGCTGGCCGGGTACGGCGCCCTGCTCCAGCGCAAGCATCGAACGCAGCTCCGGCGACCACCAGAAATGACCACTGTTGGGGTCGAACGACCAGCTGCCCATGCTGGCGATGCGCTGGGCCTCGCTCAGGTGCAGCTGCTGTTCCTGCAGCAGCCCTTCCAGCTGCTTCTGCTGTTCGATATCGGTATGGGTACCGACCATGCGCAGCGGCTGGCCATCGGCGGTGCGCGCGACCACGCGGCCCCGGTCCAGTACCCAGCGCCACTGGCCATCGGCCTGGCGGAAACGGAACTGCGCGCTGTACTGCTCGCTCAAGCCACGCAGATGCTCTTCCAGTGCGGCCCGCACCTGGGCGATGTCCTCGCCGTGCACGCGGGCCAGCATCTCGGTGGCGGTTTCATCGCCCACTGCCGGGGTGCGCACCACACGGTCACTGGGAATGTCCCAGTCCCACAGGCTGTGGCCGGCACTGTCCAGCGCCAGCTCCCAGCGCCCACCGCCGCCGAGCGGCACCGGTTCGGGAATGCTCAGCGTGAAGGCCAGCAGGTTGCCGGCGCCATCGTGCACAGCGCGCAGGTGGCCATCGTAGTGCCCGTGCGGGCCACCCGGCAGCGTGCAGGCCACGATGCCGCCATCGGCAGCCATCAGGCGCAGATCTTCCAGCATCGGCGCATACGCAGCCACGGTGGCCGGCAGGCCATGCTCGCGCGCAGCCGGATTGGCCGCCAGCGGGCGACCCGTGCGGTCGACGATGACCAGCGCCGACGCAAGCGGGTGCTGCAGCAGGCTGGCGATGATCCCTTGGTCCACGCGATCTTGCTCCGGATGACACGCCCGTCAGCGGGGCACGCAGTGGTTAACGGCGCCTGCGGCGGATAATTGAGTGGTCAGGGCGCACCTGCGCGGTAAGATGGCCGGCGCCCCTTTCATCCAGCCCCTCCATGCCTGCAGAACCGACCGGCAACGCCCCAGTTCCCGACCCGCGGATGGCGCAGGCGCTCAGCCGCGACCGGCGGCGGGTGGTGCTGAGCTACCTGGTGATGGCATTGGCCTGGATGATCGCCTCCGACAGTGCCGTGCAGGCACTGGTGCCGGATCCGCAGCAGGCGGCGATGTGGCAGAGCGTGAAGGGCTCGTTCTTCGCACTGGCCAGTGCCGGCCTGCTGTATCTGCTGTTGCGGCCGCTGGCCGAGCATGTGCTGCACACCCATGCGCGCCAGCAGGCCTCGGAGCTGCGCCTGCGGCAGATGTTCGAGGGCAACCCCGGCCCGATCCTGGTCTACGACCTGGACACGCTGGCGATCCTCGATGCGAATCCGGCTGCCTGTACCGCCTTCGGCTGGGAGCGTGACGAACTGCTGGAGCAGACCATCGACGCGTTGTGGCCGCCAGGCCAGGACCAGGCGCTGCAGACCAAGCTGGAGGCGATCCGCGAGGCGCCGGAGGAACTGTGCATCCTGCGTGCCCAGCTGCAGCTGCGTGACGGCTCGCTGCGGCAGATGGAACTGCGCTCCAACGCCATCAGCTATGACGGCCACAACGCCCGCTTGTTGATTGCCATCGACCGCACTGCCGAAGACCTGGCCCAGCTGCGCCGTGACCAGGCGCTTGCGCGGGTGGAAGAAGCCCACGAACTGGCGCGCATCGGCGCCTGGGAACTGGACCCGTCCACCGGCATGGGCCGCTATTCCAACCAGGTCTACCGCCTGCTTGGCCGCCGGCCGCCGGAAGCCCGCCGCTGGCACCGCTTCGACGAGCTGCTGGTTCCCGCCGACCCTGCCACCGCCACCCAGACCGAACAGCTGCTGGCCGACCTCTGCTCGGGTGATCCGGTGCAGGTGGACGTACTGCTGCCCCTGCTGTCGATGGACGGACGCGCCCTGATGGTGCACCTGCGTGCCGCCAGTGGTGTCGATGAGTCCGGCCGCAGCCGCGTGCTGGGCACCCTGCAGGACGTGACCGAGCGGGAGCAATCGCGGCGCCTGCTACGCGAGCGCGAGGAGCAGTTCCGCGAACTGGTGCGGGTGCTGCCCGATGGCGTGGTGATCCTCTCCGACGAGCACGTGCTGTACACCAACGCCTGGGCGGCCAGCCTGTTCGGCTATGGCAGCCATACCCTGCTGGGTGAGCCGCTGTCGGCGCTGGTCGCTGCCGGTGATCTGGCCCGCGTCCGCGGCCAGCTGCGTGCAGGGCAGCCACACCTGGGCCCCGGCCACAGCAGCGTGGTGGCCATGCAGCGCGCCGACGGCCGCAGCTTCCATGCCGGCCTGGCGGTGGGCGAGGTTCGCTATGGTGGCCGCGACTGCAAGCTGCTGATCGTGCGCGACCTCAGTGATTCCGAACGGACGCGCAGTGCACTGGAAACCAGCAACCGCGAACTGCAGGCGATGGCCGGCCGCCTGTTCTCCCTGCAGGAAGACGAGCGCCGCGCGATCTCGCGCGATCTGCACGACGACATCGGCCAGGCGATCACGGCGATCAAATTGTCCGCCCATGCCGCGCAGGACGAGCACGATCCGCAACGCCGCGCCGAGGACCTGGCACAGATCGTCAGCCTGGCCGACACCACGGTAGCCAAGCTGCGCGACATCTCCACCCTGCTGCGCCCTCCGCAGCTGGACGCGCTGGGCCTGGAAGCGGCCCTCAGCTGGCAGGCACGGGTGCTGTTCCGTTCTTCGCAGGTGGAGCTGCTGGCCGAGATCGAGCCCCTGCCGCATCGCCCCGACAACAGCATCGAACAGGCCTGCTTCCGCATCGCACAGGAGAGCCTGACCAACGTGCTGCGGCACGCGCGCGCGAGCCAGGTACACCTGCAGCTGCGCGACATCGGCAAGCGCAGCCTGCACCTGCAGATCCGCGACGACGGCGAAGGTTTCGACCCGGACGGCCCGCGCGGCCTGGGTCTGATCGTGATGCGCGAGCGCGCGCAGAGTGTCGGCGGCCATGTGCGCATCGAGTCCGCACATGGCGAAGGCACCCTGATCGACGTTCACCTCCCCTACCAGGCGGCCAGCATGGCCGCCGTTGAGTCACCGGAATACTGAGCCTATGTGGAATCCCAACCAGCCGCCGGTCAGCATCGATGATGCACCCGATCGCCTCGGTGCCGGCAACCCCGAGCTGCAGGCGATGGTCGCCGAAGCGGCCTCCGGCGGCACCGCGCTGATGCTGATGCACGTGGACATCGACCACTTCGCTTCCGTCAACGAGAACATGAGCGCCGAGGTGGGTGACCAGGCGCTGGTGCTGGTGGCGCAGCGGCTGCAGTCCTACCTGCGGGGTCGCGGCAAACTGTGGCGGCATGGCAGCGACGAGTTCCTGATCGCAGTCCCGCGCAACGCCGACGTGCCGCTGCCGGAGGACTTCGCCGAGGAGATCCGGCAACAGATGGAGTTGCCCCTGTCGGTGCTGCCGTACACGCTGTTCATGACTGGCAAGCTGGGGGTGAGCCTGTGCCCGGAACACGCCAGTAACGCCTCGCGACTGCTCGACCACGCCGAGGATGCGCTGTACCAGGCGGCCCGCGAAGGTGGAAACGCGGTGCGCATCCATGCAGTGGATACCCCGCCGAGCGCGCACAGCGAGAGCATCATCGCGCGCCAGATCGTCGACGCGATCCCCAACGGCGAGCTGAAACTTCGCTACCAGCCGCTGGTCAGTGCCCGCGACGGCCATGTGGTGGGCATGGAGGCGCTGCTGCGCTGGCAGTCCCCCACGCTGGGCATGCTGGTGCCGGAGCGCTTCATGCGCACCGCCGAGCGGCTGGGCATCATCGTGCAGATCGGCACCTGGGTGCTGGAAGGCGCGCTCAAGCAGGCCCGCCTGTGGCGCGACCAGGGCTTCGACGACTTCACCATTGCCGTGAATGTCTCCACCCTGCAGCTGCTGCGGCCGAACTTCTTCGCTGAAGTGATGGGCCTGATCCAGGCCGCGGGCGTGCCGGCACAGATGCTGACGCTGGAGATCAACGAAAGCGCGCTGACCAACAATGTCAATTTCGTGCACGAGACACTGGCCAACCTGCGCAACGAAGGCATCAGCCTGAGCCTGGACAACTTCGGCACCGGCGATTCCAGCCTCAGTGCGCTGGTGCGTTACCCGGTGGACAAGCTGAAGATCGACCGCAGTTTCATCAAGAGTGCACCAGCCGGCAACCGCGAGGCAGCCATCGCACGCGCGATCATCGCCATGGGCCACCAGCTGGGCATGACGGTCATTGCCAACGGCGTGGAATCGCAGGCGCAGCTGGGCTTCCTGCGCCGCAACGACTGCGACGTGTTCCAGGGCTACCTGTTCGGCGAACCGATGTCGGCCGATGCCGCCGGCATGACCCTGCGCCGCCGCTACCTGCGCCCGGAAGCCTTCGCCGAGACCCGCCCGGACCGCACACTGCTGCTGCTGGACGACGAGGAGAACGTGCTGCGCTCGCTGGTGCGCCTGTTCCGCCGCGATGGCTACCGCATCCTGGCCGCCGGCAACGTGCGCGATGCGTTCGATCTGCTGGCGATCAACGACGTGCAGGTGATCCTGTCCGACCAGCGCATGAGCGACATGAGCGGCACCGAGTTTCTGGGCCGGGTGAAGATGCTGTACCCGGACACGATCCGCCTGGTGCTGTCCGGCTACACCGATCTGAACACGGTGACCGACGCGATCAACCGTGGCGCGATCTATCGCTTCCTGACCAAACCGTGGAACGACGATGAGCTGCGCAAGCACATCCACCAGGCGTTCCGCACCTATGAGGAGCAGCGTCGCAGCAACGCCGGTCCGGCGCCTGCGGAGAGCGGCGATGGCGGCGAGGATCGCCCGCTGCGGTAACGATCCCGTCTGGTAGAGCCGGCCGCTGGCCGGCTGCTCTCGATGCCTGGCTCAAAGGGGTTGCCGGCCAGCGGCCGGCACTACCCGAAGCGCGAATCCGGTCGGGGACAAGCCCTGGCAGAGCCGGCCGCTGGCCGGCTGCTCTCGATGCCCGGTTCAATGGGTTGCCGGCCAGCGGCCGGCACTACCCGAAGCGCGAATCCAGGTCGGGAACAAGCCCTGGTAGAGCCGGCCGCTGGCCGGCTGCTCTCGATGCTGGATTCAATGAGGTTGCCGGCCAGCGGCCGGCACTACCCGAAGCGCGAATCCAGGCCGGGGACAAGCCCTGGTAGAGCCGGCCGCTGGCCGGCTGCTCTCGATGCCTGGTTCAAAGAGGTTGCCGGCCAGCGGCCGGCACTACCCGAAGCGCGAATCCAGGTCGGGGACAAGCCCTGGTAGAGCCGGCCGCTGGCCGGCTGCTCTCGATGCCTGGTTCAAAGAGGTTGCCGGCCAGCGGCCGGCACTACCCAAAGCGCGAACCCAGGTCGGGGACAAGCCCTGGTAGAGCCGGCCGCTGGCCGGCTGCTCTCGATGCCCGGTTCAATGAGGTTGCCGGCCAGCGGCCGGCACTACCCGAAGGGGTCAGCGCGGCTGCTTCACCGGCAGCACCACGCGGAAGCGCGAGCCCACGCCCGGGGTGCTGTCCAGGTCGATGCGGCCATGGTGCTTGTTGATGATGCTGTAGGAGATCGACAGGCCCAGGCCGGTACCGCTGCCCACCGGCTTGGTGGTGAAGAACGGATCGAAGATGCGCTGGCGCAGTTCCGGCGAGATGCCGCCGCCAGTGTCTTCAAATTCGACCCATACCTGATCACCGTCGACACCGGTACGCACGGTGATGGTGCCACGCTCGGCAATGGCGTGGCCGGCGTTGAGCAGCAGGTTCATGTAGACCTGGTTCAACTCGGACGGCAGGCATTCCACCAGCGGCAGCTGGCCGAACTCACGCACCAGGGTGACCTTGTACTTGAGCTCGTTCCAGATGATGTTGATGGTCGATTCCAGCCCGGCGTGCAGGTCGACCAGCTTCCACGATTCGTCGCGGCCGGAATACGAGAAGTCCTTCAGATCACGCACGATGCGGGTCACCCGTTCGATGCCTTCGCGCGATTCGGCCATCAGCTGCGGCAGGTCGCGGCTGATGAAATCGATGTCCAGGCGGTCACGGATATCGTCGATTTCCGGAATCAATGCCTTCGGGTCCGGCGCGCGCAGGGCGCGCTCATAGGCTTCGATGACGGTGAACAGGCTGCGCAGGTATTCCTGCAGGCTGCCCAGGTTGGAGTGGACGTAGCCGATGGGATTGTTGATCTCGTGCGCAACGCCGGCGGCAAGCTGGCCGATCGAGGCCATCTTCTCCGACTGCAGCAGCTTTTCCTGGGTACCGTTCAGGCGCAGGTAGGCCTGCCGCAGCTCGGCATGGCGCTGCTGCAGCTCGCGCTCGTAGTCTTCCTGCCCTTCGATATGGCGGAACAACGCCAGGAAGTGCCCTTGGCCGACCGGGCCGTGGTGGTAGAGGTGGGCGATGACCACACCCTCCCCCAGCGGCAGGCTGCCGTTCCAGTGACCATGCTGCCGCGCCTGTTCCAGCGCATCGGGTGGCAGCAGCTCACGCAGCCGCTGCGGCGGCAATGCACCGTCCTCCCCACCGGCCAACAGGTTCTGCGCAGCCGGATTGGCCAGCGCCACCTGCCCGTCTTCAGTGAACAGCAGCAGCCCTTCGCGCAGGCGCTCAAGCAGGGCCTGCAGCACCGGCTGCGGAGGAAGGGGGGCGGTAACCAGGGCGTTGGCAGCGGACACGGCGACTCGGGACGTTCGAACAGGCGCCCAATATACGCGGTCACGCAGCGGGCTTCAGCCCGCGGGGGTGGGTAGTGCGACCGCCGTCGCGTCAGGCGACGGCGAGTGGGCGGCGGGCAGTGACGGTGTGTGACTGGCCCTTGGCGTCATAGGCCGAGGCGTCTTCGGTACGGCCCAACTGGCGCAATGCCCAGTTGACTTCGCGTCGGCGCCGCGAAAGCAGCACGCCATTGGCGCGGTTGCGCTCGGCCAGTTCCTGCAGCTGCTCGCCCTGCCCCACCGGCGGCGCGCCTTCCAGCGCACGCAGCGCTTCCAGCTTGGCGCCGGTGGCCCGGATCAAGGCGTGTACGTCGTGCTCGACCAGGGCCTGGCGTTCAACGTCCAGGGCCTGGGCGAGGCGCTGCAGCGGCTCGCTCATCGCCGCGGTCATCCGTGCAGCTGCTGGTCCAGATCGAGCATGC
This sequence comes from Stenotrophomonas sp. YJH_SMC_25, assembly GCF_059369595.1. Taxonomy (NCBI): domain Bacteria; kingdom Pseudomonadati; phylum Pseudomonadota; class Gammaproteobacteria; order Lysobacterales; family Lysobacteraceae; genus Stenotrophomonas; species Stenotrophomonas sp. YJH_SMC_25. The sequence continues at coordinate 14,790 of NZ_JCAFSV010000016.1, read as the reverse complement.
GCGATGCGATCGCGTCCGGATTGATCTTGTAGGTGCCGTTCTGCAGCGACTCGCGCACGGCGGCCACGCGCTGGGCGTCGATCGCCGGGGCGGTGGTCAGCTCACGCTCGATGGCCTGCAGATTGGTGGCCTCGCCGGTCAGGCGCAGGCTGTCGGCCGCCTCGACCGGGCGCGCCGCCGCATCGGTGCTGACGCCGGGCTTGTTGGCCGGGGTCGTCACGCTGCGCAGTGCCTGGGGGACCTGCAGGTTGCCGTCGATTTTCTGGCTCATGGGGTGTCCTGGAGTTGCCGTTCACAAGGGATAACGGCCGCAGGGCCGTGATCTTTAGGGATATTTTGCGGTAATTCAACGCGCCACGATTACGTCACCTGCGGCATCGACCGTGCCCTGCACGATCCGCCGCGAGGACAGGTTCTCGACCGAGACCCGCTCGTTCTCACCGGCATCACCCATCGCACGGCCGGCAATGCGGACCTCGACCGAACCGCGACGCGACACCAAGGCTACATTGTCTCCTCGCTTGATGAGACGCTGAACCACCAGGTCGTTGTTCGACAGCAGGGCTCCGGCCTGCAACGGACGGCGGGCGATGCGGCCGATCGCTGCATTGGGATCGGCCAGCACCGCACCGGCAATCCGGGCAGCGTCACGCTGGGCAGTGGTGATATCGGCGGCGGTGAGGGTTTCTCCAGTGCCGATTCCACGATTGAGCACCAGCACGGTCTGGTTGCGCCGCACCTTCACCGGCACGAACAGGCGCCAGCCCCCCGCATCAGGGCAACTGACCTCCACCGTGGTGTTGGCGGTAGGCTGCACCTGCAGCGCGCCGCCACACTTGGGCAGGCGCAGCGCATCGGCCACCTGGGCCTCACCCTCACTCCCGGCCGGCAAGGTCGTCAGCGCTGCGGCGCGGATGCTGGCTACGGGCTGCCAGTCGGCGGCCGCCGCCCACGGCGAGGCCAGGGCAAGCGCGATGGCCAATAGAGATGTGACCCGGCGCATGGCGCCTCCTGTCGATGGGACCTGGCCCAGCTGCGTGCAAGGTGTGTGCCAGAGACCGGGTCTCGGGATGGGGCCTGTAGAGTCGACTGTTAGTCGACTTTCGCGTCAGTCGACTTTCGCGCGAAGCGCGGGAGATTTCCGCGATCGGATAGGAGCAGTCGACTATAAGAGCAGTCGACCAACAGTCGACTCTACAGAAGCGGTGTGGAGCGCGCGGGCGGCACAGCGCCCTCAAGTTCGGCGCCTACCCCGCCGATACAGCAGCCATGTCCCATGACCTGCTCAACCGGATCGACCAGCGGACCCGTCTGGCCGGCCACAATCGCCTGGCGCTGCTGCTGTTCCGTCTCGGCGGACGTCAGCTTTTTGGCGTCAATGTCTTCAAGGTGCAGGAAGTCCTGCGACGCCCGGAACTGTTCCAGGTGCCCGGGCTGCCCAGCCAGTTCTCCGGCGTGGCCGACGTGCGCGGCCGCTCGGTGCCGGTGCTGGACCTCGGCCTGGCGATCGGCCATCCCGAGCGCGAGCCGGAGGCGGACACCTCGCCCGGCTACTTGGTCGTTACCGAGTTCAACCGCTCGATCCAGGGCTTTTTGGTCAGCGGCGTGGAGCGCATCGTCAACATCGCGGTGGAAGACATCCATCCGCCGCCGGAACTGGGCGCCGAATCGAGCTACCTGACCGCCGTGACCCGCTTCCAGGGTGAACTGATCCAGGTGATCGACGTGGAAAGCGTCCTGGCCGACATCGCCCAGGTGCGCGGCGAAGCGGTGCTCGATCCGGCGATGGCGATGCCCTCCGACGGCCCGCAGCTGCAGGTACTGGTGGTGGATGACTCGCGCGTGGCCCGCCAGCAGATCCGCAGCGTGCTCGACCAGCTGGGCGTGGGTGCCACCCTGCTCTCCGATGGCAAGCAGGCGCTGGACCATCTGCTGCAGATCCACGCCTCGGGCGAGAACCCGGCCGAGCGCTATGCCATGGTCATCTCGGACATCGAGATGCCGGCCATGGACGGCTATACGCTGACGACGGAAATCCGGCGCCATCCGGGCCTGGCCGGCCTGTACGTGCTGCTGCACACCTCGCTGTCGGGCGTCTTCAACAACGCCATGGTCGAGCGCGTGGGCGCCAACGCCTTCGTCGCCAAGTACTCGCCGCACGAGCTGGCCGATTTCGTGCTGGACCGCCTGCGCAAGGTGGCGCTGGCGGCCTGAGGCCACTGATCCGGTAGTGCCGGCCGCTGGCCGGCAACCGCAGATCCATCGGGGAGCCGGCCAGCGGCCGGCACTACCCTCTCGAATTTGGCACACCCCTTGCAGCTTCCCGGGCAACGTTCCCGTGGGAGTGCACCGTGCGCAACCTGATTACCGACTACCTGGGCGTCCATGCCCAGGCCATGCCGTTGCGCGAACAGCGGATGAAGCTGATCGCCAGCAACCTCGGCAATGCCGACACTCCCGGCTACAAGGCCCAGGACCTGGACTTCGATGCCGCCCTGCGCCATGCCCAGGGGCAGGATGCCAATGGCCTGATGGCCACCACCCATGAGCAGCACTACGAAATCAGTAGTGGCCTGAACCCGTTCCAGATCGCGCGCGAGGGCGTGCAACCCAGCCTGGACGGCAACACCGTCGATCCCGATGCCGAGCGTGCGGCCTATGGCCGCGCCGCGCTCGAGTACCGCGCTTCGCTCAGCTTCGTCGAGAGCAAGGTGCGTTCCATGTTGACCGCGATCACGGGGCAATAAGCCATGAGCAACCTGCCGATCTTCGATATCGCCGGCTCCGCGCTGCAGGCGCAGTCGGTGCGCATGAGCACCATCGCCTCCAACCTCTCCAACGCCGATACCGTCGCCGGTTCCGCCGACGCGGTGTACAAGCCGCTGGAGCCGATCTTCCAGGCCGTCACCAGCAAGAACGATCCGAACATCACCTCGGTGAAGGTGAAGGAGATCACCCAGAGCGATGCGGCGCCGATCAAGCGCTATGAGCCGGGCCACCCGCTGGCCGATGGCGATGGCTACATCTACCAGCCCGACGTCGACCCGGTGGCGCAGATGGTCAACCTGATCTCGACCTCGCGCAACTACCAGGCCGGCGTGGAGATGTTGACCACCGCCAAGGAACTGGCCCTGGCCACCCTGACCATGGGCCGCTGAGGCCCGCAGTACCGGATACCGCCATGACCACCGCCGTCAACAACCAGACCAACCAGGACGTCTACACCGCACTCGGTCTGAACGCCCCGAACAGCAACGCCACCAAGAAGAAGAACACGCTGGACCAGGCCGATTTCCTGCGCCTGATGACCGAACAGCTTCAGCACCAGGATCCGCTGAAGCCGATGGACAACACGCAGATGGTCGCGCAGATGGCGCAGATGTCCACCGTGCAGGGCATCACCGATCTGAACAAGACGGTGAAGGGCTTCCAGGAATCGATGGCCAGCGACCAGGTGCTGCGTGGTGCGGCGCTGGTCGGCCACCAGGTGCTGGTGCCGTCGGAAAAGCTGGTGCTGGAAAAGGAAGGCAACGTTGAAGGCACGGTGGCCGCGCCTTCGGCCGGCATCATCACCGTCGACATCACCGATGCCACCGGCGCCAAGGTCACCTCGCTGAGCGTGGAAGCCAAGGCCGCCGGCGAGACTGGGTTCCAGTGGGACGGCAAGGATGCCAACGGCAAGCGCATGGAGCCGGGCAAGTACTCCATCGTTGCCAACCACGTCGATACCGCCGGCAAGAGCACCAAGCTTTCCACCTACGTGCAGGCGCCGGTGGAAAGCGTGACCGTCGGTTCCGACGGCCTGTACCTGAACCTCAAGGGCCTGGGCACGGCCCCGATCGACTACGTGCTCCGCGTCAGCTGAGCCGCACACCCCGCACTTACCAGGAGCATCCCATGGGCTTCAATGTCTCGCTGTCCGGCATCAATGCCGCCAATTCCGACCTGAGCGTCACTGCCAACAACGTCGCCAACGTCAACACCACCGGCTTCAAGGAATCGCGCGCCGAATTCGCCGACCTGTTCTCGGCCACCGGCTATGGCCTGTCGAAGAACGCGGTCGGCTCTGGCGTGCGCGTTTCCAATGTCGCCCAGCAGTTCAAGCAGGGCCACAACGAACAGACCGGCCGCAGCCTGGACATGGCTATTTCCGGTGAAGGCTTCTTCACCATGAACATGAACGGCACCCGCGTGTACTCGCGCGCCGGCAACTTCCAGACCGATGCATCGGGCTACGTGGTCAACCCGCAGGGCGCGCGCCTGCAGGTGTTCGCACCGAATGCCGATGGCACCAACTTCGATGCCGGCCGCCTGGTCGACCTGCAGCTGCTGACCACCGACAGCCCGCCGAAGCAGACCAGCGAAGTGAAGGTTGGCTTCACCCTGCCGGCCAACGCCAAGCAACCGACGGTGGCGACCTTCGACCCGGCCGATTCGAACAGCTACAACCACTCCAGCGGTGGCATCACCGTGTACGACTCGCTGGGCGTGAGCCACATCCAGGTCTCGTACTTCGTCAAGGGCGCCAACCCCAACGAATGGACCGTGCGCAATTACGTCGATGGCCAGCCGGCCGGCGCACCGACCCCGGTCACCTTCGACAACAGCGGCAAGCTGGTCGCACCTGCCAACGGCAAGGTCAGCCTCGGCACCCACACCCCGACCACCGGTGCCGGCGTGCTGAACATGACGCTGGACGTGAGCGGCTCGACCCAGTACGGCGAAAAGTTCGCGCTGCGCAACACCCAGCAGGACGGCTACGCCGCCGGCAAGCTCAATGAGATCACCGTGTCGGAAACCGGCGTGGTCTATGCCCGCTATTCCAATGGCGCCGACAAGCCGCTGGGCCAGGTCGCGCTGACCACCTTCAACAATCCGCAGGGCCTGGAATCGAAGGGCAACAACCTGTGGGTGGACACCTTCAGCTCGGGCACCCCGCGCACCGGAATGCCGGACACCTCCAATCTCGGCAAGATCCAGGCCGGCTCGCTGGAAGCATCCACCGTCGACCTCACCGAGCAGCTGGTCAACATGATCACCGCGCAGCGCAACTTCCAGGCCAACGCGCAGATGATCACCACCCAGGACCAGATCACCCAGACCGTCATCAACATCCGTTGATGAGCTGCTGACCCTGTCACGGAACTCCCCGCATGGATAAAGCCCTTTACGTGGCGATGACCGGTGCCCGCGCCTCCCTGCAGGCGCAGGGAACGCTCAGCCACAACCTCGCCAACTCGGACACCCCTGGCTTCAAGGAAGCGCTGGCCAACACCGAAGCCTTCCCGATCAAGGGCCCGGGCTTTGCCTCGCGGGTGGATGCGCTGCACGTCGACGCCGGCTTCAACCGTACGCCCGGCTCCCAGCACATCACCGGCAAGCCGCTGGATCTGTCCCTGCAGACCGGCACCTGGCTGGCCGTGCAGTCCAGCGACGGCAGCGAGGCGTACACGCGCGGCGCGGCGTTGTCGGTGACGCCGAACGGCCAGCTGGTGACCTCCAGTGGCCGTCCGGTACTGGATGACAACAACAACCCGATCGCCATTCCGCCCTACCAGGCCATGGAGATCGGTGCCGACGGCACGATCTCGATCATTCCACAGGGCGAAGGCCCGCAGACGATGGCGCAGATCGGCCGGATCAAGGTGGTGCAGGCGCCGGACGAGCGCCTTGAGCGTCGCCTGGATGGCCTGTTCCGCAACACCGACCCGCGCCAGCCGTTCGCCCCGGCACAGGGCACGGCCGTGCAAAGCGGCCAGCTGGAAGGCAGCAACGTGGACGCCGCAGGCGCGCTGGTGCAGATGATCCAGCTGCAGCGCCAGTACGAAATGCAGGTGCAGGTGATCAAGCACGGCGACGAGAACGCGCGCAGCGCCAACAGCATGCTGCGCCTGGGCAGCTGACGGAATTCCGGCGCCACCTGACAGCGGCGCTGGCACACCGCTTGCACACCCGAAGACAAGGGCCGCACCGCGCGGCCGGCTCCACCAGACAGGACACCGAAGATGAACCAGGCATTGTGGATCGCGAAAACCGGACTGGATGCGCAGCAGATGCGCATGTCGGTGGTTTCCAACAACCTCGCCAACACCAACACCACCGGCTTCAAGCAGGACCGTGCCAGTTTTGAAGACCTGCTGTACCAGCAGGTGCGCCAGCCCGGCGGCTCCTCCTCGGCACAGACGCAGCTGCCAACCGGCCTGCAACTGGGTACCGGCGTGCGCGTGGTCGCCACCGCCAAGAATTTTGAACAGGGTGGCCAGCAGCAGACCGGCCGCGCCCTCGACGTGATGGTCAATGGCCGCGGCTTCTTCGAGGTTCAGATGCCTGATGGCAGCTCGGCCTACACCCGTGATGGCTCGTTCAAGATCAACCAGGACAGCGAGCTGGTCACCAACAGCGGCTACCCGGTGCAGCCAGGCATCCAGATTCCCGAAGGCGCGCAGTCGGTAACCATCGGTACCGACGGCACCATCAGCGTGAAGATGGCCGACGGCGCCGCCTCGGTGGAAGTCGGCGCGCTGACCCTGACCGACTTCGTCAATCCGGCCGGCCTGCAGGCCCGTGGCGAGAATCTGTTCCTCGAGACCACGGCCTCCGGCCCGGCACAGAACGGCAACCCCGGCCTCAACGGCCTCGGCACCGTCGTGCAGGGCGCGCTGGAAGGCAGCAACGTCAACGTGGTGGAAGAGCTGGTGTCGATGATCGAAACCCAGCGCGCCTACGAAATGAACGCCAAGGCGATTTCCACCACCGATTCGATGCTCGGCTACCTCAACAACAAGCTCTGACCGGCCAACCCGGGAAACCGCCATGTCGCACATTTCCAACTTCGCCCGCACTGCCCTCGCCTGCACCGTGGCTGCCCTGCTCGGTGGCTGCGTGATTGCCGGCGATGTGCGCCCCTATCCGGCAATGGCACCGATCCAGCCGATCATGCCACCGCAGGCCGAACCGACCGCCGGCGCGATCTACGCGGCCGGCCCGACCCTGCAGTTGTATTCGGACCGTCGCGCGCGCGATGTCGGCGACCTGCTGACCATCACCCTGCTGGAAAACACCACCGCGCAGACCAGTGCCAATACCGCCACCAACAAGGAATCGAACCTGAGCCTGGGCACGCCGTCCATCCTCGGTGCGCCGGTCACCCTGGGCGGCAAGGACATCCTCAGTGCGACAGCCAAGGGCGCGCGTGACTTCACCGGCAAGGGCAACAGCGCGCAGAGCAACCGCCTGCAGGGCAGCGTCACGGTCACGGTGATCCAGCGCCTGCCCAACGGCAACCTGGTGGTACAGGGGCAGAAGAACCTGCGCCTGAACCAGGGTGATGAACTGGTGCAGGTGCAGGGCATCGTGCGCCCGGGCGACATCAGCCAGGACAACACCATTCCGTCCAGCCGCGTGGCCGAAGCCCGCATCGTCTACGGCGGCCGCGGCCCGGTCGCGCAGTCCAACGCGATGGGCTGGCTGAGCCGCTTCTTCAACTCCGGCCTGACGCCGTTCTGAGTATGGCCATGAAACTCTTCTCCTCTTCTTCCTGGCAGCGACGCATGACGTCGCTCTACTGCGGCGTGTTCCTGGTCTTCGCGGTGGTGGCCCCGGCCAGCGCCGAGCGCATCAAGGACCTGGCCCAGGTCGGCGGCGTGCGTGGCAATGCGCTGGTGGGTTATGGCCTGGTGGTCGGCCTGGATGGCAGCGGCGACCGCACCAGCCAGGCACCCTTCACCGTGCAGAGCCTGAAGAACCTGCTCGGCGAGCTGGGCGTGAACGTACCGCCGAACGTCAACCCGCAGCTGAAGAACGTGGCCGCCGTGGCGATCCACGCCGAACTGCCGCCGTTCGCCAAGCCGGGCCAGCCGATCGACATCACCGTGTCCTCGATCGGCAACGCGGTGTCGCTGCGCGGCGGTTCACTGCTGATGGCCCCGCTGCGTGGCGCCGACGGCCAGATCTATGCCATCGCCCAGGGCAACCTGATCGTGGGCGGCTTTGGTGCACAGGGCAAGGATGGTTCCCGTGTCTCGGTGAACGTGCCCAGCGTCGGCCGCATTCCCAACGGTGCCACCGTGGAGCGTGCGCTGCCCGATCCGCTGGCCAACGGCGGCGAGATCACCCTGAACCTGCACAACAATGACTTCACCACGGTCTCGCGCATGGTCGCTGCACTCAACAATGCGTTCGGCGACGGTGCGGCGCGTGCGGTCGACGGCGTGACCGTGGCGGTTACCGCGCCGACCGATCCGGGCGCACGCATCGGCCTGCTGGCGCGCATCGAGAACCTGGAACTGACCCCGGGCAGCGCTCCGGCCAAGGTGGTGGTCAATTCGCGTACCGGCACCGTGGTCATCGGCCAGCAGGTGCGCGTGGGACCTGCCGCGATCTCGCACGGTTCGCTGACCGTGACCATCCAGGAAAACACCAACGTCAGCCAGCCCAATGCGCTGTCCGGCGGCCGTACCGTAGCCAGCCCGCAGTCGACCATCACCGCCACCAACGACGGCAGCCGCATGTTCAAGTTCAGCGGCGGCACCACCCTGGACGAGATCGTGCACGCGGTGAACGCCGTGGGCGCAGCACCAGGCGATCTCATCGCGATCCTGGAAGCCCTGAAGCAGGCCGGCGCATTGAGTGCCGAGCTCGAGGTGATCTGATATGCGCATCAATCCCGCATTCGATCTGCACCCGGCACAACAGAACGATCCGGCGAAGATCGACAAGGTCGCGCGCCAGCTGGAAGGCCAGTTCGCGCAGATGCTGGTCAAGAGCATGCGTGACGCCAGCTTCGGCGACTCGCTGTTCCCCGGCGAAAACAAGATGTTCCGCGAGATGTACGACCAGAAGATTGCCGAGGCGATGACCCGCGGCAAAGGCCTGGGCCTGTCCGGCATGATCAGCCGGCAGCTGTCCGGCCAGGCCGCCGATGGCCCGGCGCTGGATACCCGCGTGGACCCGGCCAAGGCCAGCCGTGCCTATCAGCTCAATGCACCGGCCAAGCCGGCACCGTCGCTGCCGCTGGAAGACGGCAGCCAGGCCGTGCATTTGCTGCAGCAGATGGCCGCCGGCGCCCAGTCCGGCGCACACGCTGCGGTTGCACCGATGGAACAGGCGCTGGACCTGATCGCCGGGCGCGAAAGCAGCAGCATGCACCGCTCGCTGGGTACCGAAGATCCGTACATCGGCGGCCTGCAAGGCGAGGACTGGGCTGCCAACAGCGACCAGTGGGCGGCCACCGCCAGCAACCGCGGCACGGCCATCAGCCCGGCCGATGCAATGGCGACCCGTACCGCCGTCGCGCAGCTGGGCGAGCACACCCCGGAAGGCTTCGTCGCCAGCATCTGGCAGCACGCGCAGCGTGCGGCCAAGGAACTGGGCGTGGATGCCCGCGCCCTGGTCGCCCAGGCGGCGCTGGAAACCGGCTGGGGCAAGCGCCACATCAAGCATGCCGACGGCAGCACCTCGCACAACCTGTTCGGCATCAAGGCCAATGGCTGGAACGGCCAGCGCGCCGTGGCCGGCACCCACGAGTACGTCGATGGCGTGCGCCGCAACGAGACCGCCAGCTTCCGTGCCTACAGTTCGCCGGCCGAGAGCTTTGCCGACTACGTGCGCCTGCTGAAGACCAGCCCGCGCTACCAGCAGGCCCTGCAGGCCGGCACCGACGTGCAGGGCTTCGCCCGTGGCCTGCAGCGCGCCGGCTATGCCACCGACCCGCGCTACGCGGCCAAGATCGCCGCGATCGCCGGCGGACCGACCATCGAGCGCGCCGTCAGCGCCGTGGCCGATGCCGGCTCGCGCCTTGGCCAGACCTTCGCCAGCACCGCAACCGCGGCGCTGGGTATCACCCGTCGTTGAGGAACCCCATGTCCAGCGTACTTTCCACCGGTACCGGTGCCCTGCTCGCCTTCCAGCGTGCGTTGGCGACCACCAGCCACAACGTGGCCAACCTCAATACCCCCGGCTACAGCCGGCAGAAGGTCAACTTCGCCACGGCTGATCCCCAGAACTACGGCTACGGCACGGTCGGCAACGGCACCCGCATCACCGACATCCGCCGTACCGCCGACCAGCTGGCGATCTCGCGCCTGCTCGACAGCAGCGGCGAGCTGGCGCGCCTGAAGCAGCTCTCCGGCATGGCCGACCGGGTCAATTCGTTGTTCTCCGACGCGGCAACCAACGTGTCCGGCGTCTGGTCGAAGTTCTTCGATTCGGTCAGCGGCCTGTCCTCCAATGCCGCCGGCACCGCCGACCGCCAGAACATGCTGGATGGTGGCAAGGCGCTGGCCAACCGCTTCGTGCAGCTCAATACGCACCTGAACAACCTCAACAGCGAGGTCAACAACGGCCTGCTGGCCGGTGCCACCGAGGTCAACCGGCTGGCGCAGGAGATCGCGCAGATCAACGGTGCGATCGGCACCAACATCGCTACCGCCGCACCGGACCTGCTCGACCGCCGCGATCAGCTGATCACCCAGCTGATCGGCTACACCGGTGGCACCGCGGTGATCCAGGACGGCGGCATCATGAATGTCTACACCGCCGGCGGCAACGCACTGGTGGTGGGCACCACGGCAACCAAGGTCACCACCGTGGCCGACCCGTACCAGCCCGAGCGCCTGCAGCTGGCGCTGGAAACGCAGGGCAACACCATCCGCCTCGACCCGAAGGCGGTCGGTGGCCAGATCGGCGGCCTGCTGGAATTCCGCGACACCGTGCTGACGCCTGCCCAGGCCGAACTGGGCAAGCTGGCGGTAGGCCTGGCCGAGAGCTTCAACCAGGTGCATCACCAGGGCGTGGACCTGTATGGCCAGCTGGGGGGTGACTTCTTCAACATCGGCAACCCGCGCGTCACCGCCAACAATGCCAACACCGGCGCCGCCAGCCTCAGCGCCACTTACGGCGACCTCGGCAAGCTGGACGCGCAGAACGTGGTGCTGCAGTTCGATGGCACCAACTGGAAGGCCAGTCGTGCCGACACCGGTGCCAACGTTCCGCTGACCGGCACCGGTACGGCCGCCGATCCACTGGTGATCAACGGCGTCAAGCTGGTGGTCGGCGGTACCCCGGCGGCCAACGACCGCTTCCTGCTGCAGCCGACCGCAGGCGTGGCCGGCAGCATGGAAGTGGCGATCACCGATCCGTCGCGCATCGCCGCTGCCGCTGCGGTGAAGGGCGCGGCGGCGACGTCCAACACGGGCACCGGCAAGCTGAGCGGTGTCACCGTCAGCGATTCGACCAACGCCAACCTGCGCAACCCGGCCGCAATCGTGTTCACCTCGGCCACCACCTACACCATCGATGGGGCCCCGCCGCAGACCTACACTCCCGGCCAGACCATCAGTGCCAATGGCTGGAGCTTCGTGCTGGACGGTGCGCCGAAGGTTGGCGACACCTTCAACATCACCCCGACTCCGGCGGGCTCGTCGGACAACAGCAACGCCTCCAGGCTGTCCAAGGTGGAGAGCGCCAAGGCATTCAACAGCGGCACGGTCACCCTCAACGGCGCCCTGGGGGGCCTGACCACCCAGGTCGGCGCAGCCGCCCGCTCGGCCGAGTATTCGCTGGAAGCGCAGCTGGTGATCAATGACAAGGCGCAGGAAGCGCGCGATGAGGTATCCGGCGTCAACCTGGACGAGGAGGCGGCCGACATGCTGCGCCTGCAACAGGCCTACCAGGCAGCCTCGCAGCTGATCTCCACCGCCGACAGCATGTTCCAGACCATCCTGGGAGCCGTCCGTCGATGAGCAGCCGTATCTCCACCAGCATGATGTTCAACCAGTCCGTGTCGCTGATGATGGCCAAGCAGGCCAAGCTCAGCCACCTGGAGCAGCAGATCGCCACCGGCAGCAAGATCGTCAGCGCCAAGGACGATCCGGTTGCCGCTGGTGCGGCGGTCGGGCTTGACCGCAGCCTGGCCGCACTGGACCGGATGAAACTCAATGCCGGCAACGTGCAGAACCGACTGGGCGTACAGGAAAACACCCTGGCCCAGGTCAACGACCTGATGGCGCGCGTCAACGACCTGACCATCCAGGCCAGCAATCCGGCGCTGGGCGCCGCCGACAAGAAAACGCTGATCACCGAACTGAACCAGATCCGCGAGGGCCTGCTGTCGCTGGCCAACGCCGACGACGGCACCGGCCGCTACGTGTTCGGCGGCACCAACGATGGCGATCCGCCGTTCGCCAAGATCAATGGCAAGGTGGTCTACCGTGGCGACCAGACCCAGCGCCAGATTGAAGTCGGCCCCGATACCTATGTGCGGGATGCCCTGCCCGGCAGCGAAATCTTCATGCGCATTCCTACCGGCGACGGCTTCGTCGATGGTGTTGCCGCGGCCGGCAATACCGGCAATGGCGTGCTGACCAACATCACCCGCGATGGCAGCGACAGCTGGAACGGCCAGTCCTTCAGCATCCGCTTCACCGCCGCCGACCAGTACCAGGTACTGGACGGTGCTGGCAACGTGACCGGCACCGGCACGTTCAAGGCTGGTGACAACGTGGAAGTCAACGGAGTCCGCCTGCAGATTACCGGCGCACCCGCTGCCGGTGACAGCTTCAGTGTGAAGCCGGCAACCAGCCGCGACATCTTCGACACCATGGACAAGCTGATTGCCGCGCTTGATGCCGACACCGGCACCACCGCCAAGATGAGCGCGCAGCAGAACGAACTGCAGAGCGCCCTGCGCGATGTGGCCCGTGCGTCGGAGCGGATGATCGATTCGCGTGCGGCCGGCGGTGCGCAGCTGAAGGCACTGGACAATGCCGCCGACATGCGTGAAGCCAACAGCGTGACCCTGAAGACCACGCTGTCGCAGATGCGCGACCTGGACTATGCCGATGCACTGAGCCAGTACCAGCTGCAGAGCACCGCGCTGCAGGCGGCACAGACGATCTTCTCGCAGATGCAGTCGATGTCGTTGTTCAACAAGATCCGCTGACGCATCTCCTGCGTCACCCCTGAAAGGCCGCGATGCCCTGCATCGCGGCCTTTTTCGTTCCTGCGTGCCCGTTCCGTCGCACTCGTCGGGCGTGGGCTGGCGCTACCGGAAACATGCTGCACGCATTTTCCGTGATTGCCCATCAAGCCAGGCCCTGCCCCGCCGATACCTTCATCAGCGCTGGTTGGGCATGCCCAACCGCCCCTTCCGGGGTCGCCTTCACGCCCGGCCAGGGCTGGAAAACCCCGGAAAAACAGCCTCCGGCACCGGATTTCAGCGTCGACGGAATTCACGGCTAAAGGTTGTTGACAAAGCGCCGTTATTCATTTGGCAACAGCGAAGCACACAGCCACACAAAAAAACAGGCGGCGCTTCGTTTCATTCACCAACGGGTTCCATATAAGAGGAGACGACCCCATGGCACAGGTAATCAACACCAATACGATGTCGCTCAACGCTCAGCGCAACCTGAGCACCAGCGGCAGCTCGCTCGCTACCACCATCCAGCGCCTCTCGTCCGGCCTGCGCATCAACAGCGCGAAGGACGACGCGGCCGGCCTGGCCATCAGCGAGCGCTTCACCACCCAGATCCGCGGTCTGGACGTGGCCATCCGCAACGCCAACGACGGTATCTCGCTGGCCCAGGTCGCCGAGGGTTCGCTGAGCGAAGTCGGCAACAACCTGCAGCGCATCCGTGAACTGGCCGTGCAGTCCTCCAACGCCACCAACTCGGCCAGCGACCGCAAGGCCCTGCAGGCTGAAGTGACCCAGCTGGTCTCGGAAGTCGACCGCGTGGCCAAGCAGGCTGACTTCAACGGCACCAAGCTGCTGGACGGCTCCTTCACCAGCCAGCTGTTCCAGGTCGGCGCCAACGCCGGCCAGGCCATCGCCATCAACAGCGTGGTCAACGCCAAGGCTGATTCGCTGGGCGCGGCAACCTTCGCCAACGGCTACACCGGCACCAGCCTGGCCGCCGCCGACAAGGCCACCGCCGACACCACCTACTCCGGCCTGCAGATCTCGGTGACCCCGCCGGGCGGCACCGCCACCACGGTCACCATCAACGACTTCACCGTGAAGGCGGGCGAATCGATCACCTCGGCCACCTCCGCCGCGATCAACAACAAGCTGGGCGAAACCGGCGTCATGGCCTCGGTCAATGCCGGTGTGATCAGCCTGGCCTCGGTCAAGGACGGTCAGACCTTCACCCTGGGCGTCAGTGCCGCAACCCCGCCGGCTGGCGCCACCGCCGCGACCATCGCCGGCCTGGGCCTGACCGAAACGAGCACCAACGGCGGCCTGCTGACTGGCGCCACGGCCAACTTCGTCAAGGACCTGAACGTCACCACCGCCGAAGGTGCGCAGAAGGCGCTGTCGATCGTCGACAAGGCCCTCGAGTCGGTCAACAGCGTGCGCGCCGACCTCGGCGCGATCCAGAACCGCTTCACCTCGGTGGTGGCCAACCTGCAGACCTCCTCGGAGAACCTGTCGGCCTCGCGCAGCCGCATCCGCGATACCGACTTCGCCAAGGAAACCGCCGAACTGACCCGCACCCAGATCCTGCAGCAGGCCGGTACGGCCATGCTGGCCCAGGCCAACCAGGTACCGCAGAACGTGCTCAGCCTGTTGCAGCGCTGACATGAGCCGCCCCCGGGGCACGTCGGGGGCGTCTAACCCAACTCACGTGCAACCGCTCAAGGACCTCTCCTCATGGCACAAGTCATCAACACCAATACGATGTCGTTGAATGCTCAGCGTAACCTGAGCACCAGCGGCAGCTCGCTGGCCACCACCATCCAGCGCCTGTCCTCCGGTTCGCGCATCAACAGCGCCAAGGACGACGCCGCCGG
>NZ_JCAFSV010000015.1:0-101603 GCF_059369595.1 Stenotrophomonas sp. YJH_SMC_25 | reverse complement strand
TTTACGCTGGCCTGAAGGCCAAGGGCAAAGCGAGCAAGGTGGCGCTCGTGGCGGTCATGCGCAAAATGCTGGTGATCCTCAACGCCCGTAAGCGAGACGCCGAGGTGGCCCTCGGCTGCCCCTGACAAGACAGTTGCTACTTTGCTTCGGCGTCGGCCGGGGTGAAGCGCGGCATCGCCGCTGCAGCGCCTTCCTTCTCGGTCGAGCGACCGGCGAACTGGTTGGCGAAGCGCACGTGGCGGGCGAACGGGGCGTCGGCCACCTGCGCCAGCGACGCGGCCAGCGCACCGTTGAAGGCGTCACCGGCACCGGTGGTGTCGATGGCCTGTACCTGTTCGGCGCCCACGCGGTAGTACGGCTGGGTATCGCCGCGCAGGTTCTCGTCGGCATGCGACACGAACACGCCCACCGAACCCAGGGTGACCACCACGGTACCGTTGCCGACCAGCTTGCGGCACAGCGCGTGCAGGCTGGCGCCATCCAGCGCGGCGACGTCGTTGGCATCCACCCGCTCACCGACATGGCGGCCGAGCAGGGCAGCGAACTCGGTCTCGTTCGGGGTGATCACATCGGCCAGCTTGAGCAGGCCGATGGTCGAGGGGGCATCGGCCGGTGCGGTGTTGAGCACGGTGGTGACGCCGGCCTCGCGGGCCGTGGCCAGTGCCGCTTCGATGGTCTGCACCGGCGATTCCAGCTGCACCAGCACCACCCTGGCGCCGGTCAGCAGGGCCTGCTGCTGTTGCAGGAAGTCGGTGCTCAGCGCAGCGTTGGCACCCGGGCCGATCACGATGGTGTTGCGGCCACGGGCATCGACGTAGATGCCGGCGGTGCCGGTCGGTTCGCTGCTGGCTTCGGCGATGAGGCCGAAACCATCCTGCGCCGCCAGTTCGCGCGCGGTGGCGCCACCGGCGTCGTCGCCCAGCGCGCACACGAAGTGCGTCTCGGCACCGGCGCGGCAGGCCGCCACGGCCTGGTTGAAGCCCTTGCCACCGGGGCCGGTGCTGTAGCGGCCGGCAATGGTCGCGCCCGGTGCCGGCAGCGACTCGCACCGCCACACGTGATCGACATTGAAGGAACCGACGACAACGACACTGCTGCTCATAGGGAATCTTTTCTCAACCAAGGGTTCAACTGAAGTGCGTCAGCACGCCGGCGATGGTCGCCGTCATGAAGGTGGCAATGGTACCGCCCAGCACCGCGCGCAGGCCGAACTTGGCCAGGTCGTGGCGACGTTCCGGGGCCAGGCCACCGATGCCGCCGATCTGGATCGCGATCGAGCTGAAGTTGGCGAAGCCGCACAGCGCGTAGGTCGCGATCAGGCGACCTTCGCTGGACAGGCTGACGCCAGCCACCTGGCCGTTCACGATCTGCGACAGCTCGGTGTAGGCCACGAACTCGTTGATCACGACCTTCTGGCCGATCAGCGAACCGACGGTGGTGGCATCGGCCCACGGCGTACCGATCACCCAGGCGATCGGGGCCAGCAGGTAGCCGAAGATGGTCGACAGGTTGGTCGGCTTGCCGATCTGCGCAGCCAGACCGGTCACTTCACCGATCCAGGTCAGCGGGGCGTTCAGCAGCGCGATCAGGGCGATGAAGGCCAGCAGCATCGCGCCGATGTTCAGCGCCAGCTTCAGGCCGTCGCCGGCGCCGGCCGCAGCCGCGTCGATGATGTTGCTGGAGGTCTTTTCGACTTCCATCTTCACCGTGCCGCGGGTGAGCGGGGTGCCGGTTTCCGGGATCAGCAGCTTGGCCACGACCAAGGTGGCCGGCGCGGCCATGATGCTGGCCGCCAGCAGATGCTTGGCGTAGAAGGCCTGCTGCGCTGGGTCGCCGCCGCCAAGCATGCCCACGTAGGCCGCCAGCACGCCGCCGGCGATGTGTGCCATGCCGCCGATCATCATGGTCAGCAGCTCGGACTGGGTCATCCTGGCGATGTACGGGCGCACGGTCAGCGGCGCCTCGGTCTGGCCGATGAAGACGCTGGCGCAGACGCTGGTGGTTTCCGCACCGGACACACGCATGACCTTGGTGATCGCCCACGCCATCACGCGCACGATCGCCTGCATGATGTTCAGGTGGTACATCACCCCCATCAGCGCCGAGAAGAAGATGATGGTCGGCAGCACCTGGAAGGCGAAGATGAAGCCGTAATTCTTGGTGTCCATCAACGAGCCGAAGATGAAACCGGAACCCTCGTTGACGAAGCTCAGCACCTTGACGAAGCCGTGGCCCAGCGCGTCGAACACGTCGCGCCCGCCCGGCACCAGGATCACCAGCGCCGCGAAGGCGATCTGCAGGGTGATACCGGTGGCAACCAGCTTCCAGTCAACCGCGCGCTTGTTATTGGAAAACAACCAGGTGATGCCGATCAGCACCGCCAACCCGAACAGGCCGAAGCCGATCCTGCCCAAACCTTCGACCATGTGAGTGACTCCCCTGGGGCGTCGCGAAAAACGGGAAGCCTAGTGCAGGGCAGGGGCCGGGGCAAGAAAAAGCAGCGTGCGCGCGGCCAACGGTACCGATCAGGCCAGCAACGGCAAGGGCTTGCGGCTGGCGGCGGCAGGTAGAATGGGGGTCGATCCCGGCCCGGATGCGGGCCCGCAGCAGGAGATTCGCATGCAATACCGTCGCCTGGGCTCCACCGGCCTGCCGATTTCCGCCCTTTCCTTCGGCGCCTGGGTGACCTTCGGTGACCAGATCCCGCGTGATGAGGCGCGCAACCTGGTGGCCGCCGCCTGGGATCATGGTGTCAACTTCTTCGACAACGCCGAGGGCTATGCCAACGGCCGTGCCGAACAGGTCATGGGTGACGTGATCGCCGACCTGCGCCTGCCGCGCGACGGTTTCTGCGTGTCCAGCAAGGTGTTTTTCGGCAGCGCCAAGGACCCGCGGCCGACCCAGCGCGGGCTGTCGCGCAAGCACGTGACCGACGCCTGCCACGCTGCACTCAAGCGCCTGCGGGTGGACTACCTGGACCTTTACTACTGCCACCGGCCGGATCCGGACGCGCCGATCGCCGAGACCGTGCACGCCATGGACACCCTGGTGCGGCAGGGCAAGATCCTTTACTGGGGCACCTCGGAGTGGTCGGCGGCGCAGATCCAGCAGGCGCTGGACATCGCCAAAGCGCACAACCTGCAGGGCCCGTCGATGGAGCAGCCGCAGTACAACCTGCTGCACCGCGAGCGGGTCGAGGTCGAGTACGCGCCGCTGTATGCCGGTGCCGGCCTGGGTACCACCATCTTCTCGCCGCTGGCGTCGGGCCTGCTCACCGGCAAGTACGACCAGGGCATTCCGGCCGATGCACGGCTGGGGCGGGAAGGCATGGAATGGTTGCAGGACCTGGTGCTGGGGGCCGACGCCGGGGCCCGCCTGGGCCAGGTGCGGCGCTTCAGCGAGGTGGCACGCGCGCTGGGCCACGCCCCGGCCACGCTGGCCATCGCCTGGTGCCTGCGCAACCCGAACGTTTCCAGCGTGATCCTCGGCGCCAGCCGGGTCAGCCAGCTGCTGCAGAACCTGCAGGCACTGGACGTGCTGGAGCAGGTCGACGCGGCCGGCTGGGCCGACGTCGAAGCCGCTTTCGCCTGAACCCCGGGCCGACCGGGCCTGGGGCCTCGGTCGGGCCGGTTCGGCCGAGGGAACG
Source organism: Stenotrophomonas sp. YJH_SMC_25 (assembly GCF_059369595.1). NCBI lineage: Bacteria > Pseudomonadati > Pseudomonadota > Gammaproteobacteria > Lysobacterales > Lysobacteraceae > Stenotrophomonas > Stenotrophomonas sp. YJH_SMC_25. Next base: position 97,957 of record NZ_JCAFSV010000015.1, on the reverse strand, counting down.
GGACGGGAACGGGAACGGTAGAGTCGACTGTCAGTCGACTGCTTCGAATAACCGACTGCTTCGAGCAACAGCAGTCGACTAACAGTCGACTCTACACACCTGTCCCGCCATTTAATTGATGCGATCTATCGAATTACGGAATTCGATCATTAATCCCATTAATGAAATTGAGAATGGTTGTTGATTGTCAACTGAGAATCATTATCATTTAACTCGTCCCTCGCACGAGTCCAGATGCTCATGAATGCTCAACCTGTACTGCTGCGCCCCGAAACGCTGACCCTCCGCGATCGACCGGTCCGCGTCGTTCCGCCGGAAGAGGTCATCGACAGCGAAGCCCTGCTCAAGGGCCGTCGTGAAATCCTGATCCAGCACGGCGACCGCTTCTATCGCCTGCGGCACACCAGCAACGACAAGCTGATCCTGACCAAGTAATCGCGGTCTGGTCGCCCGCCTCCCTCCCTCCTGCCGGCAGCGCCGACAGGGTGGGCGACCCGTCCGCTCCCGCTCTCTCCCCCTCGGTCTACCGCGTGCACCTTCCGGGTGTGCCGGTAACCGGGGGTTCCCCTGCCTGACCGAACGAACCCAGATGACCCGCCATACCGCCCTTTGCCTTGCTGTCTGGATGGCGCTGCCGCTGTCCGCCCACGCTGCTGCCACTGCTGCCCCCGATGCGCGCGAATTCGATCGGGTGCAGGTCACTGCCACCCGCACCGAGCGGGCGGTGAGCGACGTGGCGGCAACGGTGGATGTCATCGACCGTGAGCAGATGGACCGGCACCTGGTGCAGGACATCAAGGATCTGGTGCGCTACGAGCCGGGCCTGTCGGTCACCCGCAGCGCGACCCGCTTCGGCCTGGATGGTTTCCGCATCCGTGGCCTGGACGGCAACCGCGTGCGCATCCAGACCGACGGCATCGTCATGCCGACCCGGTTCGACATCGGTTCGTTCGCCAGTTCCAACCGCAACTTCACCGACCTCGATACGCTCAAGCGCGTCGAGATCGTGCGTGGACCGGCCAGCTCGCTGTACGGCTCCGACGCACTCGGTGGCGTGGTCGCGTTCGTGACCAAAGACCCGGCCGACTATCTCAAGGACGGCAAGAACAGCTACTTCGGCCTGAAGTTCGGCTACGACGGTGAGTGGAAGGGCCTGCTCGGCGGTGCCACCGCCGCCTTCGGTGGCGACCACTGGAGCGGCCTGGTCAACGTCAACCATCACCAGGGCCAGGAAACGGACAACAAGGGCACGGTGCGCAGCGACAACGACACCCGCACCGCGTCCAATCCGCAGGATCGCGACGGCCGCAGCCTGCTCAGCAAACTGGTCTATGCACCCAGCGAGGACCAGCGCTTCCGCTTGACCGTGGAAGGCAACGAAGACACGACCGATACCAATGTGCTGTCGGCGATCGCCAGCGTTGCACCGCGCCCCGGCGCGATGGCTGCGGCCACTGGCATGAAGTCCCACGACACCCAGAAGCGCAACCGCGTGTCCTTCGCCCACGAGATGGATGCGCTGGACCAGCCGTTCGCCGACAGCCTGCATTGGCAGGTGTACGCGCAGAACAGCGAAACCCGGCAGCAGACCGACGAGACCCGCACCGACGGCACCCGCCGCCACCGCGTGTTCTCCTTCGACCAGCATGCCTATGGCCTGCAGGCGCAGTTCAACAAGGCGTTCACCACCGGCAGCGTCGAGCACGCATTGACCTACGGTTTCGAAGGCACCCGTACCGAGATCCGCCAGAAGCGCGACGGCTATCAGGTCAGCAAGGCTGGCGTGGTCAGCAACACGGTGCTGCCGGACACCTTCCCGGTGCGTGACTTCCCGATCAGCAAGACCACCGAGCTGGGCCTGTATGCACAAGATGAGATGCGCTTTGCCGATGGCAGGCTGTCGCTGGTGCCGGGCGTGCGCGTGGACCGCTACGAGCTGAAGCCGGAAGTGGACAGCATCTTCGCCGAAGACAACCCGACCACGGCCGTGGCGCAGCTGAAGAAGACCAGCGTGTCGCCGAAGCTGGGCATGGTCTGGCGCTTCACCGACGAATGGTCGCTGTTCGCCGGTTATGCGCGTGGCTTCCGTTCGCCGCCGTACAACGACGTCAACATCGGCCTGACCAACGTCGCCTTCCGCTATACCGCCATCGCCAACCCGGATCTGAAGCCGGAAACCAGCGACGGTTACGAAATGGGCCTGCGCTTCATCGCGCCGGCGGCGTACGTCAGCGTCAGCGGCTACTACAACGATTACAAGGATTTCATCCAGTCCAACGTCGATACCGGTCGCAACGCACAGGGTCTGACCGTGTTCCAGTCGCAGAACATCGCCGACGCGCGCATCTATGGCGCGGAAATGAAGGCCGGCATCGAGTTCGGCGAACTCAGCCCGGCGCTGAAGGGCTGGGCGCTGCGCAGTGCGTTGGCATGGTCGCGTGGTGACAACCGGACCGATGACGAACCGCTGGCCTCGGTCGATCCGCTGCGTGGCACGCTGGGCCTGATGTACGACACCGATACCTGGGGCGTCGAACTGGCCGGTACCTTCGTGCAGCGCAAGAAGCGCCTGCCGCCGCCTGCGGCGCAGACCAATCCGAACGCACCGGCGCCGTTCGTCTACCAGCCGGCCGGCTACGGCGTGCTGGACCTGATGGCGCACTGGAACTTCGCGCCGGGTGCCACCTTCAATGTCGGCGTGTTCAACCTGGCCGACAAGCGCTACATCGAATGGTCGTCGATCACCCCGAGCCTGATCACCGATCGCGCACTGAGCGATCGTTTCAGCAGCCCGGGCCGCACCTTGTCCGCCAGCCTTGCCGTTTCCTGGTGACCTCATGAGCCGAGCCTTGTCCGCACGCAGGAATGACTCCATCGCCGCGCCGAACAGCGCGGCCTGGCCGACCCCGGCACAGCTGGCCACGCTCGGCACCGTGTTGTGCCTGTACCACGCCGACGGCAACGAGCTGGGCGGCTGGCGCCAGGCCGTAGGCGTACACGCCTGCCAGGGCGTGGACAGCGAGGGCCTGCGCGAAAGCCTGTGCTTCCTTGATGGCCGCGGCCGCTGCGTGTGGCGCCTGTACCTGCTGCCCGACAGCGATTTCCTGGCCTGGGACCGTCTGGTCGCGGCGCTGCCGCCGGGACCGGAACACGACAGCGAGGCGAGCGTTGGCGAACGCCTGTGGCGGCGTTTGGCCGGCCATCTTGGCGGCCAGCGCTGGCGCCTGTGCGCGCTGCGCCTGCATGCCGCCGACGACGGACGCACGCTGGCCGCCAGTCTGTCGACCCTGTCCTCGCTGGGCGCGGCCACCGCGCGCCGCATCGCACGCCTGGAAGGTGCTGAAGGCGAGCTGGCGATCGACGACTGCTGCTGTGCCGACGCCGCCAGGCGTCCGGCGCCCCAGATTCCCGGCGACCTGCCGCTGATCCGCCTGTGACCCTCTCCTGATGGAACGCCCGTTGGCCACGGATGGCCCCTCAATGAATCTGCAACCCCGAAGGAAGACCCCGATGAAGCTCCAGACAGCCAGCGCCATGCTGCTGCTCGCCGCCAGCGGCGTGGCCAGCGCGCAGCCCTCCGATATCGCCCGCGACCACGACAGCATCCTCGCCATGCAGGGTGAGTACACCGTGGACTTCGCCTTCGACGAGACCGTGCTGCTGAAGCCGGGCTACGAGCGTGCACCGGCGATGCGCAGCGGCGGCAGTGAAGTGGTCATCGTGGTCGAGGACACCCCGAAGCGCATCGTGCTGCAGCACCTGCTGCTGGATGAAAAGAGCGGCCACATCACCAAGCACTGGCGCCAGGACTGGGTGTACGAAGCACCGAACCGTTTCGAGTTCAGCGCCGACCAGACCTGGAAGGTGCGCAGTATTCCGTCGGCGGTGAACCAGGGCGCCTGGACCCAGTGCGTGTACGAAGTGAGCGACGCACCGCGCTACTGCGGCACCGGCACCTGGACCTACACCAACAACGTGCCGAGCTGGACCAGCGACCTGAGCTGGCGCCCGCTGCCGCGCCGTGAGTACACCAAGCGCAGCGACTACAACGCGCTGGCCGTGGTCAACCGCCACACGCTCACGCCCAATGGCTGGACCCACGAACAGTTCAACACCAAGGTGCAGCGCAACGCCGATGGCAGCCAGGTGGAGATCGCACGCGAGTTCGGCTTCAACGACTACGTGAAGACCACCGAGGTCGACTTCACCCCGGCGCGCAACTACTGGCAGGCCACCGCCGGTTACTGGGCCAAGGTGCGCCAGCGCTGGGACGGTTTCCTGACCCAGGCCCCCGGCGTGCACCTGAAGACCAGGATCGACGGCATGGCGATGATCATTCCGCTGTTCACCCAGGCCGAAGAGATCCAGGCCGGCAAGAAGGTGAAGGACAAGCAGATTGACGACGTGTTCGCCAAGTACGTGGAAAAGGCCCAGTAGATCCACGCCATGCGTGGATGTGCTTGTTCCTTGAACACTGGCAGCGCCGTCCTGGGCTCTTGGTAGGTGCCGAGCTTGCTCGGCACGCGCCCCGGTCCGGCGCCGCCTCAGGCCTCGCGCAGCGCCAATGCCGGTGGCGTATGCAGGATCGCCCGCGTACCCCACCAGCCCGCCAGCAGGCTCAGCCCGATGCCGACCACGCCGCCGACCAGCAGGCCCGGCCACGGCGGCAGCAACGGCAGCTCGAACACCTTCTGCGAGACCGCCACGCCGATCGCAGCCGCGGCGCCCACCGCCAGCAACGCGGCCAGCGTGCCCAGCGCGCCGAATTCCACCAGTACCGCGCCACGCAGCTGGCGCCGGGTCGCGCCCAGCGTGCGCAGCACCGCGCTGTCGTAGCGGCGCTCGCCCGCCGTGGCCTGCAGTGCGGCCAGCAGCACCAGCACGCCGGCCAGCAGGCTGAACACCATCACCAGCTGCACCGCCTGTGCCACCCGCTCCATCACATCGCGCACCTGCGAGATCACCGCGTCCACGTCCAGCAGCGACAGGTTGGGCTGCGCGCGTATCAGCTCGCCCAGTCCGGCTGCCTTGCCGGCCGACAGGTGGAATGCCGACAGCAGGTTGTGCGGGGTGTCGCCCACCGCATTCGGATTCAGCAGCACGAAGAAGTTCGGCCGGAAGGTGTTCCAGTCGGCCTTGCGCACACTGGTCACGGTGAACTCGCGCTCCTGCTCGCCAACTGCAATGGTGATGCGGTCGCCCGGATACACGCCGTAGCGCTTGGCCCAGCCGATTTCAACCGACGCCTCCGCCGCCGTGCTGTCGGGCGTCCAGAAGGTGCCGTTCATCAGCGTGTTGGCCGGCGGGAAGCTGCTGCGCCAGCTGAAGTTCAACGGCCGGTTCTCGTCGTCGTCATCGCGCTGGGCTTCGCCTGACGCCGGCTGCCCGCTCTGGTCCGGCGAGCGATCCACGCGCAGCGGCGGCTTGCCGTTGATCGCGATCAGGCGGCCGGTGGCCATCGGTTCGATGCTGGCGTCGTTGGCGCCCAGTCCACGCAGCGCGGCCAGCACGCTGTCGCGCTGTTCGGGCTGGATGTTGATCAGGAAGTAGTTCGGCGTGTCCGCAGGCAGTCGCTCGCGCCACTGCTGCAGCAGGCCGGGGCCGGTCACCGCCAGCAGCAACAGCGCGCACAGCGACAGCGACAGCCCGACCAGCTGCATCACCGCCAGCATCCGGCGCCGGGTCAGCGCCGCCAGGCCCAGCCGCCAGTGGCCGTGCAGACGGTGCTGCAGGCCGCGCAGCAGCTGCAGCAGCACGAAACCGACCACGCCGGCCGCCACCGCCAACGCGGCCAGGCCGCCCAGCACCCACAGCGCCAGCTTGAGATCACCGGTCACCTGCACCGCCAGCAGCAGGCTGGCCGCCAGCGCCGCTACGTAGGCCAGCAGCGAGGCCGGGGGCAGGGCGGCGAAGGAGCGGTTGAGCACGCGCATCGGCGGCACCCCGCGCAGGCGCAGCAGCGGCGGCAGGCCGAAGCCGAACAGCAGCAACAGGCCGATGCCGGCGCCGGTCAGCGCCGGCATCGCTTCCGGCAGCGGCAGGCGCTGCGGCACCAGGCTGCCCAGTACCTGCACCAGGCCTTCCTGCGCGGCCATGCCCAGGCCGATGCCGAGCGCACAGGCCGGCACCGCCAGCATCAGCAGCTGCAGCGCCAGGCCAAGCAGGATGTCGCGCTGGCGCGCGCCCAGGCAGCGCAGGATCGCCACCTGGTCGATGCGGCGCAGGGCAAAACGGTTGGCCGCCAGCGCGGTCGCCACGCCGGCCAGCAATACCGCCAGCAGCGCGCTCAGGCCGAGGAAGCGCCCGGCAAGATCAAAGGCCTGGCGCACGCCGCGCTGGGTGTCGTCCACGCTCAGCAGGCGAAGGCCCTTCACCTGCGGCAGCAGCCATTGCCGCAGCGCGGCGATCTGGTCGGCTGATCCGGCAAACATCAGTCGGTAGTTGATGCGGCTGCCCGGACCGAGCAGGCCTGTGCCTTCCACATCGGCGCGGTTGACCAGCAGAGTGGGGGAGAGCGTCAGCAGGTCGCCGCCGGCATCCGGCTCGGTCTCGATGATGCCGGCGATGCGCAGCGTGCCGGCGCCGAATTCGAGGTCATCGCCGGCCTTCAGTCCCAGCCCATGCAGCAGGCGCGGGTCGGCATAGGCCTGGCCCTTGGGCGGCATGCCGGCGTTGGCAATCAGCGCGCCACCGGGCGTGCTGCGCACCCTCAGCGCGCCACGCAGCGGATAGCCCGCCTGCACTGCCTTGATGCTGGCCATCTGGCTGGCATCACCGTTGAACAGCACGCTGCCGAAGCTGGCGGTGCGGGTGAAGGCCAGTCCACGCCGCTGCGCCTCGTCGGCGAATGCCTGCGGCGGGTCATCGCGCCCGGCGATGCCGAGGTCGCCGCCGAGCATCTCCGCCGCGCTGCCGGTCAGTGCCAGGTTGACCCGGTTCACCAGCGTGCCGACCGCGGTCATCACCGCCACGCCCAGCACCAGTGCGGCGAACACGGTCAGCAGGTCACCGGCCAGCGCCTCGCGGCGCAGCGCGCGCCACGCATGCCGCAGCAGGTTCATGCCTGCGCCCCACGCTCGACCGGCAGCAGGCGGCCGTTGTCGATGCGGTGGATGTACTGGCAGCGCTGGGCCAGGCGCAGGTCGTGGGTGACCAGCACCAGAGTGGTGCCGCTGCCGGCGTTGAGTTCGAACAGCAGGTCGCTGATGTGCTGGCCGGTGGCGTGGTCCAGCGAGCCGGTCGGTTCGTCGGCGAACAGGATGCGCGGGCGGGTGACGAACGCACGTGCCAATGCTACGCGTTGCTGCTCGCCGCCCGACAACTGGCGCGGATAGTGGCGGGCGCGATGGGCCAGCCCGACCTGGGCCAGCACTTCATCGACCCGCGCCCGGTCTTCGCGTCCGGCCAGTTCCAGCGGCAGCGCGACATTCTCGGCGGCGGTCAGCGCCGGCAGCAGGTGGAAACTCTGGAACACGAAGCCGACCTCACGCGCGCGCAGCTGGGCGCGGGCCTCCTCGTCCAGCGCCGACAGGTCCTGGCCAGCCAGCGCGATGCGGCCGCGACTGGGCAGGTCCAGCCCGGCCAGCAGGCCGAGCAGGGTGGTCTTGCCGGAACCGGAGGCGCCGACGATGGCCACGCTGGTGCCTTCATGGACCGTCAGGGTGATGTTGTCCAGTATGTGGACTTCACCCTCCGGGCCCTGCACGGACTTGCCGACCTGGTCGACGGCGATGGCGACGGGCGCGCTGCGGGGGGACAGGCTGTCGATGAGGAGACTCCAATGCGCAAGACGGGATGGAGCCGGCGAGCCGGCGCGATGATGGTGCTGCTGCTAGGGTTCCTGCTGTTGCCGGGGCTGGCCTGTGCCAAAGGTCCGGCCGGCACCGTGCTGGTGCTCGGCGACAGCCTCAGTGCTGCCCACAATATCCCTGCCGACGCCGGCTGGGTCAGCCTGCTGCAGCAGCGGGTCAGGCAGCAGTCGAAAACCCCGGCGCGCATCGTCAACGCCAGCATGAGCGGCGAGACCACCGCCGGCGCGCTGACCCGCCTGCCGGGCCTGCTGGCGAAGGAAAAGCCGACCGTGGTAGTGATCGCCCTTGGCGGCAACGACGCACTGCGCGGGCTGACCCCGGCGCAGGTGCAGGGCAACCTGGGAAAGATGGTGCAGGCCAGCCAGAAGGCCGGCGCGAAGGTGCTGCTGCTGGGCATTGACGTGCCGCCCAACTACGGGCCGGCCTATCGCCAGCGCCTGGCGGCGGCCTACAGGGCGCTGGCCACGCAGTACAAGGTGCCGCTGCTGCCCTTCCTGCTGGAGGGGGTGGCCCTGCAGCCGGGCATGATGCAGGCCGACGGCCTGCACCCGACCGCACAGGCGCAGTCAAAGGTGCTGGACAACGTCTGGCCGCTGCTCAGGCCGCTGCTCTGAACCGTTTGTTTACCTCTTGACGGAACTTCACATCGCGTCCACCGTCGATCCGGCATGTTTCACAAAGCTGAAGTTAGAGGGAATCACATGCGTCAGACGAAGGAGACCTCCGGCTTGGTGCTGGTGGTCGAAGACAACCGCAACATCTCCGAGATGATCGGGGAATACCTGGAAGGTCGCGGCTTCGAAGTCGACTATGCACAGGACGGCCTGGATGGCTACCGCCTTGCGGCGGAGAACAGCTATGACGTCGTGGTGCTCGACTTGATGTTGCCGCGCCTGGATGGCATCGAAGTGTGCCGTCGCCTGCGCAACGATGCGCGCAAGTCCACCCCGGTGCTGATGCTCACTGCACGCGACACGCTGGACGACAAGCTCACCGGCCTGGGTTTCGGTGCCGATGACTACCTGACCAAGCCGTTCGCGATCCAGGAGCTGGAAGCCCGCCTGCGCGCGCTGATCCGTCGCGAACGTCGCCAGGTCGGTTCGGAAGTGCTGAAGGTGGCCGACCTGGTGCTCGATCCGGTCAGCATGCGTGCGACCCGTGCCGGCACCGAGCTGCAGCTTTCGCCGATCGGCCTGCGCCTGCTGACCATCCTGATGCGCGAATCGCCGCGCGTGGTCACCCGCCAGGAGATCGAGCGCGAGATCTGGGGCAATGGCCTGCCGGATTCGGACACCCTGCGCAGCCACCTGTACAACCTGCGCAAGATCATCGACAAGCCGTTCGACCGTCCGCTGCTGCACACCGTGCAGAGTGCCGGCTACCGCATTGCCGACATCGCCCAGCCGATGGCCTGAGCAGGATACTCGCCGGTGCAGCAGCAGGCCCGGCCGGGTTGTGGCCACGTACGAGGGCAGGGCATGACCGGCCGGCGTTGCCGCCGGTCATCGCCCATGCACCCGCACGGCGTGGCGCGCTGCCTATAATCGCAGCGCTCTGACCGGGACTCCGCAATGCCGCACGGCCTGCCGCGCAAGATCCGTATCGCCTTCATCCTGCAGGCAGTGCTGGCCAGCCTGGGCATCCTGCTGGGTGCGTGGCTGGTCTCGCTGGTGATCAAGCACAGCCTGGTGGGCGCTGCCCTGCGCGAGGAGGCGGCGTACTACTGGACGCTGCACGAAGCGTCCCCGGTGCAGCCGCCGCCCAATACCCAGAACATCCGCGGCTACCTGCTGGAAAGCGGGCAGTCGGCACTGTCGTTGCCGGCCAACCTGCGCAATCTGGAGCCCGGCTTCCACGAACTGCCCAAGGACGACCAGCTGGTGCTGGTTGATGTGCGCCCGGCTGGCCGCCTGTACCTGGTGTTCCTGCGCTCGCGCGCAGAGATGCTGGCGTTCTGGTTCGGCATCGTGCCGGTGCTGCTGACCCTGCTGGCGGTGTATGGCGCCAGCTGGGTGACCTACCGCGCGTCCAAGCGCCTGGTGTCGCCGGTGAACTGGCTGGCTCGGCGCGTCTCGCGCTGGGACCCGGGGCATCCGGAAGCGGCCGACCTGGAGCCCAACAAGCTGCCGGCGGACATGCAGGGCGAGACCCGGCAGCTGGCGGCCGCGTTGCACTCGCTGGCCAACCGGGTCAGCGCGCACGTGGCACGCGAGCGCAACTTCACCCGCGATGCCAGCCATGAACTGCGCACGCCGCTGACCGTCATCCGCGTTGCCAGCGACATGGCACTGGGTGATGAAAGCCTGCAGCCGCGCCTGCGCCGCAGCCTGCAGCGCATCCAGCGGGCCGGCCGCGACATGGAAGCGGTGATCGATGCGTTCCTGATCCTGGCCCGCGAGGCAGACGTCGAACCGCAGATCGAGCTGTTCGACGTCAACGACATCGTCCGCTATGAAGTGGACAACGCCAACGAACTGCTGGGGGCTCGCCCGGTGTCGGTGCACCTGCACAGCGATGGCCCGGTGCAGCTGCATGCGCCGCCGCGGGTGCTGCAGGTGGTGGTCAGCAACCTGGTGCGCAATGCATGCAGCTACACCGACGAGGGGCGCATCGACGTGCATGTGCACAACGATCGGGTGGTGGTGCACGATACCGGCATCGGCATGTCCCCCGAAGCGCTGTCGCGGGCGTTCGAACCGTTCTATCGCGCCGAACCCAGCCGGCCGCAGGGTACCGGCCTGGGCCTGTCGATCGTACGCAGGCTGTGTGATCGCTTCGGCTGGAAGGTCAGCCTGGCCAGCGAGCCGGGTCAGGGCACCGAGGCAACGGTGATCTTCCGGTAGAGGGATTTTGCCGGGCTGCGCCCGGCACCCGCCGAGGCAACATCAACATCAAAAGCGGGCATTCCGTGGAATGGCGGGGCGGTGTGGGTTTGCAGGACACGCCGTAAACCCGTCCATGGGGGCTCGATGGCGCCATCCATGGCGCCAACGGTCCTGCAAACCCACACCGCCCCGCCTTCGACAGTTTCCCGCGATCCGCAGTACATCCACGCCATGCGTGGATGGGGTTGCTCAGTTGCAGTTGACCTTCGGCGCCAGCGCCTTGGTCCAGATGTCATACCCGGCCGGGGTCATGTGCAGCATGTCTTCGCGGAACAGCTTCGCATCCGGCTGGCCATCCGCGCCCAGCATCGGCGTGTAGATATCGGTGAAGCCGGTGTTGGGCAGCTTGGCCAGCGCGGCCTTGATCAGCGTGTTGGCCTCGTTGATCGCCGGCAGCAGGTGCGCACGCGACGGGCTCGGCTTGATCGACAGGTACTCGACCTTGGTCTTCGGCAGGTCGCGATGCACGCGCTGCACGAAGGCGACCACGTCGTCGCGCACCTGGGTCGCGGTGCGGCCGCTGTTGAGGTCGTTGTCACCGGCGTAGAAGAACACCTTGCACGGCGCATACGGCACCACGATCTGGCCGGCATACCAGGTGCTGTCGCGCACTTCCGAGCCGCCGAAACCGCGGTTGAATACAGGCTGGCCGGGGAAGTCGGTGGCCAGGCTCTCCCAGAAGCGGATGGAGGAGCTGCCGATGAATTCGATGCCACCGCGGGGCGGCGGGTTGGCCTGGTCGGCGCTGGCGAACCGGGCCATGTCGCCGGCCCAGGCCACGTTGGAGACCTGTTCGGGTACCCGGGGCGACGTGGTCGGGCCCAAGGCCTGGGCCAGCGGTGCGGCGGTCAGCAGGCCCAGCATCAGCAGGCAGGTACGGCGACGGGACATCAGGCGCTCCAGCAGGGAAGGGAACGCCATCATAGAAGCTGGGGCGGGCCGGGGCTTGCCCCTGGCGGTCCATTCACCGGGCCGGTGCCGGGATGCGGCTGGCGGCCTTGTGGCAAAATGGCGGCCATCTGCCTATCCCTGTGCACCCATGATTCCCTGCCGTGCGTCTGAGCGGTCGCTGCGCCGCGCCCCTGTTGCTGGATGTTCCACCCGTGGCTGATCAGTTCGGTCATCTGCCCCGCGGCCCGCGCCGCATCTTCCAGGCCGCCCGCTGGTCCTGGCAGGGCCTGCGCGCCGCCTGGCTGCACGAATCGTCGTTCCGGCTGGAGGTCTACCTGCTGATCCTGCTGGCGCCGGTCGCGGTCTGGCTGGGGCAGACGCCGGTCGAGCGTGCGCTGATGATCGGTTCGATGCTGCTGGTGCTGGCGATGGAACTGGCCAACTCGGCCATCGAAGCGGTGATCGAACGTTACGGCAGCGAAATCCACGAGTTGGCTGGCCGCGCCAAGGACATGGGCTCGGCGGCGGTGTTCGTGCTGATGATGAACGTGCTGTTGTGCTGGGCCCTGGTCGTGGTTCCGCACGCGCTGGCCGGCAGCTACGGCTGAAACCCCATTCCCCCACTGCCTTGAAGAGATTCCATGTCCTTTGAGTTCCTCGCCGACCCCAATGCCTGGGTAACCCTGTTCACGCTCAGCGCGCTGGAAATCGTGCTCGGCATCGACAACCTGGTGTTCATTTCCATCGCGGTCAGCAAGCTGCCGGAAGAGCGTCGCCCGTTCGCACGCAAGCTCGGTATCGCCGTGGCTTGCATTACCCGTATCGGTCTGCTGGTGTCGCTGGCGTATCTGGCGCACATGGCGGCCAACCTGTTCACGGTGGCCGGCATGGGCATCTCCATCCGTGACCTGGTGCTGATCGTCGGTGGCCTGTTCCTGATCATCAAGGGCTGCATGGAGATCAAGGAACTGATCAGCGGCGGCGAGGATGAAGATCCGAGCACCACCAAGGCCTCGGCCGTGTTCGGCTACGTGATCGCGCAGATCGCGGTGATCGACATCGTGTTCTCGCTGGACTCGGTGATCACCGCGGTTGGCATCGCCGACCACATCCCGGTCATGGTCGCCGCCATTCTGCTGTCGGTGTTGGTGATGCTGCTGGCCGCCAACCCGCTGGGCCGCTTCATCGACGCCAACCCGACAGTGAAGATGCTGGCGCTGGCCTTCATCCTGATGATCGGTGCGGTGCTGATCCTGGACGGCCTGGACGTGCACGTGCCCAAGCCCTACATCTACGCCGCGATGGGCTTCTCGGTGCTGGTGGAATGGCTGAACCTGCTGATGCGCCGTCGCGCCCGCGAGCACAACGTGCCGGGCGCTGGTAACTGGTAAGCGCCTCTGGCATGTAAGTCCCTCAGAACCCCCGGCCCGACCGGGGGTTCTGCGTTTGTGGGGGCACGGCTCTGCTACGGCGCTGCGGTTTTTGCACTTGTAGCGGGTTTCCGTGCCCCACTTGTGAACCAGGATCAACAGTGTTTTCCCGGGACGAGGCTTAATCCGCCACAGCAAAGCGCGCAGGCTACGCACTCCCGAATCCCTCCCCCAGGACCCCCCCCATGAATTCCAGAGCCGCCTTGCTGGCGCTTGCCGTCGGCGCCTTCGCCATCGGAACCACCGAGTTTGCGCCGATGGGCCTGTTGCCGGTCATCGCCGACGGCGTGGGCGTGGGCATTCCCACTGCCGGCATGCTGATCACCGCTTACGCCGTGGGCGTGATGCTGGGGGCACCGGTGATGACCCTGCTGATGGGCCGCTTCGGCAAGCGCACCGCGCTGATGCTGCTGATGTCGATCTTCGTGGTCGGCAACCTGCTCTCGGCACTGGCCCCGAACTACGGCCTGCTGTTGCTGTCGCGCCTGGTCACCAGCCTCAACCACGGTGCCTTCTTCGGCATCGGTGCGGTGGTTGCCGCCAGCCTGGTGCCGAAGGACAAGCAGGCCGCCGCCGTGGCCACCATGTTCATGGGCCTGACCATCGCCAATATCGGCGGCGTGCCGCTGGCGACCTGGGTGGGCCAGCAACTGGGCTGGCGCCTGTCCTTCGCCGGTACTGCAGTGCTGGGCCTGATTGCGATCACCGCGCTCGGCTTCGCGCTGCCGGCATCTGCACCGGGGCCGCGCCCGGACGTGCGCCGCGAACTGAAGGCCATCCTGCAGCCGCAGGTACTGCTGGCGATGGGCACCACGGTGCTCGGCGCGGGTGCGATGTTCACTCTGTACACCTACGTGGCGCCGGTGCTGACCGAACTGACCGGCGCCTCCAACACCTTCATCGCGATGTCGCTGGCCCTGATCGGTATCGGCTTCACGTTTGGCAATGGCATCGGTGGGCGCATGGCCGACTGGTCGCTTGATGGCGCGACCCGCATCCTGCTGGCGGTCCTGGCCGTGCTGATGTTCTTGCTGCCGCTGGCGTTCATGCACCACGCCACTGCGGCGCTGGGCGTGCTGCTGTTCGGCGCGGCGACCTTCGCCATCGTGCCGCCGCTGCAGATCCGGGTGATGCAGGCGGCGAGCGAGGCGCCGGGCCTGGCGTCGTCGATCAACGTGGGTGCGTTCAACCTGGGCAATGCGGTGGGTGCCGCGCTGGGGGGCGCGGTGATCAGCTCGGGTTTGGGTTACGCGGCGATTCCGGTGGCCGGTGGCCTGCTGGCGGCATCGGGGCTGCTGCTGGCGTGGCTGGGGCGTCCCCGCACTGCGGTGGCTGAAGCCTGCTGAGGGGAGAGGGTTTCCGGCAGGGCTTGCAGCCCTGCACCCGCTGCAATCAACGTCAACGTCAACGGCAAAAGCCTGCATTCCGTGGGTTGGCGGGGTGGGTCCGGTTGAGGGGGACGCTGCAAGTACGTCCATGTAAGCTCGGTCGCCGCATCCATGCGGCTCACGCCCCCTCAACCGGACCCACCCCGCCTTCGACAGATTCCCGCGGTCTGTCGGAACGGTGTTCTGCTCTGGTAGGTGTCGACCTTGGTCGACACGAATGCCTGAAGAACCGCGTTTTGCTTTTGATTTTTCTTTTGATCTCCCCGCGGTGCCCAGGAAACCGTATGAGGCCGGGCGGGTGGGCGTGGCGGGGGTATCCGCGCCATGGATGGCGCGGCTAAGCCTCCAGGGACGGATTCACGGCGTCCCCCGCCATGCCCACCCGCCCGGACTACTCAGGCGATCCATGAGCATGGCCACCGCGGAGGGGGCGGCGCCCGATGGCCGGTCTTTCACCCGAACCGTGGCATGCTCGGTGCCCAGTCCACCCGGAACCTCCGCCATGCGCCTGTTCACCCGTGTCCTGCCCCTGATGCTGCTGGCCTCCCTGCTGTCCGGCTGCGGCTACAACGCCATCCAGCAGAAGGATGAAGCGGTCAAGGCCAGCTGGTCCGAAGTGCTCAACCAGTACAAGCGCCGCGCCGATCTGGTGCCCAACCTGGTGCAGACCGTGAAGGGCTTTGCCAGCCAGGAAGAGCGCGTGCTGACCGAAGTCACCAACGCCCGCTCGCGTGTTGGCCAGATCAACGTCAACGCCGACGACGAAGCCTCGCTCAAGCAGTTCCAGCAGGCCCAGGGTGAACTCGGCAGCGCACTGTCGCGGCTGCTGGTGGTCACCGAGAACTACCCGGTGCTGAAGTCGGACCAGAACTTCCGCGACCTGCAGGCCCAGCTGGAAGGCACTGAAAACCGCATCACCGTCGCCCGCGGCCGCTACATCCAGCAGGTGCAGGACTACAACACCTACATCCGCTCGTTCCCGCAGGTGATCACCGCCAAGATCTTCGGTTACAAGACCAAGCCGAACTTCACCGTGGAAAACGAAGCGCAGATCTCCAACGCGCCGGCGGTCGATTTCGGCAGCGCGCCGCAGCAGCAGCCGGCACCGCAGCCGGGCCACTGACCCATGCGCCTGGCCACTGCGCTCCTGGCCCTGCTGCTGTGGCTGCCGCTGGCTTCGCATGCACAGCAGCTCGCTCCGATTCCGGCGCTGGATTCGCCGGTGGTCGATACCACCGGCACGCTGGACGCCACGCAGAAGCAGGCGCTGGTGCAGCAGGCGATTGAGCTGCAGCAGCGCAAGGGCAGCCAGTTGCAGGTGCTGGTGGTGCCCACCACCCAGCCGGAAGACATCGCGCAGTACACCACGCGGGTCTTCGACCAATGGCAGATCGGCCGCAAGGGCGTGGACGACGGGGTGCTGCTGGTGGTGGCCAAGGACGACCGGCGCGTGCGCATCGAGCCAGGCTACGGCCTGGAAGGCGCGATTCCCGATGCCATCGCCAACCGCGTCATCCAGGAATACCTGGTGCCGCGCTTCCGCAGCGGCGACTACGCCGGTGGCATCACCGATGCCACGGCGGTGCTGGTCAAGCTGATCGACGGCGAAACGCTGCCGGCACCGGTCAGTGGCCATCGCGGGCGTGAGCCCAGCGGTGGTGGCGATACCTGGTTCCTGGCGCTGTTCATCGGTGTGTTCGCCGGCAGCATCCTGCGCGGCGTGTTCTCGCGCGTGCCGCGACCGCTGCGTGGCCTGCTCGGCGGTGCCGGTGCGGCGCTGGCGGCATTCCTGTTCACCTCCACGCTGCTCGCCAGTGGCCTGGCTGGCGTCGTGGGCCTGATTGTTGCCATGCTCTCCGGTCACCCGGGCCGCTTTGCCGGTGGCGGTGGCTGGGGCGGTGGCAGCTGGGGCGGCGGAGGCGGCTTCGGCGGGGGCGGTGGATTCGGCGGCGGCGGCGGTTGGGGCGGCGGCGGTGGCCGCTCCGGCGGTGGTGGTGCTTCGGGGGGCTGGTGATGATCCAACGACTGTGTCGTCATGTATTTTCGCCGTCTGTACGGCGCGCGTTCCCGCCGGCCACGCTGCAGGCGATCACCGAGGCCATCGCAGCCGGTGAGCAGCGCCACGGTGGTCAGGTGATGTTCGCGGTGGAAGCGGATCTGCCGCTGGCCGCGCTGTGGCACAAGGTCACCCCGCGCCAGGCCGCCGAACATGCCTTCGCGCGCCTGCGCACCTGGGATACCACCCACAACAACGGTGTGCTGATCTACCTGCTGCTGGCCGACCACGCCATCGAGATCGTCGCCGACCGTGGCCTGCAGGGCCGGGTCAGCCCGGCACAATGGCAGCGGGTCTGCACCCACCTGCGGGAGGGCCTGCGTGGCTCCAATCCGGTGGAAGCGCTGCAGGATGCCATCGACGAGGTCTCCAGCCTGATCGAAGGGCACTTTCCGGCCTCGACCCGGTCGAACGATGACGCGTTGCCGAACTCGCCCCAGCTCCTTGGTTGAGCCGGGGCGGCACTGGCCCGAGAATAGGCGTTCAACCGCAAGGCACCTTCCATGATCTATTTCCACGACATCGACCCCATCGCCCTCTCGCTGGGGCCGATCAAGGTGCATTGGTACGGCATCATGTACCTGCTGGGCTTCACCGCCGCCTGGCTGCTGGGACGCAAGCGCATCGCCGCCGGCCGCCTGCCGGGCGTCGACGCCAATGGTTTCTCCGACCTGCTGTTCTACGCCATGCTCGGCGTGGTGCTGGGCGGGCGCATCGGCTACATGCTGTTCTACGCGCTGGGCGATTTCCTGCACAACCCGCTGCTGCTGTTCAAGGTGTGGGACGGCGGCATGAGCTTCCACGGTGGCCTGCTGGGCGTGCTGGGCGCCTGCTGGTGGTGGTCGCGCAAGCACAAGCTGCATTTCTTCGACACCATGGATTTCATGGCGCCGCTGGTACCGCTGGGCCTGGGCTTCGGCCGCATCGGCAACTTCATCGGTGCCGAGCTGTGGGGCAAGTACACCGACGGTACCTGGGGCGTGGTGTTCCCGTCCGGCCTGCCGGCACCGCTGAACCAGCTGGACCACGCGACCCTGCAGGCGCAGTTCGCCACCGGCGCGCTGAACCAGTTCGCGCGCCATCCGTCGCAGCTGTATGAAGCCTTCCTGGAAGGCCTGGTGATGTTCGTGGTGCTGTGGGCCGTGTCGGCCAAGCCGCGCCACCGTTACCTGGTCGGCGGTCTGTTCGCGCTGATGTACGGACTGTTCCGCTTCGCGGTGGAGTTCGTGCGCATGCCCGACAACGGCGTCTACGTGGCCTTCGACTGGCTGACCCGTGGCCAGATCCTCAGCCTGCCGCTGATTGCCTTCGGCCTGGTGCTGCTGGTGATGTCGCGCCGTGCGCCGGTACTGCAGCCGCAGCTGCCGGTGACTGCCGGGGGCAAGGCATGAAGGCTTACCTGGACCTGCTCTCGCATGTGCTCGAGCACGGCGCCGAGAAGAGCGACCGCACCGGCACCGGTACCCGCAGCGTGTTCGGCTGGCAGATGCGTTTCAACCTGGCCGACGGCTTCCCGCTGGTCACCACCAAGAAGCTCCACCTGCGCTCGATCATCCACGAGCTGCTGTGGTTCCTGAAGGGCGACACCAACATCGGCTACCTGAAGGACAACCAGGTGCGGATCTGGGACGAGTGGGCCGACGAGAACGGCGATCTCGGCCCGGTGTACGGCAAGCAGTGGCGCAGCTGGGCCACCGCCGATGGCCGTGAGATCGATCAGATGCAGTGGCTGGTCGACGAGATCAAGCGCAACCCCGATTCGCGCCGGCTGGTGGTCAGCGCCTGGAACGTGGGCGAGCTTTCGCAGATGGCGCTGATGCCGTGCCACAACCTGTTCCAGTTCTACGTGGTGGACGGCAAGCTCAGCTGCCAGCTGTACCAGCGCAGCGGCGACATCTTCCTCGGCGTGCCGTTCAACATTGCCAGCTATGCGCTGCTGACCCATATGGTGGCGCAGGCCACCGGCCTGGGCGTGGGCGATTTCGTGCACACGCTGGGCGACGCGCACCTGTATTCGAACCACTTCGAGCAGGCCCGCGAGCAGCTGTCGCGTGAACCGCGCGCGCTGCCGAAGCTGTGGTTGAACCCGGAGGTGACCGATCTGTTCGGCTTCCAGTTCGACGACATCCGCATCGACGGCTACGATCCGCACCCGGCCATCAAGGCGCCGGTGGCGGTATGAGCGCGATGAAGCTGTCGATGATCGTGGCGCTGGATCGCAACCGTGGCATCGGTCAGGGCAATGCCATGCCCTGGCACCTGCCGGATGATTTCAAGCACTTCAAGGCGCTCACCCTGGGCAAGCCGATCCTGATGGGGCGCAAGACGGCCGAATCGATCGGCCGCGTGCTGCCGGGACGGACCAACCTGGTGCTGACCCGCAGCGGCCAGGTGCCGTTCGAGGGCATGCGCGCGGTGGCGTCGCTGGACGAAGTCAAGGCGATTGCCGAAGGCGAGGGGGCCAGCGAGCTGTGCATCATCGGTGGTGGCGAGATCTTCCACCAGCTGCTGGACCAGGCCAGTGATCTGTACCTGACCTGGGTGGATGCCGAAGTCCCCGCCGATACCCATTTCCCCGAAGTCGACATGCAGGACTGGCGGGAAGTGAGCAGCGAGCCGCACCCGGCCGACGAACGCCATGCCTACGCGTTCCGCTTCGCGCACTACGTGCGCCGCTGATCGCGCAAATACCAACGAAAACACCGACGGGGATGTCGACGGGGTAGAGTCGACTGTTGGTCGACTGCTCTCGGCGGTCACCCGAAAAACCCGCGCTGCGCGCGATAGTCGACTGACAGTCGACTCTACCTGGGCTGTCGCTGCGGCATCCGGTAATGCCCGATGATGGCGTGCTGGAACAACAGGTTCTCTTCGCGCGTGCCGCGCGCGATGTTGTGCAGCACCAGCGGCGTGCCATTGGCCAGCCGCCGGTCGGAGACGATGCCCACGTGCAGCAGGCCGTTGCCGTTGAGCTTCCAGGCGACGATGTCGCCGGCCGCATAGTCGGTGGCGGCGGCCGTGATCGGTTGCTGCCAGCCCTGCCGTTCGAACCAGCGCATCAGGTTCGGCACACGGCGATGATCGATGTTGCGGTCCGGCCGTGACAGGCCCCAGATCGCGGGATAGGCACTGAAATTGCCGCGCATGTCTTCATGCACGCGTGCCTGCAGGTCCAGGCCCTGGCTGCGCAGGGCACGCACCACCACGTCGGTGCACACGCCGCGATCAACCGGAACGTCGCCGCCGGGATAGGCCAGCACCTGATAGGTAGGGTCGTAGCGGGTGGTGACGCCGACCTGTGCGCGCGCCGCTGCCACCAGCGGCGGCGAAGGCGCCTGCGGCTGCGATGGCGTGAGGCCGGCGTTTCCGCCGTCGGCGGGGGCCGGGGCCGAAGGGGGCTGGCAGCCGCTGGCCAGGGCCACCGTCAGCAGCAGCACCGTCCATGGTGCCCCACCGCGCCGCGTCATGCCTGCGGCGGGGGACTGCTGCTGCCGGGGCCCGCAGAGCCACCACCCGCGCCGCCGCCACGGCGACGACGACGGCGTGGGCCGCGGTTGCCCGGGTTGGCGGCCGGGGTGTTGCCGCCGCCCTGTTCCTTGCCCTGCGCCGATGCCGCCGGGCGCTCGTGCGCCGGTCGCGCTGGCGGGCGTGCGTTGGGCACGGGTGCGGGGACATCGCGGCCCGGCACCTGCACCACGCGCAGTTCATCGGTATCGAGCTGGATCGCGGTCAGCTTGCCGCCCCAGACTGCGCCGGTGTCGATGGCATGCACGCCCTGGGTGATGGTCAGGCCCAGCGCCGACCAGTGGCCGCAGACGATCTTCAGGTCGCGCTCGACCCGGCCCGGCACTTCGAACCAGGGGTACAGTCCCTGTTCCTGCGTGCCCGGCGTGCCCTTGTCCTCGATGCCGATGCGCCCGCGCGGGGTGCAGTAGCGCATGCGGGTGAGCACATTGATGATCGCGCGTGAACGGTCGTAGCCGGACAGGTTCGGTGCCCAGCTCGGCTTGTCGCCGTACATGTTGCGGAACAGCTTGCGGTAGCCGGCACCGTGCAGTTGCGCCTCGACCTCGGCGGCATGCTTTTCGGCCATCTGCGTGGTCCACTTCGGCGCCAGGCCGGCGTGCACCATCATCCAGCCCAGCTCGCGGTCCACGTGCACCAGCTTCTGCAGGCGCAGCCAGTCCAGCAGTTCGTCGCGGTCCTCGGCCTGCACGATGCGCAGCAGGTCCGGGTTGACCTTGCGCTG
Source organism: Stenotrophomonas sp. YJH_SMC_25 (assembly GCF_059369595.1). Taxonomy (NCBI): domain Bacteria; kingdom Pseudomonadati; phylum Pseudomonadota; class Gammaproteobacteria; order Lysobacterales; family Lysobacteraceae; genus Stenotrophomonas; species Stenotrophomonas sp. YJH_SMC_25. The sequence continues at coordinate 77,247 of NZ_JCAFSV010000015.1, read as the reverse complement.
TTCCTCTTCGGTGCGTGCACCGACGGCCAGCAGCGAAAGGTCATGGTTGCCCAGCACCACCACGCTGTGCTCGCGCAGCGAATGCACCAGCCGCAGCGTTTCCAGCGACTGGCCACCGCGGTTGACCAGGTCGCCGCAGAACCACAGGGTGTCCTGCGCCGGGTCGAAGCGGATCTTCTCCAGCAGCCGCTGGGTGACGTCATAGCAGCCCTGCAGGTCGCCGATCGCCCACACACTCATCGTCCGGCCTCCGTGTCAGTGCAGGGTACGCGGGATGGCCAGCACGAAAGGTGCGCCCGGCGCGGCAAATTCGGTGCCGTCGTCGGCGACCATGTCGTAGTGGCCCTGCATGGTCCCGTGATCGGTCCCCAGCATGACACCGGACGTGTAATGGAAGTCTTCACCGGGACGCAGGCGTGGCTGCTCGCCGATCACCCCGTCGCCATCGACATGCTCGACGCGGCCGTTGGCATCGGTGATGCGCCAGTGGCGTGCGACCAGGCGCGCGGCAACACGCCCCTGGTTGTGGATGCGGATCGTGTAGGCGAACGCATAGCGTCCGTCTTCCGGCGCGGATTGATCGTCGAGGAAGCGCGGTGCGACTTCGACGGAGATGGCGTAAACGTCAGCGTCTTCCATACCGGCAGTGTAATCAGGAGGCATTGGCCAAAGCGATGAATTCGGCCACGTCCAGCTGTTCGGCGCGGGCATCGGGACGCACGCCGGCGGCAACGAACTGTTCGGCGGACACCACGTTGTTCAGGGCGTTGCGCAGGGTCTTGCGGCGCTGCCCGAAGGCGGCCTTGACCACCTCGGCGAAACGCTTGTGGTCGTTGATGTTGATCGTGGCCGGGTCACGCGGCACCAGCCGCACCACGGCCGAATCGACCTTCGGCGGCGGCCGGAACGCGCCCGGCGGCACCACGAACAGCGAGGTCACCTGGCAGTAGGCCTGCAGCATCACGCTGAGCCGGCCGTACACCTTGCTGCCGGGGCCGGCGGCCATGCGGTCGACCACTTCCTTCTGCAGCATGAAATGCATGTCGCGGATCACCGCGGCATGTTCCAGTGCATGGAACAGGATCGGCGAGGAGATGTTGTAGGGCAGGTTGCCGACCAGGCGGATCGGCTGGCCGGCGGCCAGCTCGGTGAAGTCCACGCGCAGCACGTCGCGGTGGACGATGGTCAGCTCGCCCAGCGGCTCGGCGGCGGCGGTCAGCGGCGCGATCAGGTCACGGTCGAACTCGATCACCGTCAGTTTCGGATGCACGCGCAGCAGCGGCAGCGTGATCGCGCCCTGGCCGGGACCGATCTCGACCAGGCGGTCACCGTCTTTCGGGTTGACCGCCATCACGATCTTGTCGATGTAGTGGCGGTCGGCCAGGAAATGCTGGCCAAGCTGCTTCTTGGCCGGGGCGGTGAACACCGGGCCGGAGGGGGAATGCGGGGAATTCATGCGCTCAGTGTACGTTGCCGCGCAAGCTGCGCACACAACGTCGTTGCCGCCTGCAGGCTGGAAGGATCGGCAACGCCACGGCCGGCAAGGTCCAGCGCGGTGCCGTGGTCCACTGCAACGCGTGGGTAGGGCAGGCCCAGGGTCAGGTTCACCGCCTGCTCGAAGCCCGAGTACTTCAGCACCGGCAGGCCCTGGTCGTGGTACATCGCCAGCACGGTGTCGAAGCCGGCCAGCTTGGCCGGCAGGAAGGCGGTATCGGCTGGCAGCGGCCCGATCAGGTCCATGCCCTCCGCGCGCAGGCGCTGCAGCAGCGGGATGACCAGGTCCAGTTCCTCGCGGCCCAGATGGCCGTCTTCGCCGGCGTGCGGGTTCAGGCCGAGCACGGCGATGCGTGGCGCGGTCAGGCCGAACTCGCGGCGCAGCGCGGCGTGCACGGTGCGAAGGGTGTGTTCCAGGCTGGGCGCGGTAATCGCGTCGGCCACCTCGCGCAGTGGCAGGTGGGTGGTGGCCAGGGCCACGCGCACGATGTGGTTGGCCAGCATCATCACCACCTTCACCCCAGCCTGGTCGGCCAGCAGTTCGGTGGTGCCGCTGTAGGCGATGCCGCCTTCGTTGATGACGGCCTTGTGCACCGGGCCGGTCACCACGCCGTGCAGTTCGCCTGACAGGCAGGCCTGGCCGGCACCGAGCAGGGCGCCGATGACCGCGCCGGCATTGGCCGGATCGGCCTGGCCGAAACGGCTCGGGGTGGCATTGGCCACCACGCGCAGGCGCAGGTCGCCGGGGACGCGCGCTTCGGCACCCTCGGGCAGCAGTTGCAGCGGCAGGTTCAGCGCGGCCGCGGCCGCGCGCAGGGTGTCCGGGTCGGCGAAGGCCAGCAGCCGGCAATCTTCACGCGGCTGCTGGACGAGGCGGACGCACAGCTCCGGGCCGATCCCGGCGGGCTCGCCCGGTACCAGAGCGAGCTCGGGGCGCATCGATCAGGACTGCGGCGGCGTAGCGGTGTTTTCCGCGCGGTCGCCACTGCGGAAGCTGACGTAGGCTTCGCCACGCAGTTCCTGCAGGAAGCGGTTGTACTCGTCTTCCAGCTTGCGGCGGCCAATGGTCTCGCGGACCTGGGCACGCTGGTTGTCGTTGGTCACGTCGGTCTGGCGAGTGGCCACGCGCTGCAGGATGTGCCAACCGGCATCGGTGCGGAACGGCTGGCTGACGCCGCCGTCCTGGATGGCGGCCACCTGCTGGCCAAAGGCCGGACCGAACGCATCGGCCGGGAACCAGCCCAGATCGCCGCCCTGGCCCTTGCTGTTGTTGTCCTCGGAGGACTCCTTGGCCACGGTCTCGAAGTCCGCGCCACCGGCAATGCGGGCACGCAGGGTATCGATCTTGGCTTTGGCGGCCGCGTCGGTCTGATGATCGTCCACGCGCACCAGGATGTGGCGACCGTGGTACTCGGTGACGGTGCTGGCGCCAGCGGTGGCGCTGGCATCGCGCACTTCCACCAGCTTCAACAGCTGGAAGCCGCTGGGGCCACGGATCGGGCCGACCACTTCGCCGGGCTTCATCTTTTCCATCATCTGCGCGAAGGCCTGCGGGATTTCATCCAGGCTGCGCCAGCCCAGGTCGCCGCCTTCCAGCGCATTGGGGCTGTCGGAATAGCGCACGGCCGCCGCGTTGAAGTCCAGCTCGCCCTTGTCCAGCAGGGCCTTGACGCCATCGGCCTTCTTCTGGCCGGTGGCGATCTGGTCGGCGTTGGCGCCGTCCGGCAACGCGACCAGGATGTGCGCCAGGTGGTACTGGTTGCCTACCGTGGCCTGCTGCTTCAGCGCGGCATCGACTTCACCCTCGCTGACGCTGATGCGGCTCTGCGCGAAGCTCTGGCGCAGGCGCTGCACGGTGATCTCATCACGCACCGATGCGCGGAAATCGTTGAAATCGATGCCGTCGTGGGCCAAGCGCTGGCGCAGGGCGTCCAGGTTCGAACCGTTCTGCTGGGCGATGGAGTTCATCGCCTGGTTCAGCTCCTGGTCGCTGACCCGGATGCCGCTGCCCTGGGCGCGGGCCACCTGCAGCTTGACCAGCACCAGGCGCTCGAGCACCTGGCGGCTGAGCACGTCTTCCGGCGGCAGCTGGTTCTCCCGTCCGGCGTACTGCGCCTTGATGTTGGCGATCGCACGCTGGAGCTCGCTCTGCAGGATCACGTCCTCATCGACGACGGCGGCGATGCGGTCGAGCGGCTGCGCCTCCTGGGCAAGCACCTGCAGGGGGGCGGACACGCTGGACACCGCCAGCAGCGAGGCGAGTAGAACGGGGAAGCGCTTGGTCATGGGATCAGATTCGGATCGTAGTCATCGCGGGTCGCCCCGGTGTTGCTGGGCGGCACGAGATAGAGGTCGTCGCGGTTGTAGCCGAGGATAGCACGGCGCAGAGTGCGGTCCGTGTCCTGGCCGATGGAGCTCAGGCCCTTCAGGACGAACTCCACCTGGATGGAGTTGTTCATCTCGCCTTCGCGATTGCGGACATAGCGGCGGCCGACCACACGCACGGCCAAGCAGCAGCTGTCCCACTGGACACCGCCGATGATTTCCAGCGGCTCCTTGTCCTGCAGCGAGTAGTAATAGCGGCCGACCAGGCTCCAACGCGCATTCAGCGGGTACAGGAACGACAGGTCGGCCTGCTCCAGCAGGGTGCGGTCATGCTTGTTGGCACCGGGCAGAGCACCGGCATTGATGCGGTAGCGGTAGCTCAGGTTGACCACGCCGTCGTTGGGCATCAGGTAACGGGCACGGACGCTGGCCAGATCCTCGCGCTTGTACTTCGGGTCCCACTGGTAGGTGGCGCCCAGGGTCCAGCGGTCGTTGATCATGTAGTTGCCGTCGGCGATCCAGGCCGACTTGCCCTTTTCCACCGGAGCACCACCTGGGGTGGTGGTCACCCGCGACTCATCGAAGTACTGGATCTGGCCGATCGAGGCCGAGAAACGTTCCTTGCCGGTGGTCTGGTCGATGAACCGGGTGCTCACCGCCAGGGTCAGCTGGTTGGCGTCGTTCTGGCGGTCGGCGCCGGTATAGCGCGAGTCGCGGAACAGCTGGCCCCAGCTGAAGGTGAAGTCACGGGTGTCGAAGATCGGCAGCTCGTCCTGGTTGCGGTACGGCGTGCGCAGGTAGAACAGGCGCGGTTCCAGGGTCTGCAGGAACGACTTGCCGCGGATGCTGGTTTCGCGGTCGAAGAACAGGCCGGCGTCGATGCTGCCGATCGGCAGGCTGCGGCTGGGCGAGGTATTGCCGCGCAGCTGCTCGGGCGTGGCCGTGTTCGGGTCGATGCCCTGCGAACTCAGGATCTGGGCCTGGATGCCTCTCACACCATCCACCAGGCCACGGTCCAGCTGATAGGCGGTGTAACGGTAGGCCAGGGTCGGGGTCACATACCAGGCCGCGCCGCTGATCGGGAACGACACATACGGCTTCACGTCCAATCGCGAACCGCCGCTGACACCGACGCCGTCGGTCCACTGCACTCCGTTGCGGGTGTACTGCAGATCCTTACCGGTGCCGACGGCGTTCTTGAAGTTGATGTCGTCGTGGGTGAAGCGCACCGCTTCGGCGTAGATGCCGGCTTCCAGCCAGGGCCGGACCGGCTTGTCCCAGTTGAAGTACAGGCGCGGCTGGCGGTTGTAGGGCAGGGCGCGCTCGTCGAGCGTGTAGTCGGTCAGCTGCCAGCGGTCGGCCATGATGCCGGCCGTCCAGTTCGTGCCGGTGCCATACAGGCCCACCGTGCTCTGCAGGTTGGAGGCGGTCACCCCCACCAGGCGGTTGGCGAAATCCTCGACATAGCGCTCGTCGCTGACCCAGGCCAGGTTGGCGCGGGCCTGCCAGTGGCTGTCCACGTTGTGGTAGCCGGTGAACATCACCCGGCCGCGGTCACGGTCACGCAGGCGGTCGTTGGGCATGAACGAGGTCAACACCTCGCCGCGGCCGCCGTTGTAGAGGTAGCGGAACTCGTTGTCGAGCAGCAGGCCGCGCCGGCTCATGTAGCGCGGGGTCAGCGTGTCGTCGTAGTTCGGCGCCAGGTTGAAGTAGATCGGCTGGGCGTAGTCGAAGCCGTTGCGCCCGGACATGCCCAGCTGCGGGAACAGCAGGCCGGTCTTGCGGCGGTCATCGATCGGGAACTTGAAGTACGGCGCCCACAGCACCGGCACCTTGCCGATGCGCAGCACGGCGTTGCGCGCGGTGCCGAAGCCCTCGTCGTTGTCCACTTCGATCTGCGGCGCAGACAGCTTCCACACCGGCTGCGAGGGGTCGCAGGTGGTGTAGGTGGAGCGGTGCATCTGGCCGACCGCACCCTGCAGGTCGACCGACTCGGCATCACCGTTGCCCCGGCGCGACACCAGCTGGTACTTGATGTCGGAGATCTTGTGGGTATCGCTTTCCTGGTTGCCTTCGGCACGCTTGGCGACCATCCGGATCGACCCGTCCTGGTAGCGGACATTGCCGTCGGCGATGTAGTTGCCGGTCTCGGTGTCGAAGCTGAGCTTGTCGGTACCGACGAACTGGTCACCCCGGCGCAGCGCCACGTTGCCCTCGTACTGCGGCACGGTGGTGGTGCCCAGCAGCTGGTCACCCTCGATGTCGGTCGGCTGCTGCTCGCGGGCGGCCGCGGCGGCAGCCTTGTCCTGGGCCGGAACCGGGGTGGGGGCGTCAGTGAACGCGGGAATGACGTCGGTGGCCGGGCACAGGCCCCAGTTGAGCGGCTTTTCATCGGCCATCGCCGGCAGGCTGATGGCGATGCTCAGAGGCAGGGGAAGCAGGCGGAGGGCTCGGCGCACGCGGTTCGGATTCGGGCGAAAACGGACGGTAGCTTGCCCCATCCCTTGCATAGGGGCAATGAAGGACGCCGGAGCCTGCCGGTTCGGGTTCATCCGGCGGAGGTGCCCACGGACGGCGTGAGCAGGGTCTGGACATGGGCCACGCTGCACTCGGCCAGGGCCTGCAGGTCGTAGCCACCCTCCAGCATCGAGACCACCCGGCCGGCCGCGTGACGGCGTGCCAGCGCGTGCAGTTCACCGGTGATCCAGGCGAAATCGTCGGTCTCCAGCATCAGGTCCGCCTGCGGATCACGCAGGTGGGCGTCGAAGCCGGCCGAGATCAGCAGCAGCTGCGGGCGGAAGTCGTCGATGGCCGGCAGCATCTCGTCGGCCCAGACATTGCGGAAGCGGAAGCCACCGCTGCCCGGCGGCAGCAGGATGTTCATCAGGTTGCCGGCACCGCGGTCACGGCGCAGGCCGGAATTGGGGAACAGCCCGGCCTGGTGGGTGCTGTAGTACGAGACCCGGGCGTCGTGCTGGAAGATGTCCTGGGTGCCGTTGCCGTGGTGGACGTCGAAGTCGACCACCGCGATCCGTTCCAGGCCGTGGCGGTCGCGGGCATAGGCGGCGGCGATGGCGATGTTGTTGAGCAGGCAGAAGCCCATCGCCGTGCTGCTGGTGGCGTGGTGGCCCGGCGGGCGTACCGCGCAGAAGGCCAGCGGGTCGTCGCCCAGCATCACCGCATCGACCGCGGCCACGCCGGCACCGGCGGCGTGCACGGCAGCGCTGGCCGAGCCGGGTGAGGTCCAGGTGTCCATGTCCAGCTGGCGCAGCGGTGCGGTCTGCGGTTGCAGCACGAAGTCGAGCAGGGCGCTGTCGTGGACCCGGGTCAGTTCACCGAACTTGGCCGGTGGCGCTTCGCGCCACTCCAGCTGGCCGGGGAACGCGGTGTGCAGCGCGTCCAGCACATGCTGCAGGCGTTGCGGGCACTCCGGGTGGCCGGGGCCGGGGTCGTGCAGCAGGCAGGACGGATGGGTGTAGACCAGCATCGTGCAGGCTCAGCGCTGGCGCTGCTGTGGTTGCCACAGCGCTTCGCCCTGGCCGTCGGCACGTGCCAGCACCCGGGCCAGCACGAACAACAGGTCCGACAACCTGTTCAGGTACTGCAACGCCTCGCTGCGCACGGCCTCGTGGCGGGCCAGGGTGACCGTTTCGCGCTCGGCGCGGCGGACGATGGTGCGGGCCAGATGGCAGCGCGCGGCGGCTTCGCCGCCGGCCGGCAGGATGAATTCCTTCAGCATCGGCAGGTCGGCGTTGTAATGGTCCAGCTGCTGTTCCAGGGCCGAGACATCGGCGGCGTGGATCGCGGCGTGGCCGGGGATGCACAGTTCGGCGCCCAGGTCGAACAACTGGTGCTGCAGATGCACCACCAGCGCGCGCACATCCTCGGGCAGGGGCACGGCCAGCAGCAGGCCGAGCGCGGCATTGGCCTCGTCGACGGTGCCGTAGGACGCCACCCGGGCGTCATCCTTGGGCACGCGCTGGCCGTCACCGAGGCCGGTACTGCCGTCGTCGCCGGTGCGGGTGTAGATGCGCGAGAGGCGATGACCCATGTCGCGGCTCAGTGGCGGATGTCGCGGCGGGCCTGCTGGAGCTTCAACACCTGCTCCACGGCCAGCTGCAGGGCGGCGGCCAGCGCCACGTAGATCGCCGTGGTGCGCAGGTAGGGGCCGAACCACTGCGCGTAGTTCTGTGCCCAGCCGGCCAGGGTCGGCTCGGCCACGTTGCTGCTGGTCCAGTAGAAGCCACCCTGCGCCAGCAGGTGGCAGACCGCCACCGAGGCGACCAGCAGCAGCGCGCCCTTGGCCAGTACCGGCCAGCGCGCGCTCTGGTAGTTGCGGCCCAGCAGCATGCCGCCGGCCCACAGCGAGAAATAGGCCGGCAGCAGCAGCCAGTAGCCCGGCGACACGCAGTAGTGCTGCCAGAAGTCCAGGCCGCTGCTGCGGATCACGATCCAGTCCACCAGCACCGCGAACACCATCAGCAGCGGGAACGCCCAGCGCGTCCAGCGGGCCAGGTAGAAGCCACCGATGAAGAACACCGCCCATGAGGCATCGGGGATCGCCGCGAAGTGATTGACACGGGTCGCTGCCAGCACCAGAACGAGCACGGACAGGACGAAGGCGCGGTTGGCAGTGTCGGACATGGTGGCGGGCCCGGAGCGGATTCAGGTTTCATTCTAGCCCGCCGCGCGGGTTGGCGCAGGACCGGCCGTTCGGCGTACAGACGGGGCGAGCGCGTATCATGAACGCATGAGTGAACGACATGACGTGCTGATTGTCGGTGGTGGCCTGGTCGGCGCCAGCCTGGCCATTGCCCTGGACCGCCTCGGCCGCGACGTGGGCCTGCTCGAGGCCAGCCCGGCCGGCGAGCTGCCGGTGGTGTTCGACCAGCGCAATCTCAGTTTCGCCGCTGCCACCGTCAATGCGCTGACCGCGCTGGGGGTGATGCAGAAGCTGGCGATGGCACCGGGCCCGATCCGGCGCATCCACGTCAGCCGTGCCGGCGATTTCGGCCGTGTGCAGCTGGAAGCGGCCGATTACGACCGGCCTTGGTTCGGCCAGGTGGTGGTCGCCCGCGACTTCGGCCAGGCGCTGGAAGGGCGGCTTCAGGAGCTGCCGCGGCTGCGCCGTTACCGGCCGATGCGGTTCCTGGGCCTGGGTGAAGTGGTCGACGGCTACCGCCAGGTGCGGGTCGCCGATGAGGCCGGCGAGCGCGTATTGCTGGCACGGCTGGTGGTGGGTGCCGACGGTACGACCAGTGGCGTGCGTGGTGCACTGGGCATCGAGGTCGACCGCCATGATTTCCAGCAGACCCTGTTCGTGGCCCGTGTACGCAGCCAGCGCGCGCCGGATGGCACCGCGTGGGAGCGTTTCACCGATACCGGCCCGACGGCCCTGCTGCCGCGCGGCGATCGTCACTTCGGCACCGTGCATGGTGTTGCGCGCGACCAGGCCGATGCGGTGATGGCGCTGGACGATGCCGCCTGGCTGCAACGCCTGCAGAACGCGATCGGCTGGCGTGCCGGCCGCCTACTCGAGTCCGGCCCGCGCAGCGCCTACCCGCTCATCCAGGTGCTGGCGCGTGCGCTGGCCGGTGAGCGCACGGTGCTGCTGGGCAATGCCGCGCAGACCATTCATCCGCTGGGTGCACAGGGCTTCAACCTGGGCCTGCGCGATGCGCTGACCCTGGCCGAGCTGCTGGAGGATGCGCATGAAGATGCCGGCAGTGATGCACTGCTGCAGGCCTATGTCGCGCGCCGCGAGGAAGATCGCCGGCAGACGGTGGCGTTCTCCGGCGGCCTGGCGCGCCTGACCAGCAACCCGGCGCCGCTGATGCGGCCGCTGCGCAGCCTCGGCCTGGTGGCCGCGCAACGCGCATCGGTGCAGTCGATGCTGGTCGGTGGCGCGATGGGCTTCCGCGGCGAAGTGCCGCGCCTGTGCCGCGGAGAAGCCGCATGAGCCGGCGCATGCGCCTTGATGTGGCCATCGTCGGTGGTGGCGTGGTCGGTGCCGCGTGCGCGCTGGCGCTGGCCGATGCCGGCCTGTCGGTTGCGCTGGTGGAAGGTCGTGAGCCCGCGCCGTGGCAGGCCGCACAGCCTGACCTCCGCGTGTTCGCCTTCGCTGCTGACAACGTACAACTGTTGAGCCGCCTGGGCGTGTGGCCGGCGATCGCGCAGGCCCGCGCCTGGCCCTACCGGCGCATGCAGGTGTGGGATGCGGCCGGTGGCGAAGATCTGCTGTTCGATGCCGATCGCTTCGGCCGTCGTGAACTGGGCTACATCGTCGAGAACGGCCTGCTGCAGGATCGGCTGTGGGCGGCGTTGCCGGCGGCGGGCGTGCAGCTGCACTGCCCGGCGCGGGTGGAAGCGCTGGAGCAGGACGACGACGGCGTGCGCCTGCGCCTGGATGACGGTCGTCGCCTGGAAGCGGCGTTGGCGGTAGCCGCCGACGGCGCCGAATCGACCCTGCGCCAACTGGCCGGGATCGAGGTTGAAAAGCATGACTACCACCAGCGTGGCGTGGTGGCCTACGTGGACAGCGATCTTCCCAACCAGGCCACCGCCTGGCAGCGTTTCCTGCCGAGCGGGCCGCTGGCGCTGCTGCCGGTGGCCGAGCGCCGCAGCTCGATCGTCTGGACCCTGCCCGAGGACGAGGCGGCGCGCGTGCTGGCGCTGGACGAAGACAGCTTCAACCGCGAACTGACCCGCGCCTTCGCGGCGCGGTTGGGTGAGCTGCGGCTGGCATCACCGCGCGCAGCCTTCCCGCTGCGCCGCCAGCTGGCACGTCACTACGTGGCCGGCCGTGTGCTGGCATTGGGTGATGCCGCGCACGTGGTGCATCCGCTGGCCGGGCAGGGCGTGAACCTGGGCCTGCGCGATGTGGCCGCCCTGCAGCAGTGGCTGGCGCCGTCGGCCGAGCGCCGTGGTCAGCCGCGGCTGTCGCCACAGCGCCTGCAGCGCTGGGCGCGCGAACGGCGTAGCGACAACCACATCGCCGCCTACAGCTTCGATGCGATCAACCGCCTGTTCTCCAACGACGAAATGCACCTGACCCTGGCCCGCGGCCGCGCGCTGGGCTGCGTCGGCAAATGGCCACCGCTGGTGCAGGCATTCTGGAAGCGCGCCGCCGGGGTGTAGCAGAATGCAAACCGCTCTGGTGGGTGCCCGACGTCAGTAGATCCACGCCATGCGTGGATGAAGATCGCGCTGGATCAAAAAAGGGGACGGAGGGGATTAAGTCGTTTGTGGCACAAACGACTTAATCCCCTCCGTCCCCTTTTTCAGTCGACCAGCCAGCCGGCCAGGTCGGCACGATCTAGCTTGCCGCGACGCTTCAGGTCCAACGCATTGAACTCATCGGCCAGCGCCGGATTCGCCTGCGCTTCCTCGCGGCTGATGAAACCATCGCCGTTCACATCCAGCGCAGCGAAGTGGATGCGGTACTGGCCAACCACGCTGCTCGGTTCCAGCGAACGCACGGTCACCTGCGCCTCGCCGGCCGGCTGCGGAATCTCGACGCTGCCGCTGACCCGGCCCGCATCCAGCGGTTGCTGGCGGATCGCGCCGCCGGTGGGGCCCAGCGGCTGGCTTTGTGCCGGGGTGTGCGGCAATTGCTGGGCCACCGCTGGTGCGGCGGCCAGCAGGGTGATCAGCAGCGGAATCGTTCGATGTCGCATGGATGCTCCTCCCTCTGCAGCGCCGGGGTATGCCCGGCGGACGTGATGGCGTCAGCGCAGTGGCGACGCCAGTACGGTGATCTCCTCACGGTCGTGATAGAGCTGCTTGGCACGCACCACCAGCGGCTTGCCGGCCTGGTCCTGGAACAGGTCCAGGCACAGGCGGGTTTCGTCCCAGCGCTTCTTCATCGGCAGCTTCAGGTTGAAGATCGCGTGCCGGCACCAGCCTTCGCGGAACCAGGTGGCCATGCGTTCGGCCACGCGGCGCGGCTGCTCGACCATGTCGCAGACCATCCAGTCCAGCGGCTGTTCCGGATGCCAGTGGAAGCCATCGGCGCGCAGGTGCTCGACCAGGCCGGTGTCCAGCACGTGCTGGCGCAGCGGGCCGTTGTCGATGCTCAACACGTGCATGTGCTGGCGGGTCAGCACCCAGGTCCAGCCGCCGGGGGCGGCACCCAGGTCGGCCGCACGCATGCCGGGCTTGGCCAGTGCTTCGCGTTCTTCCGGCGTCAGCAGGGTCAGCAGTGCTTCGTCCAGCTTCAGCGCCGAACGCGAGGGTGCTTCGGGCAGCAGCTTCAGGCGCGGGATGCCCAGTGCCCACGGCGCGCTGTCGGCCGGGTCGGCCACGCAGACGAAGGCGTGGGTGCCGTCGACGAACACCACGTGCAGGCGCGGCAGGCGGTTGTTCGGCTTGTCAGTGAGCTTGCCGGCCTTGCGCAGCGCCGGGCGCAGCGCGTTGCCAAAGGCGCGGGCCAGCCCGGACAGCGGCTTGCCGGCGTCCGAGTCCGGGTGTTCCACCCACAGGTCGCCGAAGCGTGGCGCATCGGCCAGCACGTCGAGCATCGGGGTAATGCGGTCGGCCGGGTCCAGCTGCGGCAGCTCGGCCAGCACCACCAGCTTCTGCCGCGCGAAGATCAGCTCGCGCCAGCGCAGGCGCGGCGCCAGCGCGGCGGCTTCGTCGCACATGAAAAGCACGTAGCCGTCATTGCGCTGGGTACGCGCATAACCTGCGAACCCGGCTTCGCCGGCGCGGAACTGCAGCTCGCCGGCCAGCTCGGGCTCGAAGCCCTGCCGGCACAGGCACAGCAGGCCGATGCCAGTTTCAGTAACGGGCGCCATCGCTTTCCCCATAGGCGCGCAGCACGCTGCGCGCGGCGTCGCGGTTCAGGCCCTGCACCACTTCGATGCCACGCTTGTTGAGCTCGCCGACCCAGTCGGCCGGCAGCGGGCCTTCATCGAACGGGGTCAGTTCCTCGACGTCGGCCGAGTTGGCACCGATCAGCAGGCGGTCGATGCCGGCCCACACGGTAGCGCCATAGCACTGGCAGCATGGCTGCGAACTGGTGGCCAGGGTGACCGGCGACAGCACCGCGTTCAGGCGCGGGGTCTGCAGGCGCTGCTGGGCCAGCATGTAGGCCATGTTCTCGGCGTGCGCCAGCGAGGTCGCGTGCGGCATCACCCGGTTCACGCCAGCGGCGATGACCTTGTCGTCCGGGCCGAACACCACCGCGCCGAACGGGCCGCCACTGGCGTGCTCGACGTTCAACCGCGACAGCTCGATCGCCAGCGCGACCTTGGCCTCATCGCCCGGATATCGACGATCCAGGTCGATCTGGTCGTGGATCCAGGCGGGAAGGGTCAGGTGGACTTGCGCGTACAGCATCGCGGGGGTGCCTCGTGTGGGATGGGAAAAAGTGCGGTTGCTTGGGGAACCGGCGCGCAGTGTAGCCGCATGGGCCTGTACCGGGTGTGGGCGTGGGTCAGCCCGGCGAGCCGGTGCGGATCACCACGTACTGCTTGCGGAATTCCAGCCCGGCCTGCGGCCAGCTGGCCGCGTAGGCGCGCAGCAGGGGCAGGGCGGCGGCGAAGTCGTGGCCGTTGACCCGGCAATCGGCCTCGCACAGGCCGTCGGCATCGCGCGAGGCGAACAGGCGGATGGCGAGGAATTGGCGGGCTTTCAGCAGCTCGTCGAAGGCGTCCATGCTGCGGGTGAACAGGCAGCAGGGGCAGGAGCCATGATCGTCTTCGCTGCAGGTGGAGGCATCCACTTCCTGTGCACGGTAGTGCGCCAACGGCCCCAGCACCACGGTGCGTTCGTGTTCCTCGCCATCGTCACCGGCCGGATAGGTCAGGCCCATCATCGGCAGGCCCTGTGCATCTTCGGCGCCGATCGCGGTCTGCAGGGTCGCCAGGTCCACCCGGGCCCAGGTCTGGAAGCCGGACAACAGCGATGCCTGCTCATCGGCACCATTTGCATGCTGGTACTCGAACAGGCCATCGGCGAACAACCGCGGATGCTGGCTTTCAATGACGGTGGAGGTCTGCCAACCACCGTTGTCTCGCGCGTGTGCGGCCATTGCGTGCGGGATCAGGCGCAGGCCGCTGTCCAGCAGCAGCGCGTTGCCGTCGATGCGGCTGGCGGTGCCCGCGTCCTGAAGGACCTGCTGCAGCAGCGGGAGGAGAGCGGCGGAGGTCGTGGTCATGTCAGGCCTGTGGGGTGGATGGGGTGGAACATCCAGGCAGGGCCTGGGCATCTAGCGGTCGAGCGCGTCGAGTTCGGCGCGATATCGCTGCGCGTCGGATTGCTGCTGCGGATCGTTGCCGTGGTCGCGCAGCCAGGTTTCCAGCTCGCGGCGATAGTCCGCGCGGAAATCGGCATTACCCGGGCTGAAATGCAGCTTGCGTGCCGCCACCTCCACCCGCTCGCGCGCGCTGGCCCGGGCCTGGGCGACGCCGTGCGGGGATTCGATGGTGAGGATGACGAAGTTGCGTGGGAAGCCCGGCGTGTACTTGACCACGAACGGCTGGTCGCGCGCCGGGATACGGATGGCGTTTTCCAGCGGCCACAGCGAAGCGGTGTTGGTGTGGAACACCACGTCCACGTCGCGGCCCTCGGCGGTACGCAGCACCCCTTCGTAGCGCCAGATGTACTGCTCGTTGAGCGTGGAGCTGGTTCGCTCGGCCTTGACGATCACCGCTTCACCACGCTCGCCCACCACGTTGAGGAAGGTGGCGTTGAGGAAGTGGCCGAGGAACATGTTGAGCATCGCCAGCGGGAACACCACGATGGCGTAGCCCGGAAAGCGCCGCCACCACGAGACCAGCCCGGCCAGCACCATCGCTGCAAAGAACGTCAGCAGCGGATGCTGCGAGATGAACCAGAACAGGACGGAGAGGGCGGTGATCATTGTCGATGGCGTGCGGGCGCCGTGCTGGCGCCCGCGCAGGTCCTCAGGCCGACCAGGTATCGCGCAGGGTCACGCTGCGGTTGAACACCGGCTTGGCTTCGGTGTGGTCGCGGCGGTCGGCGACGAAGTAGCCGGTACGTTCGAACTGGAACGACTGCTCCGGCGCGGCGCGGGCCGCGGCCGGCTCGACATAGCCGGTGACGGTGCGGCGCGATTCCGGATTGAGGTAATCGCGGTAGGTCTTGCCTTCCGATTCATCATCCGGGTTCGGCACCGAGAACAGGCGGTCGTACAGGCGGATCTCGGCCGGCACGCCATGCACGGCGCTGACCCAGTGGATGGTGCCCTTGACCTTGCGGTTGGCGCCTTCCATGCCCGGACGCGATTCCGGATCCAGCCAGCCGCGCAGCTCGGTGATGGTGCCGCCGGCATCCTTGATCACTTCGTCGCAGCGGATGATGCCGGCGCCGCGCAGGCGCACTTCGCCACCCGGCACCAGGCGCTTCCAGCCCTTCGGCGGCACTTCGGCGAAGTCCTCGCGGTCAATCCACACTTCGCGTGCGAACGGCACGTCGCGGCTGCCGAAGCTCTCGTCCTTCGGGTGGTTGCTGAAGGTCAGCTGTTCTTCATGGTCGTCCGGCAGGTTGGTCAGCACCAGCTTGACCGGATCGATCACTGCCATGCGGCGCGGCGCAGCGCTGTCCAGGTCTTCGCGCAGTGCGCCTTCCAGCACGCTGAAGTCGATCAGCGAATTCTGCTTGCTGATGCCCACGCGCTCGGCGAACAGGCGCATCGCGGCCGGGGTGTAGCCACGGCGACGCAGGCCCTGCAGGGTCGGCATGCGCGGGTCTTCCCAGCCGTCCACCAGCTGCTCGGTGACCAGCGCCATCAGCTTGCGCTTGCTCATCACCGTGTAGTTGATGTTCAGGCGCGAGAACTCGATCTGGCGCGGCTTGGCGGCTTCGCGCGGCAGGCCGGCATCGACCAGCGGCTGGGTCAGCGCATCGTCATGGGCGAAATCGACGTTGTCCACGCACCAGTCGTACAGCGGGCGGTGGTCTTCGAACTCCAGCGTGCACAGCGAGTGGGTGATGCCCTCGATCGAATCACCCAGCGCGTGGGCGAAGTCGTACATCGGGTAGATCGGCCACGCGTTGCCGGTGTTCTGGTGCTCGACGTGCTTGATGCGGTACAGCGCCGGATCGCGCAGGTTGATGTTGCCGCTGGCCATGTCGATCTTCGCGCGCAGGGTGCGCGCGCCATCCGGGAACTCACCGGCACGCATGCGGCGGAACAGATCGAGGTTCTCCTCGACGCTGCGGTCGCGCCACGGCGACGGGCGGCCCGGTTCGGTCAGGGTGCCGCGGTAGGCGCGCACTTCCTCGGCCGACAGGTCGCAGACATAGGCCTTGCCCTGTTCGATCAGCTTCTCGGCGGCCAGGTAATAGGCCTGGAAGTAGTCCGAAGCATGGCGCAGCTCGTTCCACTCGAAGCCCAGCCAGCGCACGTCGTCCTGGATCGCGGCCACGTATTCCGGGTCTTCCTTGGCCGGGTTGGTGTCGTCGAAGCGCAGGTTGCAGACGCCGCTGAATTCGCCGGCGATGCCGAAGTTCAGGCAGATCGACTTGGCATGGCCGATGTGCAGGTAGCCGTTCGGCTCCGGCGGGAAGCGGGTCTTGATCGCCTGGTGCTTTCCGCTGGCCAGGTCCTCGCGCACGATCTGGCGGATGAAATCGCGCTTCTCGTGGCTGTCGGCGGGGGTCTCGGGGCTGGCGGGGGTGTGCTCGGACATGAGTCTGGGGCGAAAAAGGGCAGAAAGACCAACAGTCTAGCGCGTACGGGGCAGGGCTGCCCGGTGGGGTGTGGGGATGCCGGCCCGCGGCCGGCACTACCCAACTGCACGGCGATCCACATTCCGCCGGCCCGCTGCCGGCGCTACCGGAAGGTGGATGGGTAGTGCCGGCCGCTGGCCGGCAGAACGGTCATGCGCCGTCACCACCACCATTCAGCCCCCGGGCGTATGCTGGAACCCTGTCCCACGGAGCCGCCGCATGCACATCGTGTACAAGGCCGACAACCTGTTCGACGCCCACCTGGTCAAGCACGCGCTGGAAGATGCCGGCATCCCGGCCTTCGTGTTTGGCGAGCAGCTGCTGGGCGGCATGGGCGAGCTGCCGCTGTTCGGTGTGCTGCGGGTGGGAATCCCCGATGCGGCACGCCCGCAGGCCGAGGATATCGTGGCGGCGCTGGACTTGGGCCACGCGCCGGACGCCCCCATTTCAGATGCAGACGACATAGCCGGACTTCCGGCGTAGGAGCGCATCATGTTGGGAATTGGCCAGGGCATCCTCGGCATCGGCGCCTTCAAGCAGCGCCTGCCACGCCCGGAAGAGGCGCTGCCGGGGCGTGACCAGCCGCTGCCGCTGCACAGCAACCAGCACTTCGTGAACAGCCATCCGCTGAAGGACCGTTTTGCCGGCCTGCAGCAGATCCGTTTCGCGCTGGGCTGCTTCTGGGGCGCCGAGCGCAAGTTCTGGACCGAACCGGGCGTGTACAGCACCTCGGTGGGCTATGCCGGGGGCATCACCCCGAACCCGACCTATGAAGAGGTCTGTTCGGGCCTGACCGGCCACACCGAAGTGGTGCAGGTGGTGTTCGACCCGGCGGTGGTGAGCCTGGAGCGCCTGCTGCAGCTGTTCTGGGAGAGCCACGACCCGACCCAGGGCATGCGCCAGGGCAACGACACCGGCACCCAGTACCGCTCGGCGATCCACGCCACCGACGAAGCCCAGTACAAGGCCGCGCTGGCCAGCCGCGAGGCCTACCAGGCGCAGCTGGATGCGGCTGGCTACGGCCCGATCACCACCGAGATCGTGTACCCGGCACCGGCGTACTACTACGCCGAGGACTATCACCAGCAGTACCTGGCGAAGAATCCGAACGGCTACTGCGGCATCGGCGGCACCGGCGTGAGCTGCCCGATCGGGTTGGATGTGGAGGCGCCGCGCTGACGCGCGGTGGTCCGCCTGCGGCGGGCAACGTCAACGGCTGAAAGCCAAGGCCAAGGCCAAAGCCAAAGCCAAAGCCAAAGCCAAAGCCAAGCGGCTCTGGTTTGCTGTGAGTTTGGCGGGACGGGTGCAGATGGCGGGACACGCCGTAAACCCGTCCTTGGGGGCTCGGCCACGGTATCCATGCCGTGGACGGTCCCGCCATCTGCACCCGTCCCACCTTCGACAGTTTTCCGGTGACGGTGGGCGAGAGCATTGGTTACTGACGAACTGAAGAAAAACAAAAAGGACGCGGCGTTCGCCGCGTCCTTTTTGTTTGATCCTGCAGTACTTTCTGTAGAGCTGAAGGCAGCGGCAGGAGCCGCTGCCAACGTCGCTTGCGCGACGGCCCGGAGGGTGCCGGTCAGGACGACCGGCATAGCCATGCTCGGCTCCGAGCAAGCGAAGCGCGCGACCCGCTGTTGCTCTTCTTTCTTTCTTCCGTGGCGGGCGGCCACAGGAAACTGTCAGAGGGCGGGCGGGTTGGGTTCGCGGGAGTGTCCGCCGCATGGATGCGTCGGCCAAGCCTCCAGGGATGGATTCACGGCGTCTCCCGCGAACCCAACCCGCCCGACCCAGCACGGCTGTTGCTCTAGCAGTCAGTCGAGCAAGCTCGACTCTACCGACCCGCCACGAGGGGCTCAGCCGTTGGCAGTAATCCTCACAGTGCCGCGCGGATCCGCTCGCGCAGTGCTTCCAGATCCTTGGCAAACGCCTCGATGCCGGTCGCCAGCTTCTCGGTGGCCATCGGATCGGCCGCCAGGTCCGCCGCGAACTTCGCCGCATCGATCGGGGTCAACGCTGCGCCATCAGCCGCACCGGCCACCAGCTTGCGCGGCAGCTCGCCGTGGTCAGCGTCCAGCTTCTCCAGCAGGTCCGGCGAAATCGTCAGGCGGTCGCAGCCGGCCAGCGCTTCGATCTGCGCGGTCGAACGGAACGAGGCACCCATCACCACCGTCGGCGAACCGCGGCGCTTGAACTCGGCGTACACGCCACGCACGAACTTCACGCCCGGGTCTTCGTCGATGGTGGCCGGGGTCTGGCCGTTGGCCACGTACCAATCGAGGATACGGCCGACGAACGGCGAGATCAGGAACGCGCCGGCTTCGCTGCAGGCCAGCGCCTGGGTCGGGTTGAAGATCAGGGTCAGGTTGCAGTCGATGCCCTCGGCCTGCAGGATGCGCGCGGCTTCCACGCCTTCCCAGGTCGCGGCGATCTTGATCAGGATCTTCTCGCGCGGCACGCCGGCATCGGCATACATCTGGATGAACTGGCGGGCCTTGGCCACGGTGGCGGCGGTGTCGTGGGCCTGGTCGGCATCCACTTCGGTGGACACGCGGCCCGGCACCAGCGTGCTCAGCAGCGCGCCGACGCCGATGGTCAGGCGGTCGGCCACGGCGTGCACCACGGCTTCGCGGTCGCCACTCTGCTGGCGGCCCCAGGCCAGTTCGCGTTCGATCAGCTCGGCGTAGACCGGCAGGTCCAGCGCCTTCTTCACCAGGGTCGGATTGGTGGTGCAGTCCACCGGCTGCAGGCGCTTGATCGCCTCGTAGTCACCGGTATCGGCAACGACCACGGACAGTTCGCGCAGCTGGGACAGTTTGGACGGGGTACTCATTACGGCTCCTGGTGCAGGGGGATCGAATCGCGCGCGGTGCGCAGCGGTAATCAGGGGCGGTCGTTGTGGACCGCAGTCACGCGCAGGCGCAGCTTGCGGCCGCCGGGCGCGTTCCAGTCGATGCTCTGGCCGATCGAAAGGCCGAGCAGGGCACTGCCGACCGGGGCCAGCACGGAAACCTTGCCTTCATCGACGTTGGCTTCGCGGGGGAAGACCAGGGTCAGGACGTGCTTCTCGCCCGACACTTCATCTTCGCACTCCACGCGCGAATGCATCATGACGATGCCTTCGGGAATCTGGTCCGGTGCCAGCACGGTGGCCCGGTTGAGTTCTTCAGCAAGCGCGAGCGCGGCAGGCGTCTGGCTCAGCGCAGGGGATTCGAGCATGGCGTCCAGGCGGTCCATGTCGAAGGTGGAAACGGTGATCGACGGCGGCAGGCCGCTGGCGGTACTCATGGTGAAGCTCCTTGGTTGAAAGCCATGCAAAAGGCGGCACCTGCTGGCGCCGCCTGTCTGTATTGTGGGGACAAATGCGGCCGGAATCGACTCCTGCCGATTCCAGGCCGGTGCTGTGGGGGTTCAGCCGTTCAGGGCGGGGCCGGGCAGAGCAGTCGCTTCGCCGGTGGCATTCACCGCATCAAGGGTGAACAGCGCCTGCGGCAGGCGCTTGAACTGGTCGGCCAGTTCCATCAGGAAGTCGTTCATGGCCGAGCTGCGGCGCCAGATCATGGCGATGCGACGGCTGGGACGGCCCTCGCCGGTGAAGTCGAGCAGGCGGATGTTGTTCGATCGCGGCACCGGCGGCTGCACCGACAGGCTGGGCAGCAGGGTGATGCCGACGTCGGCGGCAACCATCTGCCGCAGCGTCTCCAGGCTGGTGGCGCGGAACTCGGACTTCTCGTTGGCGCCGAACAGGCGGCACACTTCCAGCGCCTGGTCGCGCAGGCAGTGGCCATCTTCCAGCAGCAGCAGCTTCTGCGTGGCCAGTTCCTGCACATCCAGGTGTTCGCGGCGGGCCAGCGGGTGGCGCCCGGACACCGCCAGCAGGAACGGTTCCTCGAACAGGAACTCGGCGTGCAGCTGGTCGTCGATTACCGGCAGCGCCAGCAGCGCGGCGTCCAGCTTGCCTTCGCGCAGGCGGTCCAGCAGCACATCGCTCTTTTCCTCGACCAGCAGCAGTTCCAGCTCCGGGAAGCGCTCGCGGATGCGTGGGATCACATGCGGCAGCAGGTACGGACCGAGGGTCGGGAAGATCCCCAGGCGCACCGTCCCGGCTTCCGGGTCGCGGCTGCGTCGCGCCGCTTCCTTCAGCTGCTCCACTTCGGACACGATCACCCGTGCTCGTGCCGCCGCTTCCTGGCCGGCCGGGGTCAGCATCACCTTGCGCGGTGCGCGTTCCACCAGCGGCAGGCCCAGTTCTTCTTCCAGCTTGCGGATCTGCGTGGACAGCGTGGGCTGGCTGACAAAGCAGGAGGCGGCAGCCCGGCCGAAATGCTTGTGGTCGGCCAGGGCTACCAGGTACTTCAGATCACGTAGGTTCATCCTTACACCCCAGGGGTAACGGACCGGCTGACGGCGTGGTTACCCGACAGGCAGACAATGTTCCCGGTGATCTGGGAACGGTGGATCAGGCCGCTTCAGCAACGGCACCGCTGCTGTTGCTCACCGACGAGCGGATCAGGTGGTCGAACGCGCTCAGTGCGGCGGTCGAACCGGCGCCCATGGCGATGATGATCTGCTTGTAGGGTACCGTCGTGCAATCGCCAGCAGCGAACACACCCGGCAGGTTGGTCTGGCCGCGGTCGTCGATGACGACCTCGCCACGCGGCGACAACGCCACCACATCCTTCAGCCACTCGGTGTTGGGCAGCAGG
Organism: Stenotrophomonas sp. YJH_SMC_25; assembly: GCF_059369595.1. Lineage (NCBI taxonomy): Bacteria > Pseudomonadati > Pseudomonadota > Gammaproteobacteria > Lysobacterales > Lysobacteraceae > Stenotrophomonas > Stenotrophomonas sp. YJH_SMC_25. Next base: position 56,026 of record NZ_JCAFSV010000015.1, on the reverse strand, counting down.
CCGATCTGCACGAAGATGCCTTCCAGCTCGACGCGGTGGGCGTCGCCGCCGATGCGGTCCTTGTAGACCAGGCCGGTGACACGGCTGCCGTCACCCAGCACTTCGGTGGTCTGTGCGCTGGTCAGCACGGTGACATTGGCCAGGCTGCGCAGCTTCTTCTGCAGCACTTCATCGGCGCGCAGGCTGGAATCGAACTCCAGCAGGGTTACATGCGACACGATGCCGGCCAGATCGATGGCCGCTTCCACGCCGGAGTTGCCGCCGCCGATCACCGCCACGCGCTTGCCCTTGAACAGCGGGCCATCGCAGTGCGGGCAGTAGGCCACGCCCTTGTTGCGGTACTGGTCTTCGCCCGGCACGTTCATCTGCCGCCAGCGCGCGCCGGTGGACAGGATCACCGAACGCGACTTCAGCACCGCGCCGTTCTCCAGCTGCACCTGGACCAGGCCGTCTTCGCCGGCCGGCACCAGCGCGCTGGCGCGCTGCAGGTTCATGATGTCCACCTCGTACTCGCGCACGTGCTGTTCCAGTGCCGTGGCCAGCTTCGGGCCTTCGGTCTCCTTCACCGAAATGAAGTTCTCGATCGCCATGGTGTCCAGCACCTGGCCACCGAAACGCTCGGCGGCGATGCCGGTGCGGATGCCCTTGCGTGCGGCGTAGATCGCCGCTGCAGCACCGGCCGGGCCACCGCCCACCACCAGCACGTCGAAGGCGTCCTTGGCGGCGATCTTCTCGGCATCGCGCTTGCTGGCATTGGTGTCCAGCTTGGCCACGATCTGCTCGAGGGTCATGCGGCCCTGGTCGAACACTTCGCCGTTGAGGTACACGGTCGGCACCGACATGATCTCGCGCTTCTCGACTTCGTCCTGGAACAGGGCACCGTCGATGGCCACGTGCTGGATGCGCGGGTTGAGCACCGCCGCCAGGTTCAGAGCCTGCACCACGTCCGGGCAGTTCTGGCAGGACAGCGAGAAGTAGGTTTCGAACCTGTACTCGCCTTCCAGGTTCTGCACCTGCTCGATCAGCTCGGCGGTGGCCTTGGACGGATGACCGCCCACCTGCAGCAGCGCCAGCACCAGCGAGGTGAACTCATGGCCCATCGGCAGGCCGGCGAAGGTCAGGTGGATGTCTTGCCCCGGGGTGCCCAGGTCGAAGGACGGCACGCGGCCCTGGCCATCGCGCAGCACCTGCAGCGAGATCTTGTCCGACAGGCTTTCCAGGGTCTGCAGCAGTTCCAGCATCTCCTGCGACTTGGCGCCGTCGTCGGCGTGCGCGGTGATCTGGATCGGGCGGGTCACGCGCTCCAGATAGGTCTTCAGCTGCGACTGCAGGTTGGCGTCCAACATCGGTCTTCTCCTGGCTTCAGGCAAACAGGGGGCGTGGCACCGCTGTACAAGGTAGCGGACCAGCTGGGGGTAGGGGTGAACCCAAGACAGCGACCGTGGAAGGGGCTGGCTGGCCAAGGCGGGCGAGCGTTGGCTGTCTTGGGTTCACCCCCACGCCGGTAGGGCACCGGCATGGGGACGAAGGGCGCGCCGTGGCGTGGGGCCACGGAAGGCCGGTACTGCGTTAGATCTTGCCGACCAGGTCCAACGACGGGGTCAGGGTCTTCTCGCCTTCCTTCCACTTGGCCGGGCAGACCTGGTTCGGGTTGGCGGCGGTGAACTGGGCAGCCTTCAGCTTGCGCAGGGTCTCGGAAACGTCACGGGCGATCTCGTTGGAGTGGATCTCCAGGGTCTTGATCACGCCTTCCGGGTTGATGATGAAGGTGCCGCGCAGCGCCAGGCCTTCTTCCGGAATGTGCACGCCGAAGGCGTTGGTCAGCTGGTGGGTCGGGTCGCCGACCAGCGGGAACTGGGCCTTGCCGACGGCCGGCGAGGTTTCGTGCCACACCTTGTGCGAGAAGTGGGTATCGGTGGTGACGATGTAGACCTCGGCGCCAGCCTTCTTGAACTCGGCGTAATGGTCAGCCGCGTCTTCGATCTCGGTCGGGCAGTTGAAGGTGAAGGCGGCCGGCATGAAGATCAGGACGGACCACTGGCCCTTCAGGCTGGCGTCGGAAACCTTGATGAACTCGCCATTGTGGTAAGCGTTGGCTTCGAACGGCTGGATCTGGGTGTTGATCAGGGACATCGTTTTTCCTCTGGTGAAGGGGAGTGGGTGAATCGACAGGAGCTAGGTTACCGACTCACTGGCGATAAGAACAATCCATTGATTGCATCTATTTGATAGATGGAGTCTATCATTTGGTCATGAGCAGGCACTGAACCCTGCCGCTCCCATCCTGCAACTGGCTGTGTGACAAGGGAAATCTCCCGGAGGCGCGGAAAGGGGCCGATAGCCCCTCCTTATTCCCTCCGGCAGAACCTGAACGGATTGCAGCTTTTTGCAGTGTCGAGCCACGCTCGACTGCGGCTCTACAATTGCGGCATGTCTTTCCAAACCGAACCCTCCCTGCGCCAGACCGTGGCTGAGGCCAGTGCCCGTCTCGGCGGCATCGAGGCCCGCCACGAGGCTGAACTGCTGCTGCTGCACGTACTGGACCGCCCGCGCAGCTGGCTGTTCGCCCACGCCACCGATCCGCTGGCCGCCAATGACCAGGCCGCCTTCGAGGCGTTGCTGGCCCGCCGCGTGGCCGGTGAGCCGGTGGCCTACCTGACCGGCCGTCGCGGATTCTGGACGCTGGACCTGGAGGTCGACCCGGCCACGCTGATCCCGCGTCCGGAAACCGAGCTGCTGGTCGAGCTGGCGCTGGAGCGCCTGCCGCCAGACCAGTCGCTGCAGCTGGCCGACCTGGGCACCGGCAGTGGTGCGATTGCACTGGCACTGGCCAGCGAACGGCCGCAGGCGCAGGTGCTGGCCACCGACGCCAGCCCGGGCGCGCTGGCCGTGGCCGCGCGCAATGCCGCCCGCCATGATCTGCGCAACGTCCGCTTCGCTGAAGGCGGGCACGACTGGTATGCACCGCTGCAGGGCGCGCGTTTTGATCTGATTGCCAGCAACCCGCCGTACATCGCCAGCGACGATCCGCATCTGGAGCGGGGTGACCTGCGCTTCGAGCCGGCCACCGCACTGGCCTCGGGTCCGGATGGCCTGGACGACATCCGCCGCATCGTCGACGGTGGCCAGGCCCACCTGCTGCCCGGCGGCTGGCTGCTGATCGAGCACGGTTGGGACCAGGGCGAGGCGATCCGCGCGCTGTTCGACGCGGCGGGGTTTGCCGAGGTGCAGACCGTGCAGGATCTGGAGCAGCGCGACCGCATCACCCTGGGCCGGCGTCCGGCCTAGAATGGAGGTTCTCCTGCCACGGCAGGGCATCACCCTGGAGCTGCAAGCATGCGTACGCTGTACCCCGCCATCACCCCCTATGACGTCGGCACCCTGAAGGTCGACGACCGCCACACGCTGTACTTCGAGCAGTGCGGCAACCCGGACGGCAAGCCGGTGGTGATGCTGCACGGTGGCCCGGGCGGTGGCTGCAGCGACAAGATGCGCCAGTTCCACGACCCGTCCAAGTACCGCATCATCCTGTTCGACCAGCGCGGTGCCGGCCGTTCCACCCCGCACGCCGACCTGGTGGACAACACCACCTGGGACCTTGTTGCCGATATCGAGAAGCTGCGCGAACACCTCAAGGTCGATCGCTGGCAGGTGTTCGGTGGCAGCTGGGGTTCGACCCTGGCGCTGGCCTATGCCGAAACCCATCCGCAGCGCGTGACCGAACTGGTCCTGCGCGGCATCTTCATGCTGCGCCGCTGGGAGCTGGAATGGTTCTACCAGGAAGGCGCCAACCGCCTGTTCCCGGATGCGTGGGAGCACTACCTCAAGCCGATCCCGTCGGTGGAGCGCCATGACCTGATCTCGGCCTTCCACCGCCGCCTGACCAGCGACGACGAAGCCACCCGCCTGGAAGCGGCCAAGGCGTGGGCGGTGTGGGAAGGCGCGACCAGCTTCCTGCATGTCGATGATGACTTCATCAACAGCCACGAAGACCCGCACTTCGCGCTGGCGTTTGCCCGCATCGAGAACCACTACTTCGTCAACGGCGGCTTCTTCGAGGTGGAAGACCAACTGCTGCGCGACGCGCACCGCATCGCCGATATTCCCGGCGTGATCGTGCACGGCCGCTACGACGTGGTCTGCCCGCTGGCCAATGCCTGGGACCTGACCAAGGTCTGGCCGAAGGCGAAGCTGGAAATCACGCCGGCCTCGGGCCATTCGGCGTTCGAGGCCGAGAACGTGGACGCGCTGGTGCGCGCCACCGACAGCTTCGCCTGATCGGTAGTGCCGGCCGCTGGCCGGCAACGCCGCACCGGTAGCGCCGGGCCATGCGCGGCGCTATCAACCCTCATCCACGCATGGCGTGGATCGACCACAGCCTGGTAGTGTCGGCCGCTGGCCGGCAAACCTGAAACGGGTGGATTCCTGCAGGCGCCGGCCAGCGGCCGGCGCTACCAATCCCCGGCCAGCAACGCGTCGGCCAGCACCTGCAGCTTCGGCGAATGCTGGCGCGACGGTGGGTAGATCAGCGACAGCGCACGGCTGCGACCTTCAAACGGCTGCAGCACACGTTGCAGGCGGCCGTCAGCCAGCGCGTCGGCCACCGCGAAATCCATCACCTGCACGATGCCGATGCCGGCGATGGCCGCTTCCACCAGCGGATCGCCGCTGTCGAACACCATCCGCGTCGGCGGCGTGAACTCGCGCAGTTGCCCGTCCTGCAGGAACTGCCAGTCCACCAGCCGGCCACTGCGCAGGTTGCGCACCGCCAGGCAGGCGTGATCCTGCAGCGCGGCCACATCGTCGGGCGCGCCACAGCGGTCGAGGTAGTCCGGGCTGGCCACCGTCACCCATCGCAGCGGACGCAGCGGGCGCGCGACTATGCGCTGGTCGGCGATGACGCCGGTGCGCAGCGCGGCGTCGAAACCTTCCTCGACCAGATCGACCAGGCGGTCGCTGAGCACCGCCTCCACCTGCAGTTGTGGATGCCGTTGCAGCAACGGCCCCAGCAGCGGCACCAGCACCTTGCGCCCGAACATCGACGGCGCACTGATCTTCAACGTACCCGAGGGCGTGCACGGGCGGTCGGCCAGTTGCCGCTCGGCATCGTCCAGGCCGGCCAGCAGCGGTGCCACCTGTTCCACGAACTGGCGGCCATCCGGGGTCAACGCCACGTTGCGGGTGTTCCGCTGCAGCAGCTTTACCCCCAGCGTGGCTTCCAGCCGCCCGATCGCGCGCGACAGGCCGGACTGGCTCAGGCCCAGCTGCCCGGCAGCGACGGTGAAGCTGCGTGCCTCGGCCACCTGCACCAGCATGCGCACGGCATTGAGGTCCAACGAGGATCCATTCATGCCGAAAATCATGACAGATATGGTCGGGCAGGGGTTTATTGATTGGCCCGCATCAATGAGACTGCGCTCCCCCATCGATCCAGACCGCCGATGCCTCCCCTCAAATACCCGCGCTGGGCGTTGACCCTGCTGGCCACCGCGCAGCTGATCATCGCCCTGGACGCCACCATCATCTTCGTCGCCCTCCATGACATGGGCCGCGCGCTGCAGATCAACGCGCAGCAGCTGCAGTGGGTGGTCAGTGCCTACACCGTGGCGTTCGGTGGCAGCCTGCTGCTGGGTGGCCGCGCCGCCGACCTGATTGGCCGTCGCCGTTTCTACCGGCTGGGCATGCTGCTGTTCGCACTGGCGTCGCTGCTCGGTGCGTTGGCGCCGAATGCCACCTTGTTGATCATCGCGCGCGCCGCGCAGGGCGTCGGTGCGGCCCTGCTGTTCCCCGCCACGCTGGCACTGATCAACACGCTGTACGCCGAAGGCCCGGTGCGCAACCGCGCGCTGGCGATCTGGAGCATGGCCAGTGCGGTCGGCCTGGCGCTGGGCACGCTGCTCGGTGGAGTGCTGACCCAGGCGTTCGGCTGGCCGGCGGTGCTGGCGGTGATCGTGCCGCTGGCCACGGCGTGCGCGGTCGCAGCCGGTGCGTGGTTGCCGTCCGATGGTCCAAGGGTGCGCGGCCGCTCCTTCGATCTGGCCGGTTGCCTGACCGTCACCGCCGGCGGCAGCCTGCTGGTCACTACCCTGGTTCAAGGGCCGGAGTGGGGCTGGACGGCACCGGCCACGCTGATCTGCCTGCTGCTTTCAGCCGTGCTGTTGACGGTGTTCGTACAGATCGAAAAACGCAGCCGTGACCCGCTGATGCAGTTTTCGCTGTTGCGCCTGTCGGGCCTGCGCGCGGCACTCGGCCTGACCTTCGCCTTCATGAGCAGCTATGGCGTGCAGTACTACTTCCTGGCGCTCTACTTCCAGGATGGCTATGGCTGGAGCCCGCTGCAGGCCGGCATGGCCTTCCTGCTGCCGACGTTGGTGTGCACCTTCGGCATCCGTATTGCCGAACGCATGCTGCGGCGCCGTTCGCCAAGGCAGGTACTGGCCTGGGGCTTCGCCGCCGGTGCCAGCTACTGGCCGCTGCTGCCGGGCATCGTGGTGCTCAGCATCGGCCAGGGCATGAGCTGGACAGCGATGTGGATCGTGGCCGGGCAGGGCGTGCCGGGTCCGCAGCAAGGCGTCGCGTCCGGCATGGCGGCCACCGCCCAGCAGATCGGCGGCGCGTTGGGACTGGCGGTGCTGGTGATGGTGGCCAACGCCGCGCGCGGCACGCAGGCCGCAACCAGTGCCGACGCCCTGCAAGGCATGGTCAATGCACAGTACGGCGCCGCGTTGTTCGCCGCGCTCGGCGTGGTGATCGCGCTGGGCCTACGCCCGGCGCCGGTCGAATCGGCCGCCACCGTCTGCCCGGTCAGCGATGCATGATTGAAGGCGCTGCCGTGGGTGGATGTGCCACGCCTGCGGTGGTGCCGGCCGCTGGCCGGCAACCTCGGGGTGGTTGGATCATTGAGGTTGCCGGCCAGCGGCCGGCACTACCGATCCGGAATGGATCCACGCGCGTTCAACCGAACGCCAGCAACTGCGGCTGCAATGCGCTGAAGATCCGCGCCAGCCGCTCCGCCCACGCCTGCTGCCCAGCCACATCGGCAATCAGGTCCTGGCGGATTTCCAGTTCCACGTGCACCAGCCCGCGGCCTTCGCCATGCACCGGCACTGCGTAGTCGCTGGTGCTGCTCACCGAATACGGTTCATTGTCACCAACCACCAGGTCGCCTTCCTCGCGCAGTGCCTGCAGCAAGGCATGGGCGAAGCGCGTGTCCTGGTGGTACAGCACGCCGGCATGCCACGGTCGCTGCGCGCCGTTCATCGCCGGAGTGAAGCTGTGCATCATCACCAGCAGGGTGGGGCGGCCGGCATCTCGGCGCGCATCCAGTTCCGCGTCGATGCGCGCGTGGTAGGGCGCGTGGATCGCATCGATACGCTGCTGCCGCTGTGCCGCCGACAGCCCGGCATTGCCCGGCACCACGGTGTGGTCGCTCACCTCCGGAATCAGCGTCGGCGAGGCCAGCGGGCGGTTGCAGTCGATCAGCAGCCGCGAATAGGTCTGTTCGATGGCCCAGGCATCCAGCCGTTCGGCCAGTGCGCGGGTGGTGCCGGCAATGCCGATGTCCCAGCCGATATGGCGGTCCAGTTCGGCCTGCGGCAAGCCCAGGCCTGCGAGGGCACGCGGCACCTGCTGGCCGGCATGATCGGCCAGCATCAGGTACGGCGAGGCACCCTGAGGCCGGTGGATCGTATGGATCGCCGGGTCGTCGGCGCCGAGCAGCGCCGGCAGCGCGTGCAGGTCGGCGTCAGCCACGCGGGCGTCCGTCCAGGTGATGCTCGATCATCCACAGCCCGGCCCAGAGCTTGGCGTCCAGCTCGTAGCCTTCGCCCATCTTCTGCACCAGCCAGGCCGCTGCCTCACTGCGCGGAATCTCGTGCACGATGATGTCTTCGCTGTCGTCACCACCGCCCTCGCCAACGCGGCGCAGGCCGGTAGCGCGCACGAAAGCGATCTTCTCGCTGCTGGCGCCGGAAGAGGTCGGGCCGATCAGCAGCACTTCGGCGTGATCGGCGGTCCAGCCGGTTTCTTCTTCCAGTTCGCGCACGGCCGAGACTTCGATCGATTCGCCGGCGTGGATGTCGCCGACCAGGCCGGCCGGCATCTCGATGGTGGGTGCCTGCAGCGGCACGCGGAACTGCTCTACGAACAGCACGTTGTCCTCGGGGGTGACGGCGATGATGATCGCGGCCAGGCCACCGGCGTGGGTACGTTCGCTGTATTCCCAGGTGCCGCGCACCAGCATGCGCTGGTACTTGCCTTCATAGACGACACGCGGGGCTTCGGTGTTGCGCTGGCTCATGCGGGCTCGCTGTGGGTGGGAAGAATATCGGGCACGCCGGCGGCATCGAACAGCCGGCGGCGGGTCATCGGGCCGAAGCGCAGGGTCTGGCACAGGCCGCCGAGCAGCTCGGGATCGGCCGCCTGGCGCAACAGGCCGGGCTGGCTGCCTTCCAGTGGCGCGTCCAGCGCGATGGTGGTCAGCTGGCGCCAGAGCTGGGCGTGCTCGCGCTGCTCGCGCAGGCGCACCGCCATCTGGGCGGCGCCGCGCAGGCGCAGGAACGGCACTTCGTCCAGGCGTTCGTACAGCGCATCCATGCTGCCGAAATGGGCCAGCAGCACGGCGGCGGACTTGCTGCCGACGCCACTGATGCCGGGAATGTTGTCCACCGCATCGCCGCATAGCGCCAGGTAGTCGGCGATCTGGTGCGCGTGCACGCCGTGCCGCGCCTTCACTCCGGCCACGTTCCAGCGCTGGTTGCGTGCGTAGTCCCACTGCTCGTCGTGATCCAGCAGCAGCTGCGACAGGTCCTTGTCGGCGGAGATGATCACGCCGCGGTGGCTGCCACGATGCACATGCAGGGCGCTTCCGATCAGGTCGTCAGCCTCGTATTCATGGTGGGCCAGAACGGCGAGGCCCAACGCTGCGCACAGCGCCTTGCAGTGCACGAACTGGCGCTTGAGCGCCTCCGGCGCCGGGTCGCGGTTGGCCTTGTAGGCGGGGTACAGGCGGTGGCGGAAGCCACTGTCCAGCGCTTCGTCGAAGGCGATGGCGATGTGACGCGGGCGTTCGCGCTCGAGCAGGTCCAGCAGGAAGCGGGCGAAGCCGTGCACGGCATTGGTCGGCCAGCCCTGCGCGTCCTGGAACTGGTCGGGCAGGGAGTGCCACGCGCGGAACACATAGATGCTGGCGTCGACCAGGTACAGCGACGGCGGTGGTACCGGCAGGGTCATGCCGGAGGCGTCCAGTCGCGCAGCAGGATGGCAGGGTCCGGACGCTCGCGCTCGGGCACGGCGGCCTTCGGCGTGCCGATATGGATGAAACCGGCGATGCCTTCGCCCTCGGCCAGGCCCAGGTAGGCGTGCACGGCGGGGTCGAAGGCCATCCAGGCGGTCAGCCACTGCGCGCCGAAGCCCAGCGCCTGTGCGGCCTGCAGCAGGGCGAAGCAGACGCAGCCGGCGGTCATCAGCTGCTCCTGCTCGGGGACCTTCGGGTCCGGGCGCGGGCTGGCCACCACCACGATCACCAGCGGCGCATGGCTGAAACGCTGGCGATCCTTCTCGAACACGGCCTCGCCCGCATGCGGGTCGCGTTGGCGGCTGCGCTCGGCCAGGAAGTCGCCCAGAGTGTGACGTGCATCGCCGGCGATCTTCAGGAAGCGGAACGGTACGCGCTTGCCGTGATCGGGCACGCGCACTGCCGAAGCCAGCATCCGCTGCAGGGTGGCCGGGTCCGGGCCGGGCTCGGCCAGTTGCCGCGAAGGCACAGAGCGGCGGGCATCCAGGGCGAGCAGGGCGGCGGGGTCGGGCATGGAGTCTGAACCGGTCATCACGGAGGTTTGATTATAGTCGGGGTGGTCAAAGACACCGTCTGTGTCGCGTCTGGCCTTTGAATACCAAACTGTGATGAACGTCATGCCACTGGCGGGAAACGGACGGCCGCTTCCCCTCGCCTCGCAGGCCTTGCACGGCTTACGATATCTACCTTGCCGGGCCGCCGGTCATGAGGTTTGAAGTGAGGACTGTTTCACTGTCCGTGACGGGCTGGCCGGCCTACCATCGACGTACCGGTACATGGGGTGTGCCGGTTGTCGCGATGTCCACGTTGTCTGTCGTACCAGAGAAGGTGGGGAGCCTTCCCGAATGATGAGCGCGCCCACACCGATGGGATCGCCGGGCCGTGACCCGGCCCAGCTCCAGCGTGCCCGGGACATGGTCCTGCCCGCGCTGTGCCAGGCCTTTGGCGCGGCACTGGCGCGCTTCGACGATGCCCTGTTCGACCGGGCCGGCAATGCCGGTTCGTCGCAGCTGCTGTTCCTGGATGCGATGCGCGAACTGCGCCGCCGCCGCGAGGACATTGCCGGTGCCTTCTCTGGCCACCTGCAGCGGGCCTGGGATGCGCTGGCCAGTGGTGAGCCCATGTCGGCCGAATCGACGCTGTCCGGCCCAGCCGAGGATGGCCTGAGCCTGCTGGCCGAGCACGTGCTGGAGTCGCGGCTGGCGGTGCGCAATTTCGCCACGGTGCTGCTGCGTGACTTCAAGCCGGTGCTGGCGCGGCTCGACCGTCGCCTGGGCCGTCTGGTCGGCGGCGCCGAACTGGATGCCGACCATAATCCCATCAGCCCCGAACACCTGGGCGTGGCCATCCACGAAGCCTTTGCCGGCTGTGAACTGGCCCCGGAAGTACACCTGGTGCTGATCAAGCTGTGCGAGCGCGACCTGCGCGCGCCGGTGGGTCGCATCTACGAGAAGCTGGACGAGCAACTGGCCGCGGCCGGGGTGATGTCGCAGATGGGGGCGCCGCGGCGTCCGCCGTCGGCCGCGCCCGACCCGCGCATGGCCTCGGGCCTGGATGACCTGGTGGAGCAGCGCCCGGGCTCGGGCCTGGACGGCGAATTCGGTGATGACGAGCAGGCCGCGCCGGCCTGGGCGCAGCGCTTTGCCGCACGCTGGTCCGAGCGGCGTGGCCACATGCAGCAGCACCTGGGCGCCGAAGGCAGCGGCACCGGCGAGGCCCATGCGGGCCAGCAGGGCATGCTGCTGGAGGCGCTGCACGAACTGCTGCAGCAGACCCGCCACGTGCGCGAGGACGCGACGTCGGCCGCACAGGTGGCGATCGGCCAGCAGCGTCCGCTCAGCCAGCGCGAGATGATGTCGGTGCTGTCGCTGCTGCAGGCCACGCCCAGCGCGACCCTGCGCGCAGCGATCGGCGAGGACGGCGAATCGTTGGCGCAGCGGTTGAAGAGCGAAGTGCTGTCCAGCGCCACCCGTCTCGGTGTCGACCCGGGCCAGACCCGGCTGGACCCGCAGGACGAGGATGCAATCGACCTGGTGGGCATGCTGTTCGACGTGATGCTGGACGAGCGCGAACTGGAAGGCCGCTCGCGCGAGTTGATCGGCCGCCTGGTGGTGCCGTTCGTCAAGGTCGCCATGCTCGACCGTCGCATGTTCGTGCAGAAGACCCATCCGGCGCGCAAGCTGCTCAACTCGCTGGCCGAGGCCTGCGAAGGCAACACCGGCGAAAGCCAGGCCGAGCGCATGCTGATGGCCAAGGTCGAGGAGATCATCGAGCGCCTGGTCGCCGAGTTCAACGAGAACCTGGCGATCTTCCTGACCCTGGAAGAAGAATTCCGCGAGTTCCTCGTGCAGCATCGTCGCCGCGTGGAAATCGCCGAGCGTCGCGCCGCCGAAACGCAGCGTGGCCAGGAAAAGCTGGAAATGGCCCGTACCCGTGCCGGCGCCGAGCTGGACCGCCGCATTGGTGATGCCACCCTGCCGCCGGCCATCGCTGAATTCCTGCGCCAGCCATGGCAGCACCACCTGACCCTGGCGCTGCTGCGCGAAGGCGAGGAGGGCGCATCGGTGGCCGAAGCGCTGAGCCTGGGCGACGGGCTGCTGGAGGAAGTGGCCGAGGCCCGCCGCCAGATCGTCGGCAAGCCGTGGCTGCAGACCTGGCAGCCGGCGCTGGCCAAGGTGTTCGCCAGCGTGGGCGTGCATGGCGACGCCGCCACCGGCGCCATCGATGCCCTGCATGACACCCTGCAGGGCATTGCCGAATCGCGGCCGGAACTGCAACGCGCGCTGCCGGAACTGCCGCAGGTGGCACTACCGACCCCGCCGGTGGCCGAATCGCCGGCGGTCGAACTGGGCGGGCAGATCGATGCCGATGATTTCGACAATGCCGACGCCGATCGCTTCCGTCGCATGGAGATCGGCAACTGGCTGGACTTCGTCGACAAGGACGGCAAGGTGCAGGCCGGCAAGCTGTCCTGGGTCAGCCCGATTTCCTCGCGCCTGCTGTTCGTCAACCGTCGCGGCGTGCGCTTCTGCGTGGCCTCGCCGGAGGAACTGGCGGTGATGGTGCGGCTGGGACGCCTGCGCGCCCATGTGGATGACGGTGCGTTCGACAGCGCGATGCAGGGTGTGATCGATCGGCTGGACCCGGGCAGCGCCACGCTGCACTGAGTGGAGCCGCCTGCTAGGATCGGGAAAACTCACCGATCAGCGGGGACCTGCATGGCCGTGGCGTTGCTGGGGATCAAGGAGACCGCGCCGGGCGAACGGCGCGTGGCGCTGACGCCGGAAACCGCGCGCAAGCTCGGCGCCCTCGGCATTACCGTCTGGTACGAGGCCGGTGCCGGTCTGGCCGCAGGTTTCACCGATGCAGCCTATGACGATGCCGGTGCCCGCGCATTCGACGCCGGGCGCTGGACCGAAATCGACATCCTGTTGTGCGTGCAGGCGCCGCCGGCGGCGGTGCTTGAACAGCTCAAGCCGGGTGCCACCGTGGTTGGCCTGTTGACCCCGGCCAGTGATCCGGGCCTGGCGGCACTGGCTGCCGATGACCGCCTGCACCTGTTCCCGCTGCAGCAGCTGCCGCGTACCACCCGTGCGCAGGCGATGGACGTGCTCAGTTCGCAGGCCGGCATGGCCGGTTACAAGGCCGCGCTGATCGCCGCCGAACGCGCACCACGTTTCTTCCCGATGCTGACCACCGCTGCCGGCACCGTGCGTCCGGCCAAGGTGCTGGTGATCGGTGCCGGCGTGGCGGGGCTGCAGGCCATTGCCACTGCCCGGCGTCTCGGTGCACAGGTGGAAGGTTTCGACGTGCGTCCGGAAACCCGCGAGCAGATCCAGTCGCTGGGCGCGCGCTTCCTCGATCTTGGCGTGAGCGCGGCCGGTGAAGGCGGCTATGCGCGTGCGTTGACCGAAGAGGAACGTGCCGAGCAGCAGCGCCGGCTGGCCGACCACCTGCGCAGCGTGGATGTGGTGATCTGTACTGCAGCGGTACCGGGGCGACCGGCGCCGACGATCGTGACTGCCGCGATGGTGAAGGGCATGGCCACCGGCAGCGTCATCGTGGACCTGGCTGCCGAGAGTGGCGGCAACTGCGCACTGACCCAACCGGGGCAGTGCATCGAGCATCAGGGCGTGACCATCGATGGTCCGCTGGGCCTTGCCAGCCGCGGCGCCACCCAGGCCAGCGAGATGTATGCGCGCAACCTGCTCAACTTCGTCGCGCTGTTCGTGAGCGAAGGGCAGCTTGGTTTCGACTGGGAAGACGAGCTGCTGGCGAAGACACGCTGGCAGGCGTGAACGACATGGGGTCAGATCCCTTTGCCTCTGGCAAAGGGATCTGACCCTGGTTCCCGGAATCTGCCAGGGGGCGGATCCCTTTGCGCCAGCAAAGGGCTCTGCCCCTGTTCCTCGCGGCGTTTCAGCGCGGCTTCGCCGGCGGTGGGTTGTCGCGCACCCAGTCCTTGCGTTGTTCCGGCGTCATCTGCGACCAGCGCTCGCGCAGTGCGTCGCGCTGCGCGGGCGGCAGTTCCCGCATCTGGCCGAACAGGGCCCGGGCCTGCTCACGCTGTTCCGGGCTCATGTGCTCGAAGCGGCGCAGGCCACGGCGGGCCTTGTCGCGCTCCTCCGGGCTCATCGTCTGCCAGCGCTGGCCATGCGAGAGCATGCGCTGGCGCTGGCCGGCATCGGCGCTGTTCCAGCGGTCGCGCAGTGGCACCAGCAGCGATTCCCGCTGCGCTTCGCTCAACTGTTCCCAGGCCGGCAGCGGCGTGGCCGGCGCAGGGCGTGCCGCAGGGGCGGGCGCGGCGCTCTGCGCCAGCGCCGGGAGGGCCGGCAGCAGCAACAGGGTCATCAGCAGGGGCAGGGTGTGCAGTCGGGACATGATTCACTCCATCGCCAGGTCGGTATCGCCCAGCCACAGGTACAGATCGGGATTTTCGTCGTAGAGCGCGCTGTTGTCTTCCACCGAGGCCAGCACAGGTGCCGGCGCGGGGCCCGTCAGCGTGCCATGGCCAGTGAACTGCAGGCCGATACCCAGCGCCACCACCAGTGAACAGGCGCTGGCCAGCCACCAGCGCAGGCGCCCGTGCCGGGTCGCGCTGGCGCCGTGTCGGGCCTGGCGCAGGCGTGCCAGTGTGGCCGGCGACAGCGCGTGCAGCGACTGCGCGTGCAGGCTGCGCAGGGTGTCATCGGAAGGCAGGGAGCGGTTCACGGGTGGATCTCCAGGTAGTCCTGCAGCGCCTGCCGGGCGCGTGCCAGATGGGTTTTTACCGCGCCTTCGCTGCAGCCCATGGCGCGGGCGGTGGTGGCCCCGTCCAGGTCCTGCAGCACGCGCAGGGTGAAGGCCTCGCGCTGGCGGGCGGGCAGGCGGCGCAACGCGTCCACCAGCTGCTGGTACTGCTGGCGCTGTTCATGCGCCTGTGCCGGGTCCGGGCCGGGATCGGCCCAGTCGATCTCGCCGCCTTCCGCGTCCTGGTTGTCGCCCCAGAACGGCAGGCGGAAGCGGCGCCGGCGCTGCACGTCGATCACGCGCCGGCGCAGGATGCTCCAGAACAGCGGCGCCCATTCGGCTGCCGGCTTGTCGGCGTAGTCCAGCATGCGCAGCAGCGCGTCCTGCACCGCGTCCATGGCGTCTTCGCGCTGGCGCAGGCCGGCCTCGGCGAAGCGGAACGCGCGCGGGCCAACACTGGCCAGGAACGCTTCCAGCGATGCCGGCAGGGCATCGGTCTCGGCGCTCGGGGGGACGGGGCTGCTCACCAGCACAGGGTACGGTTCCTCGCTCGGGGTCACCATCGACAACGCGTGAGCGCCACTTCGGTTGACGCCGGGTGCACGCCGGGTTCAGCCCATGGTTATGATGGGCCGACGAAGACAGAGCGGGAGCGTTGCCAGTGAGTGACGGGTTCGTAGCGCTGTACATCTTCATGGTGGCCGCCATCGCCGGCCACGTGATCATTTCGCGGGTGCCGGTGATCCTGCATACCCCGCTGATGTCGGGCTCCAATTTCATCCACGGCATCGTGCTGATCGGCGCGATGGTGGTGCTGGGGCACGCGCAGACACCGTTGGAGAAGGCTCTGGGCTTCCTCGCCGTGGTGCTCGGTGCCGGCAATGCCGCCGGTGGCTACGTGGTCACCGCGCGCATGCTGGAAATGTTCAAGCCGAGCGCGCCCAAGGGCGGCAAGGACGAGCCGAAGGAGCCGCAGGCTTGAACATCAGCACCGTCGAACTGCTCGATTGGCTGGTCAAGGCCAGCTACCTCGTCGCCGCCACGCTGTTCCTGCTGGGCCTGCAGCGCATGGCCTCGCCACTGACCGCGCGCAGCGGCATCCGCTGGGCCGGACTGGGCATGCTGCTGGCCACGGCGGCGACCTTCTTCCTTCCCGAACTGCACAACGTTCCGCTGATCCTGGTGGCGCTGCTGCTGGGCGCGGGCCTGGCCTGGTGGTCGGCCGGCAAGGTTGCCATCACCGACATGCCGCAGATGGTGGCGCTGTACAACGGCATGGGCGGTGGCTCGGCAGCGGCGATCGGCGCGGTGGAGCTGCTGCGCTACGCCTTCCTTGCCAACCGCGATACCAGCCACTGGAGCGCGCAGGCGCTGGCCGACCTGGCCGCGCGCCAGCCGTCGGGCACGGTGCTGCTGCTGGCGGTGGTCGGCGCAGCGATCGGCGCGGTGTCGCTGTCCGGCTCGGTGATCGCCTGGGCCAAGCTGGATGGACGCCTGGACAAGCGCGTGACCTGGCCGGGCCAGCAGGTGATGAACCTGCTGGTGGCGCTGGCGGTGGTGGTACTGGCGATCATCGCCGCCAGCACGCTCAGCACCTGGGCGATCGTTGCCTTCTTCGTACTTGCGCTGACGCTGGGCGTGCTGATGACGCTGCCGATCGGTGGCGCCGACATGCCGGTGGTGATCTCGCTGTACAACGCGTTCACCGGCCTGGCGGTGTCGTTCGAAGGTTACGTGCTGGGCAACGAAGCATTGATCATCGCCGGCATGATGGTCGGCGCGGCGGGCATCCTGCTGACCCGTCTGATGGCCAAGGCGATGAACCGGCCGATCCGCAACGTGCTGTTCTCCAACTTCGGCGGTGGTGCTGGTGGCGAAGCGCAGGCGATCAGCGGCTCGCAGAAGCCGATCGAAGCGGCTGACGTCGCCGCGATGATGGCCTTCGCCGAGCGCGTGGTGATCGTGCCTGGCTACGGCATGGCCGTGGCGCAGGCGCAGCACAAGATCTGGGAGCTGGCGCAGCGGCTGGGCCAGCGCGGGGTGAAGGTGAAGTTCGCGATCCACCCGGTGGCCGGGCGCATGCCGGGGCACATGAACGTGCTGCTGGCCGAAGCGGGCGTGCCCTACGACCTGATCGCGGACATGGACGACATCAACCCGGAGTTCGCCAACACCGACGTGGTGCTGGTGATCGGCGCCAACGACGTGGTCAATCCGGTCGCACGAACCGATCCGGCCAGCCCGATCTACGGCATGCCGGTGCTGGACGTGGTCAATGCGCGCAACGTGGTGGTGATCAAGCGCGGCAAGGGCACCGGCTTCGCGGGCATCGAGAATGCGCTGTTCTACGCCGACAACACCCGCATGCTGTATGGCGACGGTGCCGAAGCGGCAGCCTCCCTGGTCAGCGAGTTGAAGGCGCTCGACGGCGGGCATTGAGGACCGGGGGCGGATCCCTTTCCGCAGGAATGGGCTTTGACCCCTTTGCCGGCCAGCGGCCGGCACTACCGCATCCACGCGTGGCCGCTGCATCGGGTAGGTGCGGGCCCTGGTCCGCACGCGTTTGCCGGCCAGCGGCCGGCACTACCGCATCCACGTGTGGCGGCTACATCGGGTGGGTGCGGGCCCTGGTCCGCACGCGTTTGCCGGCCAGCGGCCGGCACTACCATCCCATCCACGCATGCGTGGATCTACCTGCATGTCCCCGGCGGGCGTGGCAACCGGCGCGCTCAGCGCGCCAGCCAGGCGCCTACGGCCACGGCCACGGCCAGCCACAGCCACTCCACCGCGCCATTGGCCAGGGTGATCAGGGTCCAGGCCAGGTGCGGGCCCATCCGCATCGTGGCGTCCCACAGGTCCAGCCCGATCGAGCCGCCCATCCAGGCGCTGGCGATGGTCCAGTTGGCCACGGCGGCCACCAGCAGGGTGCCCACCACGACCAGCACGATGCGCAGCCGGCCCGGGCCGAGCGTGCCCATGCGCAGCATGAACACCAGTTCCAGGGCGGTCAGTACCGCCATCCAGCCGACCTGCCGGCCGGTCATCAGCGCCAGCACCATCCAGGCAAGGGGAGCAACAACCAGGCCCAGCAACAGCATGATGGGCCAGAGCCAGGTCACGGCCCTGGCACGCGCGGCATTGGAGGACATCGAAGCTCCCTGAAGATCACCCACAGGATACTGTGGTTTGCGGCGGTGCACCGGCGGTGCCGGAGCGGCTGGGCTAGAATGCCGTCTTGCGTGGCCCCGGCCACGGCCCCATATCGGTCCCCATGTATTCCCGTAGCAGCGAACCTGTCCACTTCGAGCGCGATTGCGAGGCCGTGATGGTCCCGCAGGGCGATACCGTGACCCTGCCCGCCGGCAGCTATGGGTACATCACCCAGGCGCTGGGCGGCAGTTATTCGGTGTTCGTCGAGGGCAACCTGTTCCGCATCGCCGGCAAGGACGGCGACGCCATCGGCAAGGAGGCACCGGCACCGCTGGAACTGCCGGCCGACGCCACTGATGAACAGGTGGAACAGCTGGTGTGGCAGCAGCTGCGCACCTGCTTCGACCCGGAAATTCCGGTGAACATCGTCGAACTGGGCCTGGTCTACGAGGTCGAGATCAAGCACCTGGACGAAGGCCAGCGCGAGATCGACGTGAAGATGACCCTGACCGCACCGGGTTGTGGGATGGGCGACATCCTGGTCGACGACGTGCGCAGCAAGCTTGAAATGATCCCGACGGTGGCCGAGGCCGACGTCGACCTGGTGTTCGACCCGCCGTGGAACCAGCACATGATGTCCGAGGCGGCCCGGCTCGAGACCGGCATGCTTTGACCCAGGGCCCGCAGTGACGCGGGCCCGGCACTACCCGCAACCAGAACAGGAATCCTCCGGTGTCCCAGTCCATCCCCAGCTTCGCCGTTACCCGTTCGGACCACCCGCGCAGCGCTGAAGAGCGCGCCAAGATCCTGGAGAAGCCGGGCTTCGGCCTGCACTTCACCGATCACATGGTGGAAGTGCGCTGGGACAAGGATGCCGGCTGGCACAACGCCAACGTGCGTGCCTACGGCCCGTTGCAGCTGGATCCGGCCGCGGCCGTGCTGCACTACGGCCAGGAAATCTTCGAAGGCATCAAGGCCTACCGCCATGCCGATGGCTCGATCTGGACTTTCCGTCCGGATGCCAACGGCCGTCGCCTGCAGCGTTCGGCGCAGCGCCTGGCGCTGCCGGAACTGCCGGTGGAGATCTTCGTCGAATCGCTGAAGCAGCTGATCGCCGTCGACAGTGACTGGGTGCCGTCGGCCGATGAGTCCAGCCTGTACTTCCGTCCGTTCATGATCGGCGACGAAGCCTTCCTCGGCGTGCGTGGCGCGCACAAGGCCGGCTACTACGTCATCGCCAGCCCGGCCGGCCCGTACTTCGCCAAGGGCGTTGCCCCGGTGTCGATCTGGCTGTCCACCGAATACGCGCGTGCGGCCAAGGGCGGCACCGGTGCCGCCAAGTGCGGTGGCAACTATGCTGCTTCGCTGCTGCCGCAGCAGAAGGCGCAGGCACAGGGCTGCTCGCAGGTGCTGTTCCTCGACCCGGTCGAAGGCAAGTACCTGGAAGAGCTGGGTGGCATGAACGTGTTCCTGGTCTACAAGGACGGCACGCTGGTGACCCCGGAACTGTCGGGCAGCATCCTCGAGGGCATCACCCGCGAGAGCATCCTGCAGCTGGCCCGCGACCGTGGCATGAAGGTCGAAGAGCGCAAGGTCAGCATCGACGAGTGGAAGGACGGCGTGGCCTCCGGCGCGATCAGCGAAGTGTTCGCCTGCGGCACCGCGGCGGTGGTCACCCCGATCGGCCAGCTGAAGGGCGAGGGCTTCTCGGTGGGCGACATCAACGCGCCGGCCGGCGAAGTGACCATGTCGTTGCGCAAGGAACTGACCGACATCCAGTACGGCCGCTTGCCGGACCGCCACAACTGGCTGGTCAAGCTGGGCTGATCGCCCACGCTGAACTGTAGCGTCGAGCCCGCGCTCGGCGGCGCTTCCGGAAAGCCCGTCCCCGTGACGGGCTTTCTGCGTTGTGGGGCCTGCGGTCAGATCCCTTTTCCATGGGAAAAGGGATCTGACCCCGAATCAGCGAACGCCGATGTCGGCATAGTCATCCCAGGACACGTGACGGCCCAGTCAGGTCTGTGCAGGACACGAGAAGGTTCCTTCACCTTCACAAACCCTCGACCCGAAAAGTCTCAGAACGAACATTTCATCTTGCTGAAAAGACGCTGAAAATCTTGTGGTGTCCGGTTTCGGCCATTAGCGTCATCTGCACGGCGGATCGTTAGGGGGATCCGCTGACTCACCGGACTTCGAACCTCGCCAATGCAAGCCAGCCCAGGGTTCGGGCCGGTGCTTCTGCCGATTCCGGCATTCACACCACAAGAAAGGGAAATACGATGTCCCAGGTAACGCAACCGCGTGTGCGTCGAGTGTGGGTGGTCCTTGGTGCGTCCGTTCTGTCATCGCTGCTGCTGGCCACGCCTGCGCTGGCCGGTGATGTCCAGCTCAGCGGCCTGCAGTCCGCGCCGACGCACCAGCGTTTCATCGTGAAGTACCGCGACGGCAGCGCCGCCGTGGCCAACACCACTGCGCTGGCTTCGTCGCTGAAGACGGCCGCCGCTGGCCTGGCCAGCAGCCAGGGCCGCGCGCTGGGCCTGCAGGAGGTCCGCAAGCTGGCCGTCGGCCCGACCCTGGTCAAGACCGACCGTCCGCTCGACCAGGCCGAATCCGAGCTGCTGATGCGCAAGCTGGCCGCCGACCCGAACGTGGAATACGTCGAAGTCGACCAGATCATGCGCGCGACGCTGACCCCGAACGACACCCGCTTCAGCGAGCAATGGGGCTTCGGCACCTCCAATGCCGGCATCAACATCCGGCCGGCCTGGGACAAGGCCACCGGCACCGGCGTGGTGGTGGCCGTGATCGATACCGGCATCACCAACCATGCCGATCTCAACGCCAACATCCTGCCGGGCTATGACTTCATCAGCGACGCCGCGATGGCGCGCGATGGCGGCGGCCGCGACAACAATCCGAACGACGAAGGCGACTGGTACGGCGCCAACGAGTGTGGCTCGGGCATCCCGGCCTCCAACTCCAGCTGGCACGGCACCCACGTTGCCGGCACCGTGGCCGCGGTGACCAACAACAGTACCGGCGTGGCAGGTACCGCGTTCAATGCCAAGGTCGTGCCGGTGCGCGTGCTCGGCAAGTGCGGCGGCTACACCTCCGACATCGCCGATGCGATCGTGTGGGCGTCCGGTGGCACCGTCAGCGGCGTACCGGCCAACGCCAATCCGGCCGAAGTCATCAACCTCTCGCTGGGCGGCGGTGGCAGCTGCTCGACCACCTACCAGAACGCGATCAACGGCGCGGTCGGCCGTGGCACCACCGTGGTGGTCGCCGCCGGCAACAGCAACACCAACGTGTCCTCGTCGGTGCCGGCCAACTGCCCGAACGTGATCGCGGTGGCGGCGACCACCTCGGCCGGTGCACGTGCCAGCTTCTCCAACTACGGTACCGGCATCGACATCTCGGCACCGGGCCAGAGCATCCTGTCCACCCTCAACACCGGCACCACCACGCCGGGCAGCGCGACCTACGCGTCGTACAACGGCACCTCGATGGCGGCGCCGCACGTGGCCGGCGTGGTCGCGCTGATGCAGTCGGTCGCTCCGAGCCCGCTGAGCCCGGCGCAGGTCGAGAGCATCATCAAGAGCACGGCACGTCCGCTGCCGGGCGCCTGCTCGGGTGGTTGCGGCGCCGGCATCATCGACGCCAATGCCGCCGTGGCCGCGGCGATCAACGGTGGCGGCAACCCGAACCCGGGTGGCAACGTGCTGCAGAACAACGTGCCGGTGACCGGCCTGGGCGCTGCGACCGGTGCCGAGCTGAACTACACCGTCGCGGTTCCGGCCGGCAGCACCCAGCTGCGCGTCGCGATCAGTGGCGGCAGCGGTGATGCCGACCTGTATGTGCGCCAGGGCAGTGCCCCGACCGATACCACCTACACCTGCCGTCCGTACCTGAGCGGCAACAGCGAGACCTGCACCATCAACAGTCCTGCCGCCGGCACCTGGTATGTGCGGGTGAAGGCCTACAGCACCTTCTCGGGCCTGACCCTCAACGCCCAGTACTGAGCCCAAGCCCCTCTCCATGGGCACGCCCCGGCTCAGGCCGGGGCGTTTTTCTTTGGGTAGGTACCGGCCTTGCAAGGGCAGCGCTTTGGTGGGTGCCGACCTTGGTCGGCACGCTGTTCCTCAGACCGACTCGAAGCGGTTGGCGGCCACGTTCTTGCGCACGTGCTGCGGATCGAAGATACGACCGTTCATGGCGATGTATACGCCGCTCGGCAGCGACTGCACCGCACCGATCGCGCAGCCGATGTTGAACTCCGCATCCGACCCACGGAACCGCGCCGGGCTGAGCGCGCCGGTCATCACGATGGTCTTGTCCGGGATCGTCGCCAGCACCTTGCCGGTCTGCACCATCGAGTCGGTGCCGTGGGTCACCAGCACGTGGCGGGTCGGCTGCGCGGCGATGGTGGCGCGGATCAGTTCGCGGTCTTCATCGTTGATGTGCAGCGAATCCTTGCGCAGGATCGGAATCACGTTGAAGCGGAACGTCACGCCCAGCTCGCGCAGGATCATGCCGATCTGGGGGTCGCCGATCTGGTAGTCCGACTTGTCGTCGAAGTAGATCTTGTCGATCGTGCCACCGGTGGTGACGACCAGGAGCTCTTCCATCATGTGCATGCGCGAAACCAGGACAGGTACAGCGGCGCGGGGCCAGGGACACAGATGATACGGCCCGGCGGGCGCAGCGTCAGCGTCGTTTGCCGAAGCGGGCGCGCAGCCCCGGCAGGCTGGCGCTGAAGATCACCAGCAGGGCCAGGGCGATTTCGATCAGCGCCAGCCAGCGTGTTTCCGGGTGGCTCCAGGCGCTCATCACGCCGTGGCTGAACCAGCCCAGCGCCAGTA
This sequence comes from Stenotrophomonas sp. YJH_SMC_25, assembly GCF_059369595.1. Lineage (NCBI taxonomy): Bacteria > Pseudomonadati > Pseudomonadota > Gammaproteobacteria > Lysobacterales > Lysobacteraceae > Stenotrophomonas > Stenotrophomonas sp. YJH_SMC_25. The sequence continues at coordinate 33,490 of NZ_JCAFSV010000015.1, read as the reverse complement.
CCGAGGCCCAGAACCCGGCCTTGCGCCAGCCCAGGCGCAGCGCAAAGGCCAGCGCCAGCGGCGGCGCGGTGAACACCAGCTGGGTGGCCAGCCAGTGCTTGTCATTGATGAACCAGCCGGCGAACAGCGCGGCCAGCCCCATCAGGGCCAGCAGCAGGACCGTGCGCGGCGGGCGGCTCATCGGGCCAACCGCTGCGCGATGTCGGCCACCCGGCGGCCCAGCGCGCGGGCCAGCACGGCCTCGTCGTCGGTCGGCTGCGGGTCATCGGCGGCACCGGCCACGTGGCTGGCGCCATAGGGCGTGCCGCCGCTGGTGGTGTGGCTCAACGCCGGTTCGGTGAACGGGATGCCGACGATCACGCAGCCATGGTGCAGCAGCGGCACCTGCATCGACAGCAGGGTCGATTCCTGCCCGCCGTGCATCGAGGCGGTGGAGGTGAACACGCCGGCCGGCTTGCCGGACAGGGTGCCATTGACCCATTCGGCGCCCAGTCCATCCAGGAAGTGCTTGACCGGGGCTGCCATGTTGCCGAAGCGGGTGGGGCTGCCGAGCAGCAGGCCCTGGCATTCCACCAGGTCCTGCACGCTCACATAGGGGGCGCCGTCGTCGGGTACCGGCGGCTGCGCGGTCTGGGTCACGGCGGCCACTGGCGGCACCGTGCGCAGGCGCGCGCTCATGCCCGGCACTTCGCCAATGCCCCGCGCGATCTGGCGCGCCAGCCGTGCCACCGAACCGCCCCGGCTGTAGTACAGCACCAGAATCTCGCCCATCGTGCCCGCTTCTCCTCGTCGTGTGGTCGCCAGTATGGCTATCCTGCCAGCATTCCGCATCGGGTACCCTTCCACCGATGGAACCTTTGGATACGCTCAACCTGTGGATGGAGCGCGCGCGGGATCGCGCACGGGCCATCAGTTTCGGCCGCTTCCTGTGGCATCGCTTCCTCGACGACCGCCTGTTCCAGGCAGCGGCGGCGCTGGCCTACACCACGGTGTTCGCGCTGGTACCGCTGGCCATCGTGGTGTTCGGCGTGCTGTCGGCCTTCCCCGTCTTCGACCGCTGGAGCGACCAGCTCAGCGATTACGTCTTCTCCAACTTCGTGCCCAACGCCGCGCGCGCGGCCGAGGGCTACCTGCGGCAGTTCTCGGCCAGTGCCGGCCAGCTCACCGCCGCCGGCTTCATCGCGCTGGTCGTCTCGCTGCTGATCACCCTCAACAGTGTTGAAGAAACCTTCAACCAGATCTGGCGGGTCGGCTCGACCCGGCCCAAGCTGACCCGTTTCCTGGTCTACTGGACTGTACTGACGCTGGGCGCGATGCTCGCGGCGGCTTCGCTGGCGGTGTCGGCGCGGGTGTTCGCGATGCCGCTGTTCGGCACGCAGGAGGGCCGCTGGCTGGCCGAACTGGCACTGCGGCTGGCGCCGATCCTGATCGAGTTCGTCTGCATCACGCTGATGTTCCGGGTGGTGCCGCACCACACGGTGAAGTGGCGGCATGCAGTGCCTGGCGCCATTCTGGCCGCGGTGATCCTGGAGCTGGTGAAGTGGGGTATCGGCGCCTACCTGGGCAGCTTCCAGTCCTACCAGAAGCTGTATGGCACGGTCGCCTTCGTGCCGATCCTGCTGCTGTGGATCTACCTGTGCTGGGTGGCGGTGCTGCTGGGCGCGTCGTTGTCTTCGTCGATGGCGGCCTTCCGCTACCAGCCGGTGGAACTGCGCCTGCCGCAGGGCTACGAGTTCTATGGCCTGCTGCGCCTGCTCGGCCGCTTCCACCATGCCCGAGCCAAGGGCAAGGGCCTGGCCGATGATGAAATCCTGCGGCTGGAGCCGATGCTGACCGATTCGCTGCTGCAGGACCTGGCCTGCAACCTGCAGGAGATCGGCCTGCTGCGCCGCGATGAACGTGGCGAATGGCTGCTCTCGCGCGACCTGGACCAGGTGAGCCTGGCCGATCTTTACGAATGTACCCAGTTGCGCATTCCGGTAGCCGAGCAGCATCTGCCGTATCGCGACGACAGCCTGGGCCGTGCCGCATTGGCGGCGCTGGATGATCTGCGGCTGCCCCTGCGTGAACGCCTGAAGCGCAAGGTCAGCGATATCTATACCGACTCTGGAGACATGCCATGACCCGCAAGACCCCGTTGCTGCTCCCGCTGGCCCTGCTGCTGGCACTGTCGGCCTGCAAGCCGGCCCAGGAGCCGACGCCGGCCAGCAGCCAACCGCCGGCGCAGGCACCGACGCCGACCGCACCGGCGCCGGTCGAGGAAACCCCGGCCGAGCGCACCACCGCCGAGTTCCCGACGCTGAAGATGAAGGCGGTGGATGGCAGCGACTACGACCTGGCCGCGCACCGCGGCAAGTGGGTGGTGGTGAACTTCTGGGCGACCTGGTGTGCCCCGTGCCGCAAGGAGATGCCCGAGCTGTCGGCGCTGCATGCGATGCGCAGCAACATCGAAGTGGTCGGCCTGGCCTACGAGGACATCGAAGTGCCGGAAATGCAGTCGTTCCTGACCAAGCATCCGGTGACCTATCCGATCGTGATCGTGGACCCGTTCGATCCGCCGGCCGATTTCGCCACTCCGCGCGGCCTGCCGCTGACGCACCTGCTGGATCCACAGGGCAAGCTGGCGCACACCTTCCTCGGCCCGGTGACGGCCGCCGACATCGAAAAGCAGATCGCTGCTGCCAAGTAATGGGGTTGGGCGGCAGGGCCTGCGGCCCTGCACCCGCGGTAGTGCCGGCCGCTGGCCGGCAACCCCAGCAACAGCAAAAGCAACAGCCCAAGCGGGGTTTCCCGTGGGTAGGCGGGGTGGGTCCGGTGGCGGGGGGCGCTGCAAGTACGTCCATGTAAGCTCGGTCGCCGCATTTCGCCGCATCCATGCGGCTCACGCCCCCGCCACCGGACCCACCCCGCCTTCGACAGTTCTCCGCGATCTGTCGGAATGCATGGCCTGCTCTTGATGGGTGTCGACCTTGGTCGACACGTAGATCCACGCCATGCGTGGATGCTCTTCGTTCAATTGTCGAAATAATCGATTTCAATGGAGATTCATCCACGCATGGCGTGGATCTACCTCCGTCACCGGAAATCCGTCGGGGATGGGGCGGTGTGGGTTGGCAGGAACGTTGGCGCCATGGATGGCGCCATCGAGCCCCCATGGATGGGTTTACGGCGTGTCCTGCCAACCCACACCACCCCAGCCAACAAGCAAAACTCCCAGAGCCGGCTGTTGTCGTTGCCTCTGCAGGTGCAGGGCCGCAGGCCCTGCCGACCCACCCTAATCCTCGACCGGGAAGTCCTCGATCGGCTTCAGCACATCGTAGTGCTCGCGATGCAGCTTGCCCTTCAGCTTCGGCAGCTCCGGCAACGGTGCATCCACGCGCGTGTCCGGCAACCGGTCCAGCAGGTTGCGCACCAGCGTCAGCCGGCCCAGCCGCTGGTCGTTGAAATCCACCAACGTCCACGGTGCCGCCTCGCGATGGGTCGCGCGCAGCATCGCCTCGCGCGCCTCGGTGTAGGCGCTGTACTTGCTGCGGGATTTCAGGTCCACCGGGGAGAGCTTCCAGCCCTTCAGCGGATCGAGATGGCGCTCGGCGAAGCGCTTCTCCTGCTGCTCCTGGTCCACGCACAGCCAGTACTTGAACAGCAGGATGCCGTCGTCCACCAGCAGCTGTTCGAACACCGGCGCCTGGCGCAGGAACTGCTGGTACTCGGTCTCGCTGCAGTAGCCCATCACCCGTTCGACGCCTGCGCGGTTGTACCAGCTGCGGTCCATCAGAACGATCTCGCCGGCGGCGGGCAAGTGCGAGGCGTAGCGCTGGAAGTACCACTGCGTGGCTTCGCGGTCGGTGGGCTTGGGCAGCGCCACCACCCGGCACTGGCGCGGGTTGAGGTGCTGGCTGATGGCCTGGATCGCGCCGCCTTTGCCTGCCGTGTCGCGCCCTTCGAACAGCACCAGCAGGCGCTGTCCGCTGTGCTGCACCCAGCGCGCCATGGCGGTCAGTTCCAGCTGCAGCGGCAGCAGCAGTTCGTCGTAGTCCTTGCGCTTGAGCTTGGCCATCGTCACACCACGCGGGGAGGAAGCCCGAGCGTAGCGCAGGGGCTGCCCAGGCGATGTCGACGCCGGGTAGAGTCGACGGTCAGTCGACTATCGCGCGCAGCGCGGGGTTTTCGGCTTCCTGCCGAGGGCAGTCGACCAGCAGTCGACTCTACCCAGTCGACGTCATCCAATCGACATTACCCAGCCGACATTACCCCGTCGGTTCGGTTGTTCCCAGCCAGCCGTGTTCGCGCGCCAGCTGCTGCACCAACGCCGACAGATCGCGGGCAAACCCGTCCATGTCGAACAGCCCGCTGCGCTCGCGCGCCTGTGCCAGTTCAGCGCGCAACGCCGCCAGTGCTGCAGGGTCGTTGCCCAGCGCGCTGGCGGTGGTGATGAACGCCGCATCGTCGGCGACATTCATCCGTGCCATTCCCAGATGGTGGTTGAGGCTGCCGGCCACGCGCGCGGCGAAGGTGTCACCCGGGCAGGTAAGCACCGGGCAGCCGGCCCACAGCGCATCGGAGGCGGTGGTGTGCGCGTTGTACGGATGCGTGTCGAGGAACAGGTCGGCCAGCGGGTAACGGGCCAGGTACTGCGGATGCGGCAGCTTGGCCATGAACACCAGGCGCGCCGGGTCCAGGCCGGCAGCCTGCGCGGCCGTGCGCAGGCGGGCGTCGGCCTGGCCCGGTCCGGACAGCAGCCACAGTACGCTGCCGGGCACTGCCTGCAGCACTGCGAAGGCACGGCCCATGCTGCGCGGGTTGAGCTTGTAGCTGTTGTTGAAACAGCAGAACACCACGCCCTGCGCGGGCAGTCCGCAGTCCGCACGGGTCGGCGCAGGCTCCAGCACGCGCGTATTGTCTGACGGCTGGAAGGCTCGTGGCAGGCGCAGCACGCGTTCGCTGTAGCACGGCTCCAGTGCCGGCGGCAGGGCGAAGGCATCGCCGACCACCGCGTCCATCCACGGCGCCCCCGACGTGCCCGGATAGGCCAGCCAGTTCAATTGCAGCGGGGCAGGGCGCATCGCCAACACTTCCGGCGTGCCGCCACCGCCCCAACCGCGCAGGTCGAACAGCAGGTCGATGCCCTGTGCGCGGATGCGTGCGGCGGTATCGGTGTGTCGCAGGCCAGCCACATCATGCAGCTGCGCCGCTGCCTGCAGCCGCTGGCGAATGCGGCTGCCATCGTCGCGGTTCAGCGCGAACAGATGCAGTTGCAGTGCGGGGTCGCGACGCAGCTGCTCGAACAACGCCACGGTCAGCAATCCGGTCGGATGTGCGCCGAACCCATTGGAGAGGAAGCCGACGCGCAGCGGGCCGTGCGGGCGCACCGTTGCCGGCGGCAATGGCCGCACCGAGGCAGCCACGGCCAGCGCACGGGTGTGCGCGCAGGCCAACTGTTCGGCAGCGCTGGCGTCCTCGCTGAGGAAGGCGAACGGCTCGACCACGCCCTGGCTGCTGGCAACGGCGGCGCGCACCTGTGCCGCCAGCGTGTCCAGGTCCTGCCAATCGCACAGGCGACGCTGCCAGGCCAGGCGCTGGGCGGCGATGTACGGCTCGGCCGGCATCAGCCCATGCGCGCGTCGATAGGCCGCCGACGCGCCTTCGGCATCATCGGCATCTTCCAGTGCATGGCCCAGCCACAGCGCAATGCCGGGATGCTGCGGTGCCAATGCCGAGGCCTGGCCGAGCAGCTTGGCCGCATCGCCATGTGCACCGGCCATCCACGCCACGCGGCCCAGCCGTGCCAGCGCTTCGGGGTGATTCGGGCGCAGCTGCAGCGCACGTCGCGCGGCCTGTTCGCCGGCAGCGATGTCGCCGGCTTCCAGTTCCACGTCGGCCAGCATCACCCAGGCGACGAAGTCGTCGGGCTGGCGGGCGATCGCTTGCTGCAGTTGCTGTCGCTGCTGCCAGGCCGACATCGTGCTCAGCCTGCCGACAGCTGGGCCAGGGCGTCGACCTGGTGTTCGTGGCTGAGCCGCTGCAGCAGCGGATCGAGGTCGCCGGCCAGGATGTTGGGCAGGTCGTACAGGGTCAGGCCCTCCACGCGGTGATCGGTGATGCGCCCCTGCGGGAAGTTGTAGGTGCGGATGCGCTGGCTGCGATCACCACTGCCGACCTGCAGGCGCCTCGACTCGGCCTGCGCCGCGTCCTGGCGTTGGCGCTCGGCGTCGAGCAGCTGCGCTTTCAGGCGCTTCATCGCCTTGTCGCGGTTGGCGTGCTGGCTGCGTTCGGTCTGGCATTCCACCACCACGCCGGTCGGTACGTGGGTGATGCGGATCGCCGACTCGGTCTTGTTGACGTGCTGGCCACCGGCGCCGGAGGAGCGGAACGTATCCACCTTCAGGTCGGCCGGGTTGATGACGATGTCATCGACTTCGTCGGCCTCCGGGATGATCGCCACGGTGGCCGCCGAGGTATGGATGCGGCCCTGCGATTCGGTGGCCGGCACGCGCTGCACACGGTGCGTGCCCGATTCGAACTTCAGGCGCGAGAACGCACCACGGCCGACCACCCGTGCCACCACTTCCTTGTAGCCACCGTGCTCGCCGGGATTGTCCGATTCGATCTCGACCTTCCAGCCCTGGCGCTCGGCATAGCGGGCGTACATGCGGAACAGGTCGCCGGCGAAGATCGCCGCCTCATCGCCACCGGTGCCGGCGCGCACTTCCAGGAACAGGTTGCCTTCGTCGCGCGGGTCGCGCGGTACCAGCAGCAGCGCCAGCTCCTGCTCCAGTTCCAGCAGGCGCGCCTGCGCGGCGGCGATTTCCTCGTCGGCCAGCTCGCGCAGGTCGGGGTCGGCGCGCATGCCTTCGGCGGCGGCCAGATCGGCCTTGGCACGTGCTTCATCGGCCAGTGCAGTGGCAACCGGTTCAAGTTGGGCGAATTCGCGCGAAAGGTCGCGGAAACGGGTGTTGTCGGCGACCACGTCGGGTTCGGCGAGCAGGCGTTCCAGTTCTTCGCGGCGCTCGGCCAGCGCTTCCAGCTTACGGCGCAGGGTCGGCGTCATCGGGTCTCACGGGTGGGTGGCGGTAACCCGGCGTTGCCGGGAACAGGCGCTCGGCGGCGCGGGTCAGGTCGGCATCGCCGCTCAGTGCGGCAGCGCGCAGGGCAGCGGTAGGAGGATGCAGCAATCGATTGGTCAGGCCGTGGGCCAGCAGTTCCAGCACTTCGTCGGCCGGCTTGCCGTTGGCCAGCTGCTGGCGCGCGCGTTCCAGCAGTTCAGTGCGGGTGGCCTCGCCGAACGCACGCAGCTGTCGTAGCGGCGCCTGGTGGGCGCTGGCCTGCTGGGTCTCGATAAAACGCGATACCTGAAGGTCGATGATCGCCTCGGCCTCGGCGGCCGCCTCGCGGCGTCCGCGGCGGTTGTCTTCCACCGCGCGCTCCAGGTCGTCGACGGTGTAGAGGAAGGCGTCGTTGAGCGTGCCGACCTCCGCCTCGATGTCACGCGGCACGGCCAGGTCGAACAGCAGCATCGGCTTGTGCCGGCGCGCGCGCAGGGCCTTGGCCACCATCTCGCGGTGGATCACCGGTTCGCGCGCAGCGGTGGCCGAGAACACCACGTCGGCCTCGCCCAGGTGGCGGTCCAGTTCGGTCAGCGGCAGGGCTACGCCACCATGGCGGCTGGCAAGTTCCTGCGCGTGGGCGAGGGTGCGGTTGGCGATCAGCAGCCGGCGTACCTTGCCTTCGCTCAGGTGCCGTGCAGCCAGTTCGATGGTCTCGCCGGCACCGACCAGCAGCACGGTGGAATCGTCCAGCCGCGCGAACGCGTTCTGCGCCAGGCGCACCGCCGCCGACGCCACCGATACCGGGTTGGCGCCGACCTGGGTATCGGTGCGCGCACGCTTGGCCACCGAGAAAGTCTGCTGGAACAGGCGGTCCAGGCGCTGGCCGAGCAGGCCGTGGTCACGCGCGGTCGACCATGCGTCCTTCACCTGGCCGAGGATCTGCGGTTCGCCCAGCACCATCGAGTCCAGGCCGGTGGCGACCCGGAACAGGTGGCGTACGGCTTCTGCATCGGCATGCTGGTACAGGTAGCCCTGCAGGTCGCCGGCCTGGGCCTGCAGCCACTGGTCCAGTGCCTGTGCCGAATCGGCCACGGCATACAGCTCGGTGCGGTTGCAGGTGGACAGCAGCACCGCCTCGGCGATCTGCGGAGTATCGCGCAGCGAACCGAGCGCGCGCGGCAACGCCTCACCGGCGAAGGCCGCGCGCTCGCGCAGCTCCACCGGTGCGGTCTGGTGATTCAGTCCGAGCACCCACAGGGTCATTGTTCAGTTGCTTGCGATAAGCTGCTGGCCATTGGACGACATTTTAAGGCCCCGATGCCGACGATGCCCGCATTGATTCGCATCCCCAGTGTTCTGCTGCTGTCCCTGGCCTGCAGCCAGGCCCTGGCGGCGGTGCCGGCCAAGGCCCCCGTACGGGCCCCGGCCACTGAGGAACTGGCGCTGGAACCGGTGATGGCCGGTGAGTTCGCGCTGCAGGCCGGCAAGCTGGCCGAGGCGGCCCGCTGGTACCTGCAGGCCGCCCAGCAGACCGACGGCGACGCCGGCCTGGCCGAGCGCGCGACCCGCATTTCCATGCTCGCCAACGATGACGCCAGCGCCGCCAAGGGCCTGGCCCTGTGGCAGCAGCGCGCGCCCAGCTCGTTGACCATGCGCAGTGCCGCTGCCGCGCTGGCCATGCGCCAGGGCGATGTGAAGGCAGCGCGTGGCGATCTGCAGGCCTTGCTGGCCGACCCGGATGAACGTGGCTGGAAGTTCGCCCTGGCCGCCCTGATCGGTGGCGGCCGCGACCCGGCAGTACCGGCGCAGGTGCTGGGCGAGCTGGTCGACGCCAACGCCATTCCGCCGAAGATCGAGGCGTGGCAGGAGTTCGGACGCCTTGCCCTGCGCATGGACAAGCCCGAGCTGGCGCGGCGCATGATCGATGAAGTGGTCAAGCGCTTCCCCGAGGAACCGCGTGTGGCGCTGCTGCGGGCCAGCCAGCTGCAGCAGGCCGGGGAGACCGGCAAGGCGTTGTCGCTGCTGCACGATGTGGAGCCGAAGACCCGCCAGGACCCGGAATTGCGCAATGCAGTGGCCATTGCCTATGACAGCCTCGGCCAGCCCGCCGCCGCCGAGCGCGTGCTGGCGTTCGGCCCGCAGGACGTGCAGACCTGGGGCATGCGCGCCTCGCTGCTGGCCAAGCAGGGCGACAAGGCGGCGCTGTCCAACCTCTACAACGAACTGTCGCGGCAGGCGGCCAAGCCGGACCCGGCGCAGCGCCTGCTGCTGGGCAAGATCGCCGAATACCTGAAGCGTTATCCCGAGGCGGTGCAGTGGTACCACAGCGTGCCCGGTGGCGATGAACTGAGCGAGGCGCGCCTGCGCGCAGCCAACGCCCAGGCCCTGGCCGGGCGCCTGCCGCAGGCATTGGATGAAGTGCACGCGATCCAGTCCGATGCGGTGGTCGACGACGATGTGCGCCGCGATGCCTACCTGCTGGAAGCCGAACTGCGCCAGCGTGCTGACGACAGTGCCGGGGAGCTGGATGCGCTGGCCCGCGGCCTGGCCGCCTACCCGGATGACAACGGCCTGCTGTACGCCCGTGCGCTCACCTGGGAACGCCGCGACGACATCCCGCGCGCCGAGGCCGACCTGCGCAAGATCCTGGTGACCGACCCGGAGAACGTGCCGGCATTGAACGCGCTGGGTTACACCCTGGCCGATCGCACCGGTCGCCTGCAGGAAGCGCTGGAGCTGATCGACCGCGCCCGCGTGGCCGAACCGGACAACGCTGCCATCGTCGACAGCTATGGCTGGGTGCTGTACCGCCTGGGCCGCAAGGAAGAAGCACTGGTGCAGCTGCGCCGTGCCTGGACCCTGGCCAAGGACCCCGAGATCGCCGCCCATGTCGGCGAAGTGTTGTGGGTGCTGGGCAAGCATGACGAGGCCCGCCATTTCTTCGACGAAGCGGCCAAGCTCGACCCTGAAAACCGCGCGCTGCTGCGCGCCCGCGAGAAATTCAATCCATGAGTGTTTCCCTGATCCGGCCGCTGCTGTTGGCAACCGCGGCCCTGGCGCTGACCGCCTGTACCAGCGTGGGCACGCAGAAGACCCCGGCGCCGGCGGTGGTCGAGGTTGTTTCGGCCGAAGCGGCGCAGGCCGAGGCGGTGCGCGTGGCCGCGCTGCAGGCACAGCCGGACTGGGCTTTCCAGGGCCGGGTCGCAGTCAGCAAGGGCAAGGATGGCGGCAGCGGACGCATCGACTGGAAGCAGGAAGGACGCCGCTATGTGGTCGAGCTGAGCGCGCCGGTGACCCGGCAGAGCTGGAAGCTGACCGGCGATACCCATTCCGAAGCCGGTCGCCTGGAGGGACTGGCCGGTGGGCCGCGTGCCGGCGAGGACGCCCAGCAACTGCTGCTGGAGGCGACCGGCTGGGACATCCCGGTCAACCAGCTGCCGGCGTGGATCCGTGGCCTGGTGGCCGGTGATGCTGCCGGTCCGGAGAAGGTCGAGCGTGATGGTGAAGGCCGGCCGCGTCGCATGCAGCAGATGGGCTGGCAGGTGCAGTACCTGGACTGGTACCCGGCCGAGGCCGGGCGCCCGGCGCTGCCGCGCCGGATCGAGGCCAGCAATGGCGACGCCAAGGTGCGCCTGCTGGTCGACCAATGGGGGCAGGGCACCCCATGAGTGCCGGGCGCGATGACACGGGCTGGTCCTGGTGGCCGGCCCCGGCCAAGCTGAACCTGTTCCTGCACATCACCGGCCGCCGTGCCGATGGTTACCACGAGCTGCAGACCGTGTTCCGCCTGCTGGACTGGGGCGACCGCATCGGTCTGCGCCTGCGCGAAGACGGCCAGGTGCGCCGGCAGGGCGAGGGGCTGGCTGGCGTGGCCGAGGCGGATGACCTGGCGGTCCGCGCCGCGCGGCTTCTGAAAGATGCGGCCAATATCGTGCAAGGCGCGGACATCATCGTCGAAAAACACGTTCCTGCAGGTGGTGGCTTTGGCGGCGGTTCGTCCGACGCGGCCACCGTACTGGTGGTGCTGAACCGGCTCTGGCGTGCCGGTCTGGACGAGGACGCGCTTGCTGCGCTGGGCCTGCGCCTGGGCGCTGACGTGCCGGTGTTCGTGCGCGGGCGCAATGCCTGGGCCGAAGGGGTGGGTGAGCGCCTACAGCCGATCGTGCTGGAGCCGGCCTGGTATGTGGTGGTTGAACCGGGTGTTCATGTTCCCACCCCGGCTCTGTTCGCAGACCCGGATTTGACGCGCGGCAGCCCAGTGGCGAAAATAGAGGACTTCGCTTCCGGGACCTTGGTCGGGAACGCGTTCGAACCGGTGCTGCGCCGCCGTGAGCCTGCCGTCGAGGCAGCGTTCGCCGCGTTGAGCGATATCGGCACGGCGCGGCTGACCGGTTCGGGAAGTGGTTGTTTCGTCGAGTTCGCATCGCAGTCTGCCGCAGAGCAGGGACGGTCGAAGTTGCCGAAGGAGTTGCGGGCAAGGGTGGCAGCGGGCGTTGCGCGTTCGCCACTGCTGGATGCACTCGAGCAACACTGATTTATCAATGCAGGGGCGTCGCCAAGAGGCCCAAGGCACCAGGTTTTGATCCTGGCATTCGTAGGTTCGAATCCTACCGCCCCTGCCAATAGCGGCTGTGTCCGCGCCTTCCAGCGCATCGCCCGCGCGGGACGTGGAAACAACCGCGGTGTTGTCAGCAGCAAGGGTCCATCGGGGTCCTTGCCGACTCCGGATCCCCGCCACTCGTCCCCGCCCGAGACAATCATGATGCAAGAGTCCCCGAACCTGCTGGTCTTTTCCGGCAACGCCAACAAACGTCTGGCGCAGAACATCTGCAAGGAACTGGGGGTTCGCCCGGGCAAGGCGCTGGTCTCGCACTTCTCCGATGGTGAAGTGCAGGTGGAGATCGAAGAGAACGTCCGCAAGCAGGACGTGTTCGTGATCCAGCCGACCTGCGCGCCGAGCGCGGAAAACCTGATGGAACTGCTGGTGCTGATCGACGCGCTCAAGCGCGCATCGGTGGCCAGCGTGACCGCCGTGGTGCCGTACTTCGGCTACTCGCGCCAGGATCGCCGCATGCGTTCCTCGCGCGTGCCGATCACCGCCAAGCTGGCGGCGAAGATGTTCAGCACCGCTGGCGCTGATCGCGTGCTGACCGTTGACCTGCACGCCGACCAGATCCAGGGCTTCTTCGATATTCCGGTGGACAACGTGTACGCGTCCCCGCTGCTGCTGGCCGACATCTGGCGCGCCTACGGCACCGAGAACCTGATTGTTGTCTCGCCGGACGTGGGCGGCGTGGTCCGCGCCCGTGCGGTGGCCAAGCGCCTGGATGATGCCGACCTGGCGATCATCGACAAGCGCCGCCCGCGCGCCAACGTCTCCACCGTGATGAACATCATCGGTGACGTCGAAGGCAAGACCTGCGTGATGGTCGATGACATCGTCGATACCGCCGGCACCCTGTGCGCCGCTGCCGCTGCCCTGAAGGCGCGCGGTGCGCTCAAGGTTGCCGCCTACTGCACCCACGCGGTGCTGTCGGGCCCGGCGGTGGACAACATCACCAATTCCCAGCTCGACGAGCTGGTGGTGACCGACACCATCCCGCTGAAGGACGCGGCGCGGGTGTGCAGCAAGATCCGCCAGCTGAGCGTGGCGGAAATGCTGGCCGAAACGATGCGTCGCATCGCCTTCGGCGAGTCGGTCAGCTCGCTGTACGTCGACTGAGTTTTTCGCCCCTGCCGGCAACGGCGGGGGCATACCCGGATGCTTCTGGTCGCGGAAGCATCTTCAACCGCCACGCCGCAGGGCGCGGCAACAACCTGAGTAGTCGAAAATGTCGAAGACCCATGAAATCAAGGTCACCAAGCGTGAACTGCAGCGTAAGGGTGCGAGCCGCCGCCTGCGTCACGCCGGTGTGATCCCGGCCATCGTGTACGGCGGCAACGCCGAGCCGGTCGCCATCAGCCTGGACCACAACGAAATCTGGCTGGCCCAGCAGAACGAGTGGTTCTATGCCTCGATCCTGGACCTGAACCTGGATGGCCAGGTGCAGAAGGTCCTGCTGCGTGACATGCAGCGCCACCCGTACAAGCAGCTGATCATGCACCTGGACTTCCAGCGCGTGAACGAGAACGAAGCCCTGACCGCTTCGGTCCCGCTGCACTTCGTCAACGAAGACACCTCGCCGGCCGGCAAGGCTGCCGACGTCGTGGTCACCCACGAACTGAAGGAAGTGACCATCACCTGCCTGCCGAAGGACCTGCCGGAGTCGATCGAAGTCGACCTGGGCGAGCTGAAGGCCGGTGACGTGGTGTACCTGTCCGACATCAAGCTGCCGAAGGGCGTGGAAATCCCGGCTCTGGCGCTGGGCAAGGACCACGACGACGCCATCGTCACCGCCAAGGCCGGCAAGGCCGACGAGGCTGACGAAGAAGCGGCTGCCGCCGAGTAATACCGTTACGGTGCCTGCCTCCGGGCAGGCACCGTACTGGAAGGAACCATGGCAGGACTGCGACTGATCGTCGGTCTGGGCAATCCCGGATCGGAACACGCCCGGACCCGGCACAATGCCGGGTTTCATTTCGTTGAGGCCCTGGCGGAGAAAGCCGGTGCGCGATGGAATGTGGACAGCAAGCTGTTCGGTGAGACCGCCAAGGTCGAGATCGCCGGGCAGACGGTGTGGCTGCTCAAGCCCGCCACCTTCATGAACCTCAGCGGCAAGTCGGTCACCGCCGCACAGCGGTTCTGGAAGATCGAACCGGAAGAGACCCTGCTGGCCCATGACGAACTGGACCTGGCGCCCGGCGTGGCGCGGCTGAAGTTCGACGGTGGCCACGGCGGCCAGAACGGCCTGCGCGACACCATCCGCCTGCTCGGCCACGGCAAGTTCCATCGCCTGCGCGTGGGCATCGGCCATCCCGGCCACAAGGACCGCGTAGTGGGTTGGGTGCTGGGGCGCCCGTCCAAGGAGGACGACGTGCTGATCGCACGCGCCATCGACGATGCGATCGACGTGATGCCGCTGGCGGTACAGGGCGATTTCAGCGAAGCGATGAAGCGGCTGCACACCCCGAAATAAGCTGTAGGTACCGACCGTTGGTCGGTGTGGAACCATCCAATCCGCTAGGTACCGGCCGTTGGTCGGTACGGAACCAACCAATCCGGTAGGTACCGACCGTTGGTCGGTACGGAACCAACCAATCCGGTAGGTACCGACCGTTGGTCGGTACGGAACCAACCAATCCGGTAGGTACCGACCGTTGGTCGGTACGGAGAATGATTGGAAAAGCAGCGCCCAGGCCGCTGTTTCCCCAATCACTTTCACCCCAGAGAGCTGTCACCCATGGGTATCAAATGCGGCATCGTCGGCCTGCCCAACGTCGGCAAGTCGACCCTGTTCAATGCGCTGACCAAGGCGGGTATCGCCGCGGCGAACTTCCCGTTCTGCACCATCGAGCCGAACGTCGGCATCGTGCCGGTGCCGGACCCGCGCCTGAACGAGCTGGCGGGCATCATCAACCCGCAGAAGGTCATCCCGACCGCGGTTGAGTTCGTCGACATCGCCGGCCTGGTGGCCGGTGCCGCCAGCGGTGAAGGCTTGGGCAACAAGTTCCTGGCGCACATCCGCGAAGTCGACGCGATCACCCACGTGGTGCGCTGCTTCGAGCACGGCGACATCGTGCACGTGGCCGGCAAGGTCGATCCGATCTCTGACATCGAAACCATCGACACCGAGCTGGCGCTGGCCGACCTGGACAGTGTCGAGAAGGCGCTGAACCGTGCCGAGCGTGCGGCCAAGGGCGGCGACAAGGACGCAGCGGCGCGCAAGCCGGTGCTGGCCAAGCTGCAGGCTGCGCTGTCGGACGGCAAGGCCGGTCGTTCGGTGGGCCTGGACGAGGAAGAGAAGGCGCTGGTGCGCGACCTGTTCCTGCTGACCCTGAAGCCGGTGATGTACATCGCCAACGTGCTGGAAGACGGCTTCGAGAACAACCCGCACCTGGAAGCCGTGCGTGCGCATGCTGCCGCCGAAGGCGCGCAGGTGGTGCCGGTGTCGGCCGCGATCGAAGAAGAGCTGTCCCAGCTCGACGATGAAGACCGCGATACCTTCCTGGCCGACCTGGGCCTGAGCGAGCCGGGCCTGAACCGCGTGATCAACGCGGCCTACAGCCTGCTTGGCCTGCAGACCTACTTCACCGCTGGCGTGAAGGAAGTCCGCGCGTGGACCGTACGCAAGGGCGCCACCGCCCCGCAGGCTGCCGCCGTCATCCACACCGACTTCGAGAAGGGCTTCATCCGCGCCGAAACCATCGCGTATGACGACTTCATCAAGTACAAGGGCGAAGCCGGCGCCAAGGAAGCCGGTCGCCTGCGCCTGGAAGGCAAGGAATACCGCGTGCAGGAAGGCGACATCCTGCACTTCCGCTTCAACGTCTGATCCAGCGGCATCGGATCGACCCCGGACGCCCCGCCCTGTGCGGGGCGTTCGCGTTTCCGGTAATGGACAAAAAAACACCACGCTGCGAAACGCTTGCGGTGTGACGTTCGCCGGTACTTGTCCACAGCAAACTCCCATCGCTTTCCACGTCGGGTGTGGAAAACCGGCGAACCTGATGCAGCGCCGAGCCCATGCTCGGCTGCGATGGACGTGAGCTGAGCGTGGGCTCGGCGCTAGACGCCTCAATCGTTCCGCGTGGACAAAATTTCGCCACGTATCGAAACGCTTGCGTGGCAACATTCCCACCCACTTGT
Organism: Stenotrophomonas sp. YJH_SMC_25; assembly: GCF_059369595.1. Classification (NCBI taxonomy): domain Bacteria; kingdom Pseudomonadati; phylum Pseudomonadota; class Gammaproteobacteria; order Lysobacterales; family Lysobacteraceae; genus Stenotrophomonas; species Stenotrophomonas sp. YJH_SMC_25. The sequence continues at coordinate 17,698 of NZ_JCAFSV010000015.1, read as the reverse complement.
CCACATCAAATCCAAACCGCTCTCCACGCCGGGTGTGGAAAACCGCGGATGGGCATGGACAAAAATTCACCACGCGCCGAAACGCTTGATGCGTGGCGCTCACCGCCACTTGTCCACACCTAACCCCCATCGCTTTCCACGCGGCATGTGGAAAAAGCGCCCGGCACTCCCTTGCCGGGCACTTCCCGCATCACCAGGTGTACGACACGCCCATCTGCGCACCGACATCGCGGAAGCCCATGCCACCGCTCTGCCGGCTCAATTCACCCCAGCCTCGCCAACCGCCGGACAGATTCACCTGCACACCGGCCTTGGCTTCGTAGATGTCGCGCGGCAGCTGCCGCTGCAGGCGCTCGCCGTCCATCGCCAGGCCTGCGCCATTGCCGCCGGACCACCAGTTCACCGCCACGTACGGGTGCACCTGGCCCTGCGCCGGGCTCAACCCGCGGCTGTACAGGCGCAGGCCGAGGCGGCTGCTGGTCTCGCTACCGCCGCGGTCCTCGACCACCGTGCCGTTGGCCTCGACCACGCGGTCGCTGTCATAGCGGCTATGAACCACCTGCAGCTGCGGTTCCAGGTAGATGCCGCGCTGCGCGGTGCGCCGCAGGGGGAGCACATAGCCGGCTTCGGCCGACGCACTCCAGTTGCGGGCGTCATAGCGCTCCTTCTGCAGGCCTTCGCCCTGCACGCTGTTGCGGAAGCGGCCGTATTGCAGCCAACCATCCACATAGGCGCCGCCCTGCATGCGTGCATCCTGCAGCCAGGTGGCATACGCGCCCACGCTGGTGCCGGTGACCACGCCCCGCGCGGCGTAGCCGGTCACCTGCGATCGGCTGTCATTGCGCGCACGGCCGTGGCCGAGCATCGCACCTGCCTGCAGTTCGCCCGCGCCAACCACCTCGAAGCGGCGGCCGACGCCGACCAGCACGCTGCTGATCTGCCCATCGACCTGGACCTGGCGGTTGCGGTCGTGGCTGTCGGGCTGCGCGCTGCGAAGGTGCATCCAGGCCACGGCATCGCCGCTGAAGCCCGCTTCGGCGGCGGGATCACCGGCGCGGTCGTGCAGGCTGTGCCGGAACATGCCCAGCGCGGCGCTGCGGTTGGCCAGGTAGGCCGCCGGTTCCGGGCGTTCCACCTGCGGGCGCGGCGGATCGATCGGCGGCTCCGGCGGCAATGGTGGATCGACCGGCGGTTCCGGCGGCGACGGCGGATCGACCGGGGGATCTGGTGGCTGCGGCGGATCAATCGGTGGCTCCGGTGGATCGACCGGCGGCGCGTATTCCGAACGCAGGTACCAGTTGCCATCATCCGGGGTCGACACGCCGCCCTTGAACAGGAAGTAGTCGTAGGCACCGGCGACCGCGCGCCCCTGCAGGCTGAACTGTGCATCCGACTGGCCAGCCACGGTGATCAGGCGGATGCCCTCCTTGGTCAGTGCACCGGCGCCGCCGGCGTTGCGCACGCTCACGCTGGCAGTGCCGCTGCTGCTGCCGTTGATGATCAGCTGGTCGCCGAGCGAGGTGTCGTCACCCAGTGCACGGTTGAAGATCCAATGGCCACCGTTGCCCACGTAGTCGCCGCTGACGGTAACGGTCTTGAAATCGCGGGCCGCCGGCGCATCGAAAGCGATGGTGCCGGCGTGTTCGAGCGTACCGACGCTGGAACTGGCACGCACGTTCCACTGGCTGCTGTCATCCAGCGCCAGTTGTGCGACCTGGTAACCGGAGTCGTTGCGCAGGGCGCCGCTGAACTGAGTACCGTTGCGCAGCACCATGTGCACCTCCGCAGTCGCGCTGTCGACGACCACGTCGCCGCTCAGGCGGCTGTTGTCCGCGGTGAAGCGGATCTCGGACGTTGCCACCGAGCTGCCATCAGTGAACACGGTATCGCTGACCCTCAGCAGTCGGCCGCCAACCAGGTCACCTGCCTGACGGGCGACAACGGCGGTATTGTTGAGTGTCAGTTCGTGGTTGCTTCCCTGCAGCCACAACGCTGGGCCGTCCAGGGTCTCGATCTGGCTGTCGTTGAACACCAGCCGATCCCAGTAGGGACCAAATACGGTGATGTAGGAACGATAGGCGCCCGAGTTCGTTCCCAGCGCCTGGATGTGCAGGGCGTCCGCAGTGAGCTTTGCAGTGTTCATCTGCACGATGCCGAACGAGGCTGCGCCATGGGTGGTGATCGAGCCGCCGTCCAGCTGTATGTCCGCGGTACTGCCGCCCAGGAACACACCACCGGACACCGCACCGTAGGTCGCAATGTCGAGATTCCTGGCACGGATCCGGGAGTAGGGCGTTGGAGGGTTGCTGCCGGAAGCGCGCAGGCCGTAGACGCCATCGCCATGGGTATCAATGCTGCCACCGGTGATCGTCGCGGTGCCACCCCATACGTCCACACCGTGGCCATACCCGTTGTCACCAAAGGTGCTGATCACAGTGTTGCTCAGGTCCGCCAGCGAGTCGGCACCGGACAGCCAGATCCCGGAACTGCCATCGCGCACGGTGAAGTGCGCGCCCTCGGCGGTCAACTTGCCCCAGCTGTTGACGTTGACGCCGTAGCCGCCGGTGCTTTCAAAGCGGGCATTGGTGATTTCCGCTGTGGCGAACGTTCGACTGGTCCGGTTTCCCATCAGTCGGATGCTGCTGCCGTTGGCGGTGGCGGTGCCCCCGGTGATGCGGAGGATCCCCCCGTTGTCAATGTCGAAGTAGCCATTGATGACATCCACATCGCGCAGCGACAACACGCTTCCGCTGCCGCTTGCGGACAGGCGGCCGCTGGAACCGTTGGTCGCCTGCGCGAACGTCATCGCCAGTGATTCCAACGAAAGCAGTGCGCCGCCGTCGGCATAGATGGCGCGGCCGGCACCGTTGCTGATCGTGGTACCCGATACATGCAGCTCGCTTCCACGTCCGCTGGAATACAGGGCATGACCATCGCTGCTTACACTGCCGCCATCGAGCCATATCTTGCCGCCGTTGGTGGCGTTGACCGTGCCGTAGCCGGAACTGTTGCGATAGGCATTGATGACCAGGTTGCTGGCGTGGATGACACTGCCGATGCCGGTTGCGTTGAGCGCATAACCGACGCCTGAACTTCCATTGCCAAGCTGTATGTGACCTCCCTGTACAAGAACACTGCCACCTGCGGAGGCCTGGATTGCGCTGCCGCCGCCGGTGACATCGACGCGCGTGCCATCGAGCGTTGCCGTGCTGCCGGCTCCGTTCACGTCCAGGGCGAAGCCGCCCATGGAGTGCAGCAGGGTATCGCTCGCATCCAGCTGCAGGGTCTGGCCATTGATGACCTTCAGCGGCCCGGTCAGATCGGCAGCGTGGACCGGCAGCGCCGCCCACAGGGCGGTGGCCAGCAGGCTGGGAAGAAGGGGGGCAGGCGCGAGGCGCGCGCGCCCGGGCGCACGGCGGTACCGTGTGGGGGAGGCGTACATTCTGTTGGACTTCCTGTGGCAGGGCGCAGCACGGCTGCGCGAACTGGCGCGGCAGGGCCGCGTCGCTGCGGAAGCCACACGCGATGGCAGCTGCAGGCGCCATCGGACTTCCGTCCCCCAGGGCGACGCAGCTACTGCCGGCAGGCGCACCAAGGCGGGATGCGTCCAGCCTAGAAATCGGCGCTGTCCTATGGAATCAGGCGTTTCCTAAAGCCGGTGCAGACCCTTGTACAGGGGCTGCAGGGTTCAGCCTGGAGTGGACCTCAGGCGAACAACGAGGCCTGCAGGCAGTACTCGATCAGCGCCTGATCACTGTCCACGCCCAGCTTGCGCATCGCGCTGATCTTCTGCGTGCTGACCGTCTTGGCGCTGCGCTGCAGCTGGCGTGCAATGTCGCCCACGCTCATGCCGCCGGTGAACAGCCGGATCACTTCCAGCTCGCGCGGCGACAGCCGCGCACGCACCGCATCGGCATCGGCCGGCTCGCTCGCCGCTACCGGCAGCAGGCCCGGGGGCCGGTAGACGCGGTCGGCCAGCACCACGCGCAGGGCCTGTACCAGGCTGCCCAATCCATGGCTCTTGAGCACCACGCCGCCGGCACCAGCGGCATACATCGCCGCAACCAACGACGGGTTGGACACCATCGTCAGCACCAGCAGGCGCGTCTCCGGGAAGCTGCGGCGCAGGAACGAGATCAGCTTGATGCCGTCCCCGAAGCGGTCGCCCCCTGGCATGCTGTAGTCGGTGATCACCGCCTGTGGCCGGGTCCGGGTCATCAGCTCGATCAGCGTCGCCGGGTCGGCCGCTTCGCCCACGACCTCGAGGTCCAGCTCCCCGGCCAGTACGTCGCGGATGCCGGCAAGCACGATCGGGTGGTCGTCGGCGATGAGGATCCGTGTGGTCATGGCGGGTTCGGGTCGTCAGATGAGGAAGGAGATACCGCGCCGAGCAGCGGATGCAGCAGCTGTTCGAGGCGTCGCTGGAAGCCGGCAAGCGGAGCCTCCTGGGTGACCAGGTCATCGCCGCCTGCGAGGCCCTGTTCGATCTGCAGGCCGCTGTCCACCAGCGCAGGTGCGCCGACGATGACCAGTGCGCCGCGGATGCGATGCAGTACCTGCACCACGCGCGCGGGATCGGCGGTGGCAATCGACTGGCGCAGGCTGTCCAGGTCAGCCTGCATGGTCTGCACGAACAATGCCTGCATTCTTGCGGGAACCTGCAGCGGCGGATCATCATCGCGCGTATCGGTGGATACAGGACTTTGCGGCGGCGCGGAAACCGCCACATCGCCCTGGGTGATCCGGATCAGCAGGCGTTGCAGCGCTTCCAGCGTGATCGGCTTGACCAGCACGCCCTGCATGCCCGATTCCTGGCAGCGTTGGCGTTCGGCCGGATCGGCGTTGGCGGTGGCTCCGTGGATCGGCACGCTGACACCGCGCGCCCGCAAGGCGCGCGCCAGGCCATAGCCATCCATCCCGGGCATGTTCAGGTCGGTCAGCACCAGCGCGAACGCGCCCTGCTGCCAGTAGCCCAGCGCTTCATTGCCATCGCTGGCGACCACGGCACGGCAGCCGAGCTGTTCCAGCTGGTCGCGCAGGATCGCCTGGTTGATCGGGTTGTCCTCGGCCACCAGCACCTGCAGGCCGAAACGACGCGTCGCCGGCAGGCGCCCTTCGGCGCTCGCCGCCAGTGGCTGGCCACTGGCCGCGGCCAACGCGAGCACGATCGCATCGAACCGGTGCAGGCCAACCTGCCAGAAGCCATCAATGTGCCGGGGGCGCACGCCGCCTTCGCGGCAGGCGACCACACGCGGTCCACCGGCCCACCGGGGCAGCGGGTCGTCAAGGACCAGGTCGAGCAGCACGGTGGGCGATGGCAAGTCTGCCGTGCTGTCTTCCCGGTACACGCTGGCCTGTGCACCACGCTGCTGCAGGCGTTCGCACAGCGATTGCACCAGCTCGCGCACGCCGCCCCGTACCTGGATCTGCAGGCCCGCAGGCAGCTGCGGCGCAGGGGATTGCTGCGGATCCGCCGGCGCCGGTGGCAGCGGCAGTTCGACGCTGAAGCTGCTGCCCAGGCCGCTCTCGCTGACCACACGCAGCTGGCCTTCCATCAACGCCACAAGATGCGCGCAGATGGCCAGCCCCAGGCCGGTGCCGCGCATCGCATCGGTGCCCGGGTTGGCCTGGAAGAACGGCTCGAACAGGTGCGCCTGGTGTTCGCTGGCAATGCCGATACCGGTATCGGCGACCTGCCACTGCAGCCAGCAGCGTTGCTCCTGCCAGCGTGCCGAAACGCGCACCACCACGCGCCCGCTGTCGGTGAACTTCAGTGCGTTGCTGATCAGGTTGTTGAGGACCTGGCGGATCCGCGCGGCATCACCGCACACCACGGGTGGCACGTCGGCATCGATGCAGGCGTAGAACCGCAGCCCCTTGTTGGCGGCCGCGGCAGCATACGAGTCGAGCGCATCCTCGGTCAGTCGCACCGGATCGAACGGGCTGGGCTCCAGGCTCAGTTGCCCGGCCTCGGCCTTGCTGACGTCGAGGATGTCGCTGATCAGCTGCATCAGGGTCGAGGACGAACGCTGGATCGTCGCCAGATAGTCCTGCTGCCGCGCATCCAGTGGTGTGAGTCCGAGCAGTTCGAGGGTGCCGAGCACGCCGTACAGCGGCGTGCGGATTTCATGGCTCATGGTGGCCAGGAACTGGCTCTTGGCCCGGTTGGCCTGGTCGGCGGCACGGCGCGCCTGCTGCAGCACCTGTTCGGCTTCATGCTGGCTGCTGAGATCGATGAACAGACACAGCACCGCCGGCTCGCCGCGATAGCGCGCCGGCGTCGCGGTCACCAGCAGGTGGCGGCCTTCGGGCGTGGTGTAGGCCAGCCCATCGCCGAGCGTGGTGCCTCCAGCGGCCAGCACGCTGCGCCGCCAAGGGCCATGCCAGCCTCCGCTGTGGTGGTCTTCGCCCAGCCAGCGGCGGGCGAGGGTGTTGTCCAGCAGCACATTGCCATCGGTACGGCGCAGCAGGCACAGCCCGATCGGCGCGTTGTCCAGGATGGTGCGGCTGAAGGCCTCGCTTTCCAGCAGGCGCGCGTGGTTGCTGCGCAGTGGTTCGATGACCGAACGCCGATACGCGCGCAGCAGCAGCGTGCCACCCAACGCCAGCAGCAGGGCCACCACGATCGCGCCGAGCAAGGGCCCCTGTGGGTGCTGGAACACCTGCCGCCAGCTGACGTGGTACACCGCCAGCCAGCCGCGCTCGCTGCGCATGCGGAACTGCAGGCCTGCAAGGCCGGCCTTCCAGGAGGTGCCAGCGTCACTGGCGTCTGCTGCATCGCCCAGCAGGCGCTGGCCATCGGTATCGAACAGCGACAGCCGCTGGAACACCGGAACACCTAGCACCTGCCGGTAGTCATCGACACGTCCCGGATCGAGCAGGCAGGCCAGCGCGGCCTGTGAATCCTTGTCGTCCTCGCCCCACAGGCGTGCATCCTGCGGCGCATGCGCGATGGCCAGCAAACGGGTCTGCCGGTCGCGCCACGGTACGCTCACCCAGACGATGCCACCGCGCTGCAGCGCCGGACGCGTGCCCATGACCCGGTGGATGTCGGCGATCGCCGGGCGCAGGTGATGCGGGCTGTTCTGGCTCGCATCGGTAACGCCGATCTGCACCGGTGCCAGCAGCCCGCGCGTGCCCTGGCCATCGACCAGCAGGCATTGCGGTGGTGGGTAGTGCGAGGCCGACCAGAACGTGCCGTAGAAGCGCAGGAAACGATCGCCCAGCTCGTTCGGTAGCGAAAGACTGGCTCCCTCGCTCCCGATCGCCGCGAAGTTGGCGAACAACGGGCCGCGTTGCAGTTCCACGCTGGCATCGGCAACCGGCTGTCCTCGTGCGCCGACATCGTGCAGCCGCCACTGGCGCAGGAAGCGCTCCTGCTCGCGAAGCGTGCCGTCCAGGCGGCGGAAGTGGTACTCGATCTTGCTGCGCTCTTCGTTCAAAAGTTGCGAGCCGGCAGACAGCAGCAGTCCGGCCTGCAGGGTCGCCAGCACCACCACGCCGATCAGCAGGGCGTGGACACGCAGTGAGCGGCGAGCGAGTCGGCGAACAGGGGCGGCCTCGGCCGGCATGGCGGGTCTCAGGGCAGGGGCGGACAGCGGCACCGGTGGCGGCAGCGCAAAGTCCGCCGCCACTGCACAGACAGGATCGTCAATGCCACTTGATGATGTTGTGAAGTCGCTGTGGAAACCGTGTCAGCTCAGGGCGGCTCGCGATCTTTCGTCCAGTCGCGGTGCTTCTTCGTCCAGCAGGCGGGTGAACTCATCTGAGGGCAGCGCCTGCGAGATCAGGAAACCCTGCACCTGGCTGCAGCCGAGCTGGCGCAACGCGGCCAGGTCGGCATCGCTTTCCACGCCCTCGGCCACGATGGTCAGCCCGAGCTGGTTGGCCAGCGCGATCACCGTCGACAAGGTCAGGTGCAGGGCCGGGTCACGGGCGCAGCCGCTGACCAGCGCGCGGTCGATCTTGACCTCGGTGAAGGGGGTATTGACCAGGTTGTGGACCGAGCTCAGACCCTGCCCGAAATCATCCTGGGCCAGGCCGAAGCCCTTCATGCGCAGCCGGCAGGCACCGGCGTAGAAGTCGCTGACGTGCCGCGTGGTGCTGTTTTCCATCAGCTCAAAGCACAATTCACCAGGCGTACCGCCGTTGGCCAGGGTCAGTGCCAGCAGTTCGTCGGGCAGGTCCGACTGCTCCAGCAGGTGAGGGGGCAGGTTGATCGATACCGGTACCCGGAACCCTTGTTTGCGCCAGCGTGCCTGTGCGCTGATGCTGGCCTTGAGCATCATCCGCAGCAGATCGCCCTCCAGCCCGTATCGGCAGATCGCCGGGAGGAAGCTGCCAGCGGCCAGCGTGCCCAGCTGCGGATGGCGCCAGCGCACCAGTGCCTCGGCCGCCACGACCCGCCCTGACTGCAGTGACTTCTTCGGTTGGAACCAGGCCGTCAGGCTGCCATCGGCCATGGCCTGGCGCAGCTGCGAAACATCCGGTTCGGGTGCAGCCGCCGCGCGCGTGGGGGCCTTGCCAGTGGCCGGACGCGCCTGCGCCAGCGCCTCGAACAGGGCATTCACTTCGGCGGCCGCCACCGGCTTGGGCAGCAGGCCGATCACCTCCAGCCCCAGTGATTCGGCCATCAGCCGTGCCGAGGTCATCATCCGCCGCGGGGCCGCGCTGACCACGGCAAGGCGGGGGGGGCGTGGCTGCGCCGCCAGCGCCTGGATGAACTGGATGCCGTCCTGCCCGGGCATCAGCAGGTCACTGACCACCAGGTCGTAGGGCTGGCAGGCACACAGTGCGATGGCGGCATCCACGTCTTCGCAGGCATCGACCTGGACGCCGGCACGGCTGCCGAAAAGATTGGCCAGGAAACCACGCTGGAAGGGCTGGTCTTCCAGGATCAGGACACGCTGGGTCATGCGGGATCTCCTTGGCGCAGGGCGGTGAGTGCCTTGCGCAGGCGGGCGATGTCGATGGGTTTGCTGAGGTAGCCCTGCATGCCACTGGCCAGGCAGCGCTCGCGCTCTTCGGCGGTGGCATTGGCGGTGGCGCCGATCACCGGTACCAGGTTGCCGTCATCGCGCAGCTCGCGGGCCAGCGCGTGGCCGTCCATGCGCGGCATGTTGATGTCGGTCACCACCAGATCGAAGCACTGCTCGCGGCACCGTTGCAGCGCTTCAATGCCATCCTGTGCCAGCTCCACGTCGCAGCCGAGGGTGCGCAGCTGCTCAGCCAGGATCACCCGGTTGATCGGGTTGTCCTCGACCGCCAGCACGCGCAGCCCCAGCGGCACGGGCGGTGCCAAGCGCGTGGTCTCCGGCTGCGCCGCACGTTGCTGCTGCACGTTGGCCAGCGCATTGCCGATCGCGGTCATGCCATGCAGGGTCACGACCAGGCTGCCATCGGCGGCAGTGATCGGCTGGTCACCGCCCTCGATCGATGCCACCACGCGCGGGCCCGACCATGCCAGCGGAGTGGCTGCTTCGCCATCCATCAGGATCGCGCCGTCATGGTCCAGCAGCGTCGGGTCACCAAGCAGGGGCTGCGCGTTGGCACCCCAGCGACACAGCCAGCCACAGGCACTGTCGACCAGCTCGCGGTCGCGGCCGCGCACCAGGATCGGTGGTTCCGGCAGCAATGTGGGCCCATCCTCGGCAGCGGCCAGCACCGGCAATGGCAGGCGGACGCTGAAGCTGCTGCCCAGGCCCGGCTCGCTCACCACCTGCAGCTCGCCGCTCATCAAGCGCACCAGACGGTCGCTGATGGACAGGCCCAGGCCGGTACCCTGCGCGCTGGCCGCGCCGCGGACCTGGCGGAACGGTTCGAACAGCCGCGCCTGTTCCTCCGCAGCGATACCCACGCCGGTATCGGTCACCTGCCAGGCCAGCACGCTCGATTCACCTTCGCGCTGTACTTGGCGCACGCGCAACATCACCCGGCCATGCTCGGTGAACTTGATCGCGTTGCTGAGCAGGTTGCCCAGCACCTGGCGGATGCGGTCGGCATCACCGAGCACCCGCGTCGGCAGGCGCGGATCGGTGCAGACCAGGATCTGCAGGCCCTTGCAGGTGGCTGACGCGGCGAAGCTGCGCAGCACACTCTCGGTCAGCTCGCGCGGCGAGAACGCCGCCGGCTCCAGGCTGAGCTGCCCTGACTCGATCTTGGACACATCCAGCACATCACTGATCAACTGCAGCAGGACCGACGAGGAACTCTCGATGGTGCGCAGGTATTGCGACTGCCGGGCGTCCAGCGAGGTGTGCCCCAGCAGCTCCAGCGTGCCCAGCACGCCGTACAGCGGAGTGCGGATTTCATGGCTCATGGTGGCCAGGAACGCGCTCTTGGCCTGATTGGCCGCATCGGCCGCCTGGCGTGCCGACGACAGTGCGGCCTGTGCCTGGCGGTGTCGGGAAATATCATGGAAGACGCATAGCAGCACATCATCGCCCTGGTAGCGGCAGGCGGCGTGCAGCACCTGCAGCTGGCGCCCGTCGCGGGCGGTGAATTCCAGTCCGCGCCCGCGCTCGCCGGCATGTCCGCGCCATGGCGCCTGCCAGTCGCTGTGTTCGCCTTCCTCGCCGAGCCAGTCGCGCAGCAGCTGGTTGGACAGCAGCAGCGCGCGGTCGTTGCGGCGCAGGACGCAGATGCCGACCGGCGCCATGTCGATCACCGTCGAACTGAAGTCCAGGTTCTCCAGCAGGCGGCGGTGCTGCTGCAGGGCCGGCTGGATCAGCTGCAGGTCCACGCGATGCCGTAGCAGGCGCAGCGCAACACCGGCCAGCAGCAGCAACAGCACGCAGACCAGCAGGGGCACGGCCAGGTCGCCCAGCAGCAGCTGCGGCGGCAGGTGGTAGACCAACCGCCAGCCGTCATTGCCGACACTTTTCACCAGCGCTACGCCGCGCGGCAGGCCGCCGCTCCATAACGTACCGAAGCTGTCGTCCTGGCGTTCCCGCAGGATTGTCCAGCCCGCGCGATCCAGCCGCGGCGCCTGGCTGGACAATGCAGGCTGCCCAGAACGGTCGAGCAACGCATAACCGCCGATGCCCTGGCCATCGATCATGCCCGCCGCTGCATCTGTATCAAGCAGCAGTACCAGCCACTGCGCCGGATGGGGACCGGACTGCACCGGCTGCGCCAGTGCGACGCCACGGTCACCCGGGCGCAGCCAGTACACCCGGTCAGCGCCCTCGAGGCTGCCGTTGCGCGCCTGCAGTGCACGCAGCGACGGCAGGCGCGCCAGGTCGACGTCGACCGCGTCGCCGGCCAGCCAATGCGCACCCCGCGCATCGACCAGCAGCAGGTGCGTCTGCAGCGCCTGCAGCGTGTGCTCGGCACGCGCTGACAACAGCAGCCGTTGTCCCGGCTGGCCACCGGGACCATCCAGCGGCACCTGGCGCATCCCTTCGCTGTCCGCAGTTGGCGCATCCGGGCGGCCGGCCAGCACCGAATCGCCCAGGTAGCGCAGCAGGGCTTCGCGCTGGTCGAAATAGATCTGGGCCCTGTAGGCCGCTGCATTCATCTCGCGGCGATGGGTCGAGATGTCCTCGGTGAATGCCGTGAGCAGGTAGAACCCGGCCGCGGCGGCCAGGCAGATGAAGACACAGACGGTCAGGCAGCGCAACAGCACCGACGCGGTGGTCGATGGCACTGTCTTCTGCAGCGAAGGGCGGGGGAAGCGGAACATGCAACGATGCTAGGAAGCGGCGCGGACGGCGCGGAATCAGCTGTTTCCTAAAATCTCCGGCTGGCCGACCGGCCCGGAGCCTGCACGCGGGCACTGTTCAGGTGGCAAAAAAAGGAACCCCCGCCGAAGCGGGGGTTTCCTGTACCGACATTGGCCGGGCACTTACAGCGCGCTGCCACCGAACTTGTGGGTGTACTGCAGGTTGATGGTGCGGCCGACGCTGTCGAACCAGGACACGTCGTAGTACGGATACGCGGTGTAGGTGGCATCCTTCGGCGGCATCTTGTTGAACACGTTGACCACCGACAGCGACAGGCGCGAATGGTCGTCGAAGCGATACTGCACCGAGGCGTTGTAGCGGTAGGTCGCCTTCACGTAGGGGCTGTCACCGCTTTCCCAGTCGAACGACTGGTCGTAGTTGTCCGAGGTCGGCAGCTTGCCCAGGCGCGAACCGTAGACCGTGGCCGACCACGCGTCCTTCTCCCAGGTCACGCTCAGGCTGGTCTTGGTGCGCGGGATGTCGAATCCGCTGTTGACCGCGAACTGGTCCAGGGTCGGATCGCCGGGGTAGCGCTGGAAATCGTGCTTCTTCACCCAGGTGTGGGTGCCATTGAGGATGAAGTCGCCGATACCGGTCTGCAGGCGGTAGCGCAGGCCGACGTCGATGCCGGAGGTCGACTCGCGGGCGACGTTGATCGGCGCCACGCGCACGCCGTACAGGCGGCCGTCGCTGGTACGGGTGATGCGGTCGAGCGCGTCCACGCAGGTCGGCGAATTGATGTCGGCACTGCCGAGCCGGCAGTTCGCTTCGTTGGCCAGGAGGGTGCGCACATCCATGTCCTGCACCTGCTTGCGCATGTCGATGTCGAACCAGTCCACCGACAGGTCCAGGCCGATCGCCGGCGACCAGACCAAGCCTGCACTCCACGAGGTGCTGGTTTCCGGGTCGAGCTGGCGGTTGCCGGTGCGGCTGCGGATCAGGTTGCGCTCGTAGTCGGAACAGTCGCTGGCGCCATCGGCGCGGCAGCTGTACAGGTCTTCGGCGGTGGTCTCGTCGTTGCCCGGTCCGGCGAACACGTAGTGCAGGTCCGGCGCGCGGAACGCGGTGCCATACGAACCGCGTACCAGCAGCGTGTCGATCGGGCGCCATTCCAGACCGCCGCTCCAGGTCGCCTTGCCGATGGTGTGGCCGGAATAGCGGTACTGGTCGTAGCGGCCGGCCACGCTCAGGTTGACCGTCTCGTGCAGCGGCATGCGCAGCTCGGCGGCGGTCGCCCAGCGGTTGCGCGAGCCCTGGCCGTCCGAATCCTTCCAGCTGTAGTAGTAGTACTGGGTGGCCAGCGGATCGGGATTCAGCGCATAGGCCTGTTGGCCCACTTCCACGGTCGCGGCGAACCCGGCATCACCGCCCGGCAGGCCGAACAGCGCGGAATTGGTCAGCGTGAATGCAGCCGTCTCGGTGCGCGACTTCGGCGAATAGGTAGTGCGTGCGGCAATCGAATCGTACTCGGCGCGGGTCAGCGGCCGGTACAGCCGCGACGGGTCCGCGTTGTAGATCGGGAAACCGTCGTCGTCCACGCCCAGCTGCGGGCCCAGGAACAGGTCATTCGCCTTGGAGGCGATGATCTGCGCCCAGCTGATCCGCGACTGGTACTGCGAATGGCTCAGCGCCGCTTCGTAGTCCCAGTTGCCGGCCAGATTGCCCTTGAAGCCGGTGGTCACGCTGAAGGTCTTCTGCGTGCTGCGTACCATCGCATTGCGCAGGCCCCCCATTTCCTCGGGTGAGAACTGGCGCTGCCAGAACTCGATCTCGCCGGTGGCCTGGTTGTTGAAGTAGCCCGACTCATCGCCATTGGCGTCCATGCGGCCCCACTTGGTGACGTCGCGCATCAGCGACATCGTGTGGTAGCCCAGCTGCACATCGGCGAACCATTGCTGGCCGTTGTCGAAGTCGTAGCTCAGCGAGGCGTAGCCATTGGCGCCGCGGCGCTTGCTGAGGATGGTGCCGTAGCCGATCGAGCTGTCGCTGCCGCAGTAGTAACCGTAGCGCGGGCGGTAGGCGCGGTAGGTGCTGCCCTGGTTCTGCCCGGCCAGCGCTTCGCAGGTGGCCGCGCCCGGATCCAGGTAGTCGTCGTTGTAGTCCGTACGCAGGTAAGCGCGGCGGGCGATGCGCGAGCCCTCGGTGGGGCCGTCCTGGGTCGAATCCTGGATGTCGCGTTCATAGGCCCATAGCGGGGTCTGCGACTGCAGCTCGACGCTGTACACGGCGTTGAAGTTGCCGCGGCTGAAGCCGCTGGCCAGGCTCATGTCGAACGACTCGCCACCGCCTTCGCTGGTGGTGCCCATGCGCATGTCGATCATGGTGCCGTCGGCCTTCTTCTTCAGGATGAAGTTGACCACGCCGGCGATCGCGTCCGAGCCGTAGATGGCCGAGGCGCTGCCGGTCAGCACTTCGATGCGCTCGATCATCCCCAGCGGGATGTTGGAGACATCGGTGAAGTTGCTGCGGCCCTTGAACGGCATCGGGAAGTCGGCGATGCGGCGGCCATTGACCAGCACCAGCGTGTGGTTCGGGCCCAGGCCGCGCAGGTCCACCTGCTGGGCGCCCGGCGAGAAGTCGGCGCCGCTGGAAGACTGCTGGCTCTGGGTCTCACCGCCGTTCTGGGTCATTGCACGCAGCACGTCCGGCACGCTGGTGAAGCCGCTGGAGCGGATCTGTTCGGCGTTGATCACCGTGATCGGGGCGGGGCCTTCCACCTGGGCGCGCGGAATGCGCGATCCGGTGACCTGCACCGCATCCAGTTGTTGAACCGAGGAGGAAGCCGGTGCCTGGGCCGCCGCGGAAGCAGCCACGCCCATCAACGCCAGCTGGATCGACCACGCCATCGCCTTTCTACGCATGAGGAATTCTCGGAAATGAAGCCGGCCCGCAGAGGAGGGGCCCTGTCCCCCATTCAGATTTCCGGAACGGGCGCGCGCATTTAACGCCTTTTTCATGTCCTTGACTACTGGGTCCCTATCTGGCAAAGAGTGGAAACGCTTGCAAGTCGATTTTGTTCAGGGAGATCAAGATGCGACGCCTCCATCGGACCCTGCGTGCCCCCTTCGCCTGGCTGGCGCTGCTGGTCTTGGCCGTGCCGTTGGTCGCCCTTGCGCAGGACCTGCAGGGCCCGGGCTTCGCCTACTACGAAGCCGGCGATCTCGACGCGCCCCGGCCCGGTCCGCGCGCACCGGCCATGATGCTGATGGGCGGTGGCGAATGGGTGCCGGAGGCCTTCCACTGGTGGCTGAAGCAGGCTGGCAATGGCCGTGTGCTGATCCTGCGCGCTTCTGGCAGTGATGAGCTGCAGGACCGCCTGTACCGCGAGATCGGCGGTACCACCGCAGTGCAGACGCTGGTCTTCGACAGCCGCCGCGGCGCCGACGATCCGGCCGTGCTGCGCGTGGTTGCCGCAGCTGATGCCATCTTCATTGCCGGTGGTGACCAGTCGCGCTACATCCGCTTCTGGAAGGGCACTGCGCTCAACCGCGCGCTGAACGCCCACGTGCGCGCTGGCAAGCCGATTGCCGGTACCAGTGCGGGGCTCGCCATCCTCGGTGGCTATGCCTACGGCGCGATGGACGGCGGCAGCATCACCTCTGCCGGTGCCCTGGCGGACCCGATGGGCAGCGCGGTGACCATGGACAGCGGCTTCCTGCAGATGCCCTACCTGCAGCGCGTGGTCACCGACACCCACTTCGACAAGCGCGACCGGCTCGGTCGCCTGATCGTGTTCGTGGCGCGCGCCGCACAGGACAGTGGCGACCCCGACATCGTCGGCATCGGCGTCGACGAGGACACCGCCCTGTGCGTGGAGCCTGATGGCCAGGCGCAGGTCTACAGTGCTGACGGCGAGGGCAAGGTCTGGGTGGTCAACCCTGGCCGCGATGCCGACCGCCTGGTCGAGGGCGAGCCGCTGCGCTTCCGCGCGGTGCCGGTAACGGTGGTCGCCAGCGGCAGCCGCATGCGCCTGGATGACGTCCAGGCCGAGGCCGACTACCAGGCCGTGGCCGACGTCAGAGACGGCGAGCTTGAGTTCACGCTTCGGTAGTGCCGGCCGCTCGCCGGCAACCCACCTTCCCTGATACGCCCCCCGCCGGCCAGCGGCCGGCACTATCCTGCAATCCATTCCCCGCTACTGCTGGAGACGTATCCGATGAAACTGCGCCTGGCGCTGTCTGCGCTGCTGTCCCTGCCCATGCTTGCCCAGGCCGCACCGGCCGCTTCACCGCTGCTGGTCATCCACGGCGGCGCCGGCGTCGAGCGCAAGGACCTGTCGCCGGCCGAGGAAAAGGCCGCACGTGACGCGCTGCGGGCGGCACTGCTGAAGGGTCATGCGGAACTGGCGGCGGGGCGACCCGCGCTGGCCGCAGTCACCGCCGCGATCACCGTGCTGGAGGACGATCCCACCTTCAACGCCGGCAAGGGCGCGGTGTTCACCCACGACGGCCACAACGAGCTGGATGCGGCAGTCATGGATGGCGCGAACCAGGCGGCGGGCGCGGTGGCGGGCGTGCAGCGGGTGCGCAACCCGATCCTGCTGGCGCAGACCGTGATGCAGAAATCCCGCCACGTGATGATGGTCGGGCAGGGCGCCGAAGCCTTCGCGGCCGAGCAGGGCATTCCTCTGGTCGATCCCTCCTACTTCCGTACAGAGAAGCGCTGGCAGCAGCTGCAGCGCGCGCTGAAGGAAGAGGCCAGCGGCCAGGCGCATGCCGACCTGGAGACTGCAAAGCACTTCGGTACCGTTGGTGCGGTCGCATTGGACGCGCAGGGGCATCTGGCCGCCGGCACCTCCACCGGGGGCATGACCAACAAGCGCTACGGCCGGGTCGGTGACTCGCCGATCATCGGTGCCGGCACCTGGGCCGACGCACGCTGCGCGGTGTCCGGCACCGGGTGGGGCGAGTACTACATCCGCACTGCGGCCGCGCACGAGATCTGCGCGCGCATGCGCTACCAGGGGCAGAGCCCGGAGCAGGCCGGCAAGGGCGTGATCAACGAGACGATTCCGCAGATGGGCGGCGACGGCGGTGCGATCGTGCTCGGCGCAGACGGAAAAATGGCCACGCCGTTCAACACCCAGGGCATGTATCGGGGCTGGATCGGCGGCGACGGCGTCCCTCATGTCGCAATTTTCGCCAACGAGACCCTGCCGGTTCCCGGGCAATAACCTTGCGTATCAATGGGTTTGCGACAGCGTGTGAAAAAAATGGAAAAAAGCGTTGACAGCCCCCCGTCCCATCAGCAGAATAAGCGGCTCACCACCACGCACCGCAACGCTTCGGCGGCAACGGAATGGGGTGGTAAGGAGGGATACCCAAGCGGCCAACGGGGGCAGACTGTAAATCTGCTGGCTTACGCCTTCGGTGGTTCGAATCCACCTCCCTCCACCAGTTTCACGTTGTGACATTCCCGGCGCGGGAGTAGTTCAATGGTAGAACCTCAGCCTTCCAAGCTGATGGTGCGGGTTCGATTCCCGTCTCCCGCTCCATTGAATGAACTTTGAATATTATCGAGTTCATGTCATAATGCAAAACTCGGCTCACGTAGCTCAGTCGGTAGAGCACTTCCTTGGTAAGGAAGAGGTCGAAGGTTCGATTCCTTTCGTGAGCACCATCTTAAGCATCACCTCTCAGACGAATTCGAGATAAGCAGCCATGGCCAAGGGTAAGTTCGAGCGCACCAAGCCGCACGTCAACGTCGGCACCATCGGTCACGTCGACCACGGCAAGACCACGCTGACCGCCGCACTGACCAAGATCGGTGCCGAGCGCTTCGGTGGCGAGTTCAAGGACTACTCCTCGATCGACGCCGCTCCGGAAGAAAAGGCTCGTGGTATCACGATCTCGACCGCGCACGTCGAATACGAATCCCCGGTCCGTCACTACGCCCACGTCGATTGCCCGGGCCATGCTGACTACGTCAAGAACATGATCACCGGTGCCGCCCAGATGGACGGCGCGATCCTGGTG
>NZ_JCAFSV010000014.1:0-101640 GCF_059369595.1 Stenotrophomonas sp. YJH_SMC_25 | reverse complement strand
GGGTCGAGAGCTCTCCCCGCTTGCCCAGTCTTATCAGTTCGAGCGCCAACTCAACCAACTGTTCGGGCGGTTCAGGGAGAATCCGGCGTGGGGACCCAAGCTACTTCTCGGTCGCAAGACCTGGATCCACACGGTCGCCCACGCCGGGCTCTCGGCACCCAAGGTGCCAGATTGGCAAGAGATAAGATCCGCGCCACGCGTGGATGAAGAAGCCCGGGTGTGCAGACACCCGGGCTTTTCTGTTTGCCCTTCAATGAGGCAGACCCACGCCATGCGTGGATGAACGAGACCGGGCAAGCCACCGCAGCAGCAGGCCCGCGACGATTGCCAGCAGCGCCACGGCAGCGGCCACCACGCCCAGCGAGGCAAGCCCAAAGCGTTCGATGGCGCCACCTCCCAGCAGCGCGCCCAGGCCGATGCCGGCGTTGGCCGCGGACACATTCAAGGTTCCCGCCAGCGCCTGCGCCTGCGGCGCCGCACGCATCACCCGCACCTGGCACAGCGGGAACAATGCGGTATGCGCCACACCCCACAGGGCCAGTGCGATCAGCACGAACGTGCCGTGGCCGGCCAGCCCGACACTGGCCAGCATGCCCAGCGCCAGCACCGCGCAGAACACCAGGGTCGCGCCCAGCGGCGCATGATCGACCCAGCGCCCACCCAGTGCATTGCCGATCAACCCGACAGCTCCGAAGCCCATCAGCCACCAGCCCACCTGTGCCGCCGGTACCTGCATCAGCCGCTCCAGCACATCGGCCAGGTAGGTATAGGCAGCAAACATCGCGGTGAACACCAGCACCGACAGCAGCACATCGCCCAGCAACTGCGGCTGGCGCAGTACTCGTGCCTGTTCGCCCAGCGCGCGCCGCGGTCCGGCCACGGTGTCCGGCATCCACAACGCCAGCGCGCCCGCCATCAACAGCGACAGGGCCGCCAACAGCCAGAAGCTGCCGCGCCAACCGAGAGCGTCGGCGGCCAACGTACCCAGCGGGATACCGAACAGCATTGCGGCGGTGATACCCAGATAGACCCGCGCGACCGCACGACCTCCCTGCCCTGCAGGGGCCAGCTGCGCAGCAGTCTCACTGGCGGTGCCCCAGAACACCGGCAGGGCCAGTGCCGGCAGCACCCGCGCCAGCGCCAGCTGCCACGGCTGCGTGGCCATCGCGGCCAGCGCGTTGGAACCCGCGAACAACAGCAGGATGGCCACGAACAGGCGGCGCCGGCCGACGTGTGACAGCAGCGCGGTCAACGGTGGCCCGGCCAGCATCACGGTGAACGCGAACAAGGTGACCAGCTGCCCCGCTAAGGCGATGCCCAGGCCAAGGTCGCGCGCCAGCGCGGGCAGCAGGCCGACGATCAGGAACTCGGTGGTGACGATGACGAAGGCGGACACCGCCAGCAGGACGACCGAAAGGCGTGCGCGGGCGTTTGCGTGGACAGCGGCCACGGCGGAATCGAGGGAGGACATGAGCGGGCATCAGAACAGGGGCCGTCAGCCTATTTCCTCCCCGGATTCCGATTACTGCTATGTTTTCCATCGATTCCGGACAGAAATTCCCCATGCTTCCCACCGAGCGCCTGCGCGGCATCGAGGCCTTCGTCGCCACCGCCGATGCCGGCAGCTTCACTGCCGCCGCCGAACGCCTGCACCTGACCAGTTCGGCGGTGGGCAAGACCATCGCACGGCTGGAGGCACGCCTGGGCGCGCGGTTGTTCGAACGCAGCACGCGCCGCCTTCGCCTGACCGAGGCTGGTGAGGGCTTCTACCGCACCTGCGTGCGGGTGCTGGGCGAGCTGGCCGATGCCGAGTCGGTGCTGGTCTCGCACGCAGACGCGCCCGTGGGCCGCCTGCGGGTGGATGCGCCGGCCACCTTCGGGCGCCTCAAAGTCTGGCCGTTGCTGCTGCAGCTGGCCGCAGAGTTTCCACAGTTGCATCCGCAGGTGACCTTCAGCGACCGCTTCAGCGACCTCGCCGAGGACGGCGTCGACGTCGCCGTGCGCATCGGCGGTCCCGAGCCGCTGCCCGCCACGCTGGGCAGCCGCCTGCTCGGTTACGAATGCCTGCGCTTCTGCGCCTCCCCGGCCTACCTGCTTCGGCATGGCCAGCCCCGCTCGGCCGCCGAGCTGGCCGGGCATGACGGTGTGCTGTTCGGACGCGCGGACGGCAGCATCGGGCCGTGGCAGGTGGCCGATGGCAGGCAGCGCAGTACACCGCTGCAGGCCCGCGCGCGCCTGGTGGTTGGCAGCGCCGAGGCCCAGGTGGCGGCGGTCGAGGCCGGCTTCGGCATCGCGCAGCTGGCCACCTGGCTGGTCGATGACGCGCTGGCGCGCGGCAGCCTGGTCTCGATCCTGCCGTCGCTGGACTGCCGCGGCCTGCCGCTGCGCCTGCTGTGGCCGCAGGGCCGGCAACGGCTGCCACGCGTGGACGTGGCCCTGGACCGTCTCGGCGCCGGGTTGCAGATCGATCCGCCGCGCTGAGCGAAGCGCCATCGGCGGCGGTCGCATCGAACAGCTGCGACTGCCGGTCGCATTGCCCGCATCCCGCCCCTCACCCACCATCCGCGCAGCGTTTCAGCGTGGGCAGGACATGGACGGATTCCCCTGGTTGCTGGTTGCCGCCGCCGGTAGTGCCATCGCAGCCTTGCTGCATATCGGCTGCATTGCCTTCGGCGCCGCGTGGTACAGGTACTTCGGTGCTGGCCAGCGCATGGTCCGGCTGGCACAGGCCGGGCATTGGTGGCCGCCGCTGATGACCGCCGGCATCACTGCCGTGCTGGTGGCCTGGACGCTGTACGCACTGGCAGCCGCGGGCTGGCATTCGCCGCTGCCGGCCAGCCGTCTGGTCCTGTCGGGCATCGCACTGCTGTTGCTGCTGCGCGCGGCGATGGGCTTCGGGCTGGCCCTGCTCCGGCCCGGCTACAACGGCCGGCGCTTCTGGGTGGTCAGTTCAGTGGTCTGCCTCAGCCTGGGGCTGGCCTTCGCGCTGGGTACCGGCCAGGCCTGGCAGAGCCTGGGGTAGCCGCCCACCATCGCCCGTCCGTGGGGGCGGCGGAAGCAACCGTCAAGCATCTGCTGATGCCGGTACGGCATGAGGTCGGTGCCGATCGGCCTGAACCGGACCGCGCCCGACGCGGCCGTACCGCCGCGCGCGCCCTACAATGGGCGCATGCAGATCGGCCCGTACACCATTGCCCCCAACGTCGTGCTGGCGCCCATGGCCGGCGTCACCGACAAGCCCTTCCGCCTGCTGTGCAAACGGCTGGGCGCGGGTCTGGCCGCCTCGGAAATGACCATCAGTGATCCGCGCTTCTGGAACACGCGCAAGTCGATCCACCGCATGGACCATGACGGCGAACCGGCCCCGATCAGCGTGCAGATCGCCGGCACCGAGCCGCAGCAGCTGGCCGAGGCCGCACGCTACAACGTCGACCACGGCGCGCAGATCATCGACATCAACATGGGCTGCCCGGCCAAGAAGGTCTGCAACGCCTGGGCCGGTTCGGCACTGATGCGCGACGAGCAGCTGGTGGCGCGCATCCTCGAGGCCGTGGTCAACGCGGTGGACGTGCCGGTCACGCTGAAGATCCGCACCGGTTGGGACTGCGACCATCGCAATGGCCCGCTGATCGCACGCATCGCCGAGGACAGCGGTATCGCGGCACTGGCGGTGCACGGCCGTACCCGCGACCAGCACTACACCGGCCAGGCGGAGTACGCCACGATCGGCGAGATCAAGGCCTCGCTGCGCATTCCGGTGATCGCCAACGGCGATATCGATTCGCCGCAGAAGGCCGCCTACGTCCTGAAGGAAACCGGCGTGGATGCGGTGATGATCGGTCGCTCGGCGCAGGGCCGGCCGTGGATCTTCCGCGAAGTGGCGCACTACCTGGCCACCGGCGAGGAACTGCCACCGCCATCACTGGCGGAAGTGCGCGACATCCTGCTTGGCCACCTGCACGCGCTGCATGCGTTCTATGGCGAGCCGCAGGGCGTGCGCATCGCGCGCAAGCACCTGGGCTGGTATGCCAAGGACCGGCCGGAGAATGCCGCTTTCCGCGCGGTGGTCAACCGTGCCGAGGATCCGGCCAGCCAGATCGCATTGACCACCGAATACTTCGACCGCCTGATCGCCGGGGAACCGGCGCTGCCTTCGGCGGCCTGAGCCGCCAGCCCCGCGTTTGCGAACAGTCGAGCCAGCTCGACGCTACAAGAGCCCACCATGACCCCGCCGATTTCCTCCCCGACCTATCTGCACGGGTTTTCCGGCACCGAGCAGCAGCGCCTGATGACCCAGGCCCGGCTGCTGGAATCGAGCATCTTTGGCCAGATCGACTACAGCGGCGCGCGTCGCCTGCTGGAAGTCGGTAGCGGCGTCGGCGCACAGACCGAGATCCTGCTGCGCCGCTTCCCCGAGCTGCACGTGACCGGCGTGGACCTGAGCGAAACGCAGCTGGCCACCGCGCGCGAGAACCTGGCGCGCACGCCGTGGTGCAGCGACCGCTACACCCTGCAGCAGGCCGATGCCGGTGAGCTGCCGTTCGAGGCACGCAGCTTCGACGCGGCGTTCCTGTGCTGGGTGCTGGAGCACGTGCCGTCACCCGCACGTGTGCTGAGCGAAGTGCGCCGGGTGCTGGCACCGGGTTCGCCGGTGTACATCACCGAAGTGATGAATGCCTCGTTCCTGCTCGATCCGTATTCGCCGCACATCTGGCGCTACTGGATGGCCTTCAACGATTTCCAGTACGACCACGGGGGCGACCCGTTCGTCGGCGCCAAGCTGGGCAACCTGCTGCTGGCCGGCGGCTTCCGCGACGTGCACACCGAGATCAAGACCATCCACCTGGACAACCGCGAGCCGGCGCGTCGCAAGACGATGATCGCGTTCTGGGAACAGCTGCTGCTGTCGGCCGCCGACCAGCTGCTGCAGGCCGGCTCGGTGGACGAGGAAACCGTGGAAGGCATGCGCCGCGAGTTCCGCCTGGTGCAGAACGACCCGAACGCGGTGTTCTTCTACTCGTTCGTGCAGGGCCGCGCGACGGTGTATTGAGGCCATCCTCGCCACAGGATGGCCTGCGGCTCCGGCGGCAACCGGCTAGAATCCGGCAGTCCCGGCCTCGGAACGGCGCGTGCCGGGATCCCCCTCTATTGCCCTCAGGCATCGGTGTGCGGGTACGTCGCGCATGGATGGACCTTACCTGCGAGCGCATGATGAGTGACAGCGGCCGAACGCCTTTCTCCGCCCATGATGTGAACCTGCCGGGCGGGCTCCCGCCCGGCCAGACGCGTCTGCTCGCCGGGATCATCGCGCTGTTGTGCATTCTCTACGTCGCATTCGCGCTGACGCCATCCTCCTACTCGCTGGCCTACGAGTATCTCGGCCTGGCGCCACAGAACCCGGTGCTTGGCAGCGCCCGCATGATCCGCAGCGATGAGTGGATCGTGTTCACGCCCTACATCCAGATCGCGGTCAACAACGATTTCGGCCAGTTCAACGCACACTCGCCGTACCACGAGTCACTGCGCACCTTCCAGGCGCTGCCGCTGCTCGACTGGGGCCTGCTGTTCAAGCCCTACCACTGGGCGTTCTTCGTGTTGCCAGCAGCGAACGCCTATTCGTTCTTCTTCATGTTCATGGCCATGGCCTTCCTGAGCGGATGGGCCCTGTTCCTGCGCCAACTGCGGATGCCGGTACCAGCCGCAGTGCTGGTTTCGGCCACGCTGTTCTTCGCGCCATTCGTGCAGGTCTGGTGGACCAGCAATGCCGGTGCCTTCGCTCTGGCACCCTGGGCCGCCGCAGCCTGGCTGTGCATCCGCAATCGCTGGGTTCGCATCCTGGCCAGTGCGTACGCCCTCGCTGTCTGGGTGATCGCAGTGTCCTATCCGCCCTTCATCATTTCCTCGCTGCTGGCCATGGCGGTGCTGGTCCTGGCCTTCCGTCGCGATGCCCTCACGCTTCCACGACTGATCGATGCCGGCATCGCAGGCGCGCTCGCATTGGCCGTGTTCATCGGTTACTTCCACGACATCATCCCGATCGTTCGCAACACGGTTTATCCGGGCCAGCGCCAGAGCGCCGGAGGTGGGGTCGGGCTGACGTCCCTGTTCGCGCACGTCTTCCCGAACCTGATGACCTACCGGTTTGCACCGCTGCCAATGTTCAAAGGCTCCAACGAGTGCGAGATCGCCGTACTCGGCAGCCTGTTGCCGCTGTTCACCCTGGTCCTTGCTGATGGCGCACGACTGCGCGAATGGGTGCGGGGCCACCGCGGCAGCGTGCTGGCCCTCGCCGCTGGCGTACTGCTGATCGCCTGCTGGATCTTCCTGCCCGTGCCCGTTCTGGTCGGCAAGTTGACCGGACTCTCGATGGTGCCACCCGCACGCGCGCTGCTGGCGTTCGGCCTGCTGCTCAACATCGGCTGCGCGATGATCCTGGTGCGGTGCGGCGTACGCCTGGAGCGCAGGCGTCTGCTGCTGCTGGCTGCGCTGCTGATGGCTGGCAGCGTGGCCAAGTTCCTGTTCGGCGAAGGCCAGTTCAGCCGCCTGCACAGCGCCGCCGATGCCATTCCCTACCTCTGCTTGGCGGGGCTGGCCGTTGCCGCCCTCCGCCCAAAGCTCTCGGCGCATGCGGCCACCTTGGTTCTGGCCACCGCCGCTTTGGCCAATCTGCTGGGCAATGGCTTGTTCAACCCTGTGCAGCCTGCCGGGCCGATCTTTGCGATGGACCGCGCTGCCGTCCTGCACTCCCTGCAAGCCCGGGGCTCAGCCACCACGTCCGAAGGCGCGCTGGTGGCTCCCGGTGGGTTCGGGGCCCTCCTGCCGGGTGTTGGTATTCCCGCCGTGAACCATGTGCTGTACCTGCCACAGATGGAATACTTCCGCCGGTACTTCCCATTGATGCCCGACGAGGCGTTCAATTTCACCTTCAACCGCTACCACCACATCACCGTAGCGCCTGAGGGCGACGCACCGCAGGTGCTGCAGGGGGATCTGGTGGAACTGCCGGCAAAGGCCCTGCTGGCCCACCCCGCCCCATGAGTCCGATGACCACCAGTACGCCCTCCGCATCCACGCCGGCTCGGATCGCCGTAATCATCCCCTGCTACAAAGTGACCCGCCACGTGCTGTCCGTCCTCGCGGCGATCGATGATGCGGTAACGGCGATCTACTGCGTGGATGATGCGTGCCCCGACGGCAGCGGCCGCCTGATCCAGGCCGAAGCCAACGACCCGCGTATCGCCGTGCTGTTCCATCAGCACAACCTGGGCGTCGGCGGCGCGATCAAGACCGGGTACCGCGCGGCCATCGCAGATGGCATGGACATTCTGGTGAAGGTCGATGGCGATGGGCAGATGGACCCGGCGCTGCTGATGGACTTCGTCGCGCCGATCGCCGACGGCCATGCCGACTACACCAAGGGCAACCGATTCTGGAACCTGACCCACATCCGCCGCATGCCCCCGGTGCGGCGCCTGGGCAACCTGCTGCTGTCCTTCATGACCAAGGCCTCATCCGGATACTGGCAGGTGTTCGATCCGACCAACGGCTACACCGCCATCCATGCCAAGGTCGCCAGCCACCTGAAGCTCGAGGCGGTCAGCGACCGCTATTTCTTCGAGACCGACATGCTGTTCCGACTGAACACCGTGCGCGCGGTCGTGCAGGATGTGGCAATGGACGCCCACTACGGCGACGAAACCAGCAACCTGCGCATCGGTCGCATCCTGGGAGAGTTCAGCTTCAAGCACCTGCGCAACACGCTCAAGCGCATTGCCTACAACTATTTCCTGCGCGACCTCAGCATCGCGTCACTGGAGCTGATCGCCGGCAGCAGCCTGCTCGCCTTCGGGGGGCTGTTCGGGCTGTACCACTGGGTGCGGTCGGCCCAGGCCGATGTCGCCACGCCGGTGGGTACCATCATGATCGCCATGGTCGCGCTGATCTCCGGGCTGCAGTTCCTGCTGGCGTTCGTTGGCTTTGACATTGCCAACGTCCCACGCCAGGTGCTGAACCGTTCTATCAAGCTCAACCGCCAACCGCAGTAGAGCCACGCCATGCGTGGCTGCCACTGCCGATGTCCCGCCATCCACGCATGGCGTGGATCTACGGGTGCGCCGCACCAGTCGCGGAGGCTGCCGGCTCGTGCCAGATCCGCTGCCACATCGCCGCCAGCCGGCGCCCGGCATCCGCGCGCGCGGCCGGGCTGCTGTAATCCGTCCGCACCTGCTCGGGCGTGATCGGTCGCCACTGCCCGTCGACCTGCTCGGCCACGGCGAAGTTGAAGGTGTAGTCCGGCTCCAGCCCCATGCGAAGGTCGCTCAGGACCAGCCGCCCGTCCACCACCTGTGCACGCATGAAGCCCCGGTTGAACCACGTCAGCTGCTGCACTGCCGGGATGCTCCCTGCTTCGCGCAACGCCTGCACATTGGACGCATGGCCTTCGAACTGCATCGGTCCATGGTCGGCCACCAGCGAGCGGTCGCCCACCACGTAGCCGTTCGGCGTCATCGCCACCACGCGCCACAGCAGGGTGTTGAACGGCATCGGCACCGAGAAGCGCGGTGCATCGCCCAGACCCATCGCCGCCAGGCTCTGCTGGGCAGCACGGTCGACCTGGGCCTTTGCGATCAGGCCCCAGCCCAGGTAGGCGCTGCTGAGCAGCAACGCCACGCCCAGCACCTTGCCAGCCCAGGGGCGGGCGCGGCCAAACCAGGCCAGCACGCAACCCAGCAGCAGCCACACCGTGTAGCCAAGATCGATGATGAAGACGCTGGAACCCATGGTCGGGTGTGGGCGCAGCGGCCACCACAACTGGGTGCCGTAGACGGTGAACGCATCCAGCACGGGATGGGTGACCAGCGCCAGCTGGATTGCCCAGAACCAGCGCACCGGTGACTGCGCGACGCGGCCGTTGCCGAAGCGCTTGAACAACCACCAGATCAGTGCCGCCACCCAGGGCAGCACCAGCAGCGAATGGCTGAAGCTGCGGTGCTCGATCATGTTCGCCACCGGGTCGGCGGCGGTGAAGCCCAACCACAGGGCATCGAGGTCCGGCAGGGTGCCGAGCGCGGCACCGGCCAGCAGGGCCGCGCGGCGATGGCCGGGCGGAGCGATGGCAGCAGCGACGGCGCCGCCGAGCACGATCTGGGTCAGGGAATCCATGGACCGATGCTAGCGGCTTGCGGGCGCGCCGTCTCACTCCCGGACACCGCGTCTGTAGAGTCGACTGCTGGTCGACTGCTCTCCCATCAGGCCGCGGAAACCACGCGCTACGCGCGACAGTCGACTCTACGGAACGGGTTACGCCGCCTGCGACAGCCGCGCGCCCGGCAGTTCCACCAGGGTCTGGCCATTGTGATCGAGCAGGCGCAGCGCGCCATCGTGGTCTTCGGCCAGTGCGGTCAGGCTCTCCACCCAGTCGCCGTCGTTGGCGTAGACCAGGCCATCGCGTTCGACCAGCGCCGCGCGGTGGATATGGCCACAGACGATGCCATCCAGACCACGCCGGCGCACGTCGTCCAGCCCGGCCTGCACGAAACGCTCGATGTAGCGTTCGGCGGCACCACTGCGCTTCTTCAGGAATTCCGACAGCGACCAGTAGCGCATGCCCAGCCGGCGCCGCACCGCGTTCAGCGCCTGGTTGCCGGTCAGGATGCGGTAGTACAGCCAGTCGCCGAACTTTTCCTGAAGGCCGCCGAAGTGGGTCACGCCGTCGTACTCGTCGCCGTGCGCGACCAGCAGGCGACGGCCATCGGCGGTCACATGGATGGCGCGGCGGCGCACCTGCATCGCTGGCAGCATCAGCCCGCACACCTGGCGCAGCGAGGCATCGTGGTTGCCGGGGATGTAGACGATCTCGGTACCGGCACGGCGCAGCGCGTGCAGGGCCTGGATGACCTCGCTGTGCGACTGCCGCCAGTTGGCACGGCGATGGGCCATCCACCACAGGTCGATGATGTCGCCGACCAGGTACAGACGCTCACAGCGCAGCTGCGAGAGAAAGCGTGCCAGTTCGGTGGCATGGCAATGACGTGAACCCAGGTGCACGTCGGAGACGAACACTGCGCGCCGGTGCGGCGACAGGTTCGCCAGCACGCTCATGCCGGCGTCCCCGCATCGCGCAGGTAGCGTTTGCGCTTGTTCGGCCGGATCGCGCACAGGTCCACTTCGATCAGGCCGTCGATCGAATCGCTGAAGTCCGGGTCGACACCGAAGGCGAGGAAGCGCGCGCCACCGGGTTCGCACAGATCTGTGTACTGGCGATACAGCGTCGGCACGCCGGTGCCGAGTGCGGCCAGGTTGGCCTTGAGCACATCGAACGCGGCGCCTGCATCCAGCTCGCCAAAACTCGGCGGCGCGGCGAAGTACTGGAACGGGCGGTTCGATTCGGCCAGGCCGGCGGTACCGCCGTAATAGCGCTGGTAGTACGCCACCAGCTGCTCGCGCGCATCGCGTGGCAGCACCGCGCTGATCGACACGGCGCCGAACAGGTAGCGGATACCCGGCCGGCACTGCAGGTAGGCACCGATGCCCTGCCACAGGTAGTCCAGGCTGCGGCTGCCCCAGTAGTCGGGCACCACGAAGCTGCGGCCCAGTTCCAGGCCTTCGGCGATGTGGGTGATGGCATCGTCGGAATAGCGGAACAGCGACGCGCTGTAGAGCCCGGACAGTCCGTGCCGGGCCAGCGCATGGGCGCCGCGCATGATCCGGTACGCGCCGGCGATGCGCTGCGCGGCCGCGTCCCAGATCACGATGTGCTCGTACTGCGGGTCGTAATCGTCCAGGTCCCGGCTGCGCCCAGTGCCCTCGCCCACCTGGCGGAAGGTCAGTTCGCGCAGGCGGCCCAGCTCCAGCAGCAGCGGCGAATCGGCAGTACAAGTGGCCAGCAGAATCTGCTTGCCGTCGGCGGTCTGGCCCAGCTGGGTGGCTGCGGCAATCCCAGCGGCGACCTGCGAGGGTGGCACCGGGGCCGCCAGCGGCTCGGGGCCTGCGAAGGCAGCGGCATTGCCGGCCGCGCCATTGCGGCCCAGCGCATACAGCGCGCGGCGTACGGCCAGCAGCTGCGCGCCCGGGTCACCGCCCTTGCCCAGCTGCATCGGCTCACCGATGCTCAGCCGCAACGGGCGGCCGCGGCGGGTGAACATCTCGCGCGCCAGCAGCGCGGTGCCGGCCGGCTTGAACAGGGTCGAGGCGCCGTAGAACAGCGCCGAGTTGCGCGCTTCCACCCGTACCGGCAGCACCGGCGCGCCGGCGGCACGGGCAAAGCGGACGAAACCGCGCTGCCAGCGACCATCACGGATGCCGCGCAGCGACAGCCGCGAGACCTCGCCGGCCGGGAACACGATCACGCACTGCTCGGCGGCCAGCGCCTCCTCCACAGCGTGCAGGCTGCCACGCTGGGCCTTGCCACCGAGGATGCGCACCGGCAACAGCAGGTCCTGCAGTGGCGCGATCGCCCCCAGCAGGTCGTTGG
The DNA here is from genome assembly GCF_059369595.1 of Stenotrophomonas sp. YJH_SMC_25. NCBI lineage: Bacteria > Pseudomonadati > Pseudomonadota > Gammaproteobacteria > Lysobacterales > Lysobacteraceae > Stenotrophomonas > Stenotrophomonas sp. YJH_SMC_25. The sequence continues at coordinate 90,167 of NZ_JCAFSV010000014.1, read as the reverse complement.
CCACGATCCGCACATCGCGGCGGATGCGGCCGACCGCGTCCAGCAGGGCCAGCGCGTCCAGTGCGCCGGACGGGTGGTTGGCGACGATCAGCAAGCGACCGGTGGCCGGGATCTTCGCCAACGCGGCCGGATCCACCTGGTACTGGCCATCGATGAACTCCAGCCCGGCGGCGACGAAGCCGAATCCGCGCAATCCTGCACTGCGCTGCAGGAACGCTTCGATCTGGTCCAACCGCGACCAGCGCCCGACGCTGCGAAGCAATGGCCGCGCCAGTTGGCCACGACGGCCATGGAACCAATCGGGAAAGCGTTGCTGGAGACGCTGTTCAAGTTCCTGCATGGCGGATCCACTCATGCCCGGCGGCCGGATTGGCCGACAGCCTGCGCCCGGCAGGCGGCAGCCAGATGGCGGTTTCGGGGCAGAACGATGACGGTCGTCCCCGGCCTGAGGAGGCCGCAACCGCCCCCCTCGCCACCCGCCCCGCTGTCACGCTGGTGGAACACTGGGCCTCGAGGCCGGGGCCCAATCCCGTCAGGACGGCCCTTGCGGGGCCTACGCGGGCTTAACCACCGGCAACCGGTACAGGTTCACAATGCACAGGCGGCGCACCCCGTGTATCATGCGCGCCCATCTTTCCATCCGAATCAAGGGATATTACGCCTGATGTCCAGCTATCTCTTCACCTCCGAGTCGGTCTCCGAAGGCCATCCGGACAAGGTTGCCGACCAGATCTCCGATGCGGTGCTGGACGCGATCCTGACCCAGGACCAGCGCGCCCGCGTGGCCTGCGAGACCATGGTCAAGACCGGCGTTGCCATCGTGGCCGGTGAAATCACCACCAGCGCCTGGATCGACCTGGAAGCCCTGACCCGCAAGGTCATCACGGACATCGGCTATGACAGCTCCGACGTCGGCTTCGACGGCGCCACCTGCGGCGTGCTGAACCTGATCGGCAAGCAGTCGCCGCACATCGCCCAGGGCGTGGATCGCAAGAAGCCGGAAGAAATGGGCGCTGGCGACCAGGGCCTGATGTTCGGCTATGCCACCAACGAGACCGACAGCTACATGCCGGCCGCGATCCACCTGTCGCACCGCCTGGTCGAGCAGCAGGCCAAGATCCGCAAGAAGAAGAACTCGCCGCTGTCGTGGCTGCGTCCGGACGCCAAGAGCCAGGTCACCCTGCGCTATGAAAACGGCGTGGTCTCGGCCATCGACGCCGTGGTGCTGTCGACCCAGCATGCCCCGGGCATCAAGCAGAAGGACCTCATCGAGGCCGTCCGCGAAGAGATCATCAAGCCGGTGCTGCCGGCCAAGTGGCTGCACAAGGGCACCAAGTTCCACATCAACCCGACCGGCAAGTTCGAGATCGGCGGCCCGGTGGGCGACTGCGGCCTGACCGGCCGCAAGATCATCGTCGACACCTACGGCGGCTGGGCCCGTCACGGTGGTGGCGCCTTCTCCGGCAAGGATCCGTCCAAGGTCGATCGTTCGGCGGCCTACGCGGCCCGCTACGTCGCCAAGAACGTGGTTGCCGCCGGCCTGGCCGACCGTTGCGAAGTGCAGGTCTCCTACGCCATCGGCGTGGCTGAGCCGACCTCGATCTCGGTCACCACCTTCGGCACCGGCAAGATCAGCGACGACAAGATCGAGAAGCTGATCCGCAAGCACTTCGACCTGCGCCCGTACGGCATCATCAAGATGCTGGACCTGATCCACCCGATGTACCAGCAGACCGCGGCCTATGGCCACTTCGGCCGCAAGCCGAAGGAGTTCAGCTACCTCAACGGCGAAGGCGAGACCGTCAACGCCACGGCCTTCTCCTGGGAGAAGACCGACCGCGCCGCCGCCCTGCGCGCCGATGCGAAGCTGAAGTAAAGCCGGCGGGTAGAGCCGACCGGTAGAGCCGACTGTTAGTCGGCTGACCTTGAAGAAGGGCCGCGCAAGCGGCCCTTCTGCTTTCTGGTAGAGCCGGCCGCTGGCCGGCTTTTTCATGGCCTCCGGAAACAATCGCGCGGTTGCCGATACAATCCGCCGCATGTCGACCGAACTGAAAACCCACCAGCTGTCCATGACCGTGCTGATGTCGCCGGAAATGGCCAATTTCTCCGGCAAGGTCCACGGTGGTGCGATCCTGCGCCTGCTCGACCAGGTCGCCTACGCCTGCGCCAGCCGTTACGCCGGCAGCTACGTAGTCACCCTGTCGGTGGACCAGGTGATGTTCCGCCAGCCCATCGCGGTGGGCGAACTGGTCACCTTCCTGGCCTCGGTGAACTACACCGGCACCTCGTCGATGGAGATCGGCATCAAGGTGGTGGCCGAGGACATCCTCAAGCGCAGCGTGCGCCACGCCAACAGCTGCTTCTTCACGATGGTGGCGGTGGACGAGGAAGGCCGGCCGACGCCGGTGCCGCCCCTGCAGCCGGCCACATCCGACGAGAAGCGCCGCCAGGCCGCCGCACAGATCCGCCGCCAGCTGCGTCAGGAAATGGAACAGCGCCATCTGGAACTGCTGGCGTCGAACCCGCCGTCGCCGGAGGAATGAGGTAGTGCCGGCCGCTGGCCGGCAACCTCGTGCGTGCCGCCAAACATCATGAGGTTGCCGGCCAGCGGCCGGCACTACCGCTACACCTCACCCGGTGTTCTGCACGCCCTGCGAAACACCGTTCACGCACGCAACCAGCGCGCGCAGCAGGTCGTCGTCCTCGCGGCCGCTGGCCCGCCAGCGCTGCAGCAGATCCACCTGCAGCACGCTGATCGGATCGACGTAGGGATTTCGCAGGCGGATCGACAGCGCCAGCCGCGCGTCGTGGTCCAGCAGCGTCTGCTGGTCCATCAACGCCAGCAGCCAGTGCCGGGTCAGGTCCAGCTCGCGCTGCACCTGCGGGAAGAAGCGTTCGTGCAGTTCGCCCGACAGCTTCGAGAACTGCTCGGCGATGGTGATATCGCCCTTGGACAGCACCATCGCGATGTCGTCCAGGAAGGTGCGGAAGAACGGCCAGTCGCGCGCCATCTCGCGCAAGGTACCCTCGTGACCGGCATCCACCGCCGCCTGCAGGCCACTGCCCACGCCATACCAACCGGGAATGACGGCACGCGCCTGGCTCCAGGCGAACACCCAGGGAATCGCACGCAGGTTGCCCAGTGCTGCGTCCTGGCCGAGCCGGCGCGACGGACGCGAGCCCAGCGTCATCCGTTCGATCACATCGATCGGCGTGGCGGTGCGGAAGTAGTCCATGAAGCCGGCCTGGCCGACGAAGCCACGGTAGACCTCGCTGCTGGCAGCGGACACCACGTCCATCACCGGCCGCCAGTCGTCCTCGCGCGGCTCAGCCGCGCGCGGGCGCAGGCTGGCGCGCAGCACCGCGCCGGTGGCCTGTTCCAGCGAACGCAGCGCCAACGCACGAATGCCGTATTTGCGATGGATCACCTCGCCCTGCTCGGTCACCCGCAGGCGGCCGTCGATGCTGCCGCGCGGCGACGCGTCGACTGCGTGCGTGGTCTTGCCACCGCCACGGCTGATCGAGCCGCCGCGGCCATGGAAGAAGGTCAGCCGGATGCCCGCCTCGGCCGCCACCTCCAGCAGTTCCACCTGCGCGCGCTGCAGGCCCCAGCGCGAGGCGGCGATACCGCCGTCCTTGCTGCTGTCCGAATAACCCAGCATCACCATCTGCACGTCGCCGCGCGCACGCAGATGGGCGCGGTACACCGGGTCCGCCAGCAGGTCGCGCAGGGTGGCGGTACCGCGCTTGAGGTCGTCCACCGTTTCAAACAACGGCGCGATATCCAGCGGCACTGATCCGTTCTCTTCCACCAGCCCGCCACGGCGTGCCAGCGCCAGCACCGCGAGCACATCGCTGCGGTCGTGTGCCATCGAGATGATGTAGCTGCCCAGCGCATCACCGCCATGGCGTGCGCGTGCATCGGCCAGTGCCGCGAATACCGCATCCAGCCGCTGGTTGCCTTCGTCGTCACCGTTGGGCAATGCCGTTTCACCGCTGGCATGCGGGCCCAGCAGCCGCGCACGACCCAGTGCATCCAGCGCCTGCCAGGCCTCCTCGCCGCCCAGCACGGCGGCCAGCGCGCGCGCGTGCACGCTCGACTCCTGGCGCACGTCCAACCGCGCCAGATGGAAGCCGAAGGTCTTCACCCGCCACAGCAGGCGCTGCACGGCAAAGCCACCGGCATGCTCGCCGCGGTTCGCACGCAGGCTGTCGAGGATCAGCTGCAGATCCTCGATCAGCTCGTCCGGGCCAGCGTAGTTGCCTTCGCCATCATCCAGCGTGGCCTGAAGGCGCGCGCGCATGCGGTCGTTGAGCAGGCGGTACGGCATGTCGGCATGGCGCGGGCGCGACTGCACCTGCGGCAGCAGCTGCTGGTACTGCGCCACGCGCGCCTGCAGCGCATCGCTCACCCCTACCCGCTCGGTGGACTGGCTGAGCAGGCTGGCCAGCTGCAGTAGTTCCTTCTGGTAGCGCCCGAGCACCGCCTGCCGCTGCGCATCCAGCGTGTTGCGGATGGTGGTGGCATCCACGTTCGGGTTGCCGTCCATGTCGCCGCCCACCCACGTACCAAAGCGCAGCAGGCGCGGCAGCGGCAGTTCTTCGCCGTAGGTATCGCGCAGCGCCTGCTGCAGCGATTCGTACAGCACCGGGATCACCCGGTACAGCACCTCCCCCAGATAGAAGCCGACGTGCTCGCGCTCGTCATCGACGGTCGGCCGCACCGGTGAGGAATCGGTGGTCTGCCACGACGCGGTGAGCGCCATGCGGAAGCGCGCGGCATCGGCGGCGGCTTCACCCGGCGTGCGCTGGCCGTCGAGGTCGTCGACCAGACTGGCCACCATCAGCTGTTCCTTCTCCAGCAGCGCACGGCGCACCGCTTCGGTCGGATGCGCGGTGAACACCGGTTCGATGTCGATGCGCGGCAGCCACTGCGCCAGTTCGTCCAGGCCCACGCCCTGTGCCTTCAGGTGCTGCAGCGCATCCTGCAGGCCATCGGGCTGCGGCGCGGCGGTACCGGCGCGCTGGTAATCGCGGCGGCGGCGGATGCGATGCACGCGCTCGGCGATGTTGACCACCTGGAAGTAGGTGCTGAAGGCCCGCACCATGGTCTCGGCCTGCTGCGGCGTGCGCCCGGCCAGGCCATCGGCCAGCTCCGACAGCGGCGCCTGGTTTTCGCGACGGGCGATGGCGCGGGTACGCACGTCCTCGACGTCATCAAGAAACGCGGCCGACACCTGTTCGACCAGCAGGTCGCCGACCAGTGCGCCAAGCCGGCGCACATCATCGCGAAGCGGAAGATCGGGAGAAGCAAATTCGATGCTGCTGCGGTACTCGTTCATCGGCGACGCACAGGCCTCGGTCAACGGATCCAGGCCCCAAGCCTATCCCAGATCGGGCGTCGTGCTGCGATGCAAAAATGGTTTCATCTGGTAGTGCCGGCCGCTGGCCGGCAACCTCAGGTTGCATGGCTCCATGAGGTTGCCGGCCAGCGGCCGGCACTACCGGGCCCGGTCAGCGCTTCTTCTTCGCCTTGCCCTGCTCGGCCGGGCCGATGGTCTGCTCCAGCCAGCGCTCGCTCTCGGCCAGCATGGTCATGATCGATTCGCGTGCGCGGTAGGCGTGCGATTCGTTCGGCAGCATCACCAGCCGCGCGGTGCCACCCAGGCCCTTCACCGCAGCAAACATGCGCTCGCTCTGGATCGGGAAGGTGCCGGAGTTGTTGTCGTCCACGCCGTGGATGAAGAGGATCGGGTCCTTGATCCTGTCGGCGTAGTTGAACGGCGCCATCTTCTGGTAGACGTCCTGCGCCTGCCAGTAGTTGCGCTCCTCGGCCTGGAAGCCGAACGGCGTGAGTGTGCGGTTGTAGGCGCCGCTGCGCGCGATACCCGCCTTGAACAGGCGCGTATGCGCCAGCAGGTTGGCGGTCATGAACGCACCGTAGGAATGGCCACCAATGGCGATGTGATCGCGATCGGTCACGCCACGGCGCACCACTTCATCCACGGCTGCCTGCGCGTTGGCCACCAGCTGTTCGATGTAGGTGTCGTTCGGCTCCTTGTCACCCTCGCCGATGATCGGCATCGACGGGCTGGCCAGCACCACGTAGCCCTTGGCCAGGAACGCCTGCGGGCCCCAGTAGCTGACCGCATTGAAGCGGTACGGCGAATCGGTCACCTGGCTGGCCGCGGCTGCGCTCTTGAACTCACCCGGATAGGCCCACATCAGCAGCGGGCGCGGGCCGTCGCGCTTCGGGTCGTAGCCCGGCGGCAGCAGCAGAGTCGCGGTCAGGTCGACGCCGTCCTTGCGCTTGTAGCGGATCTGCTCCTTCTGCACGCCCTTCAGCTGCGGCAACGGATGGGCGAAGTGGGTCAGCGCGCGCGGTGCGCTCCCAGCATCGGCCAGCGACTGCACGTAGAAGTTGGCCGGCTCGTCCGGGCTCTCGCGGCTCAGCAGCAGCGAGCTGCCCTGGTTGTCCAGCAATGCCACCGGCAGCGAATAGCTCGGCGCCTGCGAGTGGAACAGGCGGGTTGCCTTGCCCGTGGCGATGTCGAAGCGGTCCACGAACGGACGATCGCCTTCCGGCGATGCACCGGCACCGGCCAGATACAGGCTGCTGCCATCGGCGCTGGTCTGCAGCAGCGAGCGCCCGCGGTCGTCGCTGGACAACAGCGGCCGGCCCGGATCGGAATAGCGGTCCTGCCCGTCTCGATCCCAAAGCAGGCGCGGCTCGGCACCGGCGTTGTCCGGGGCGATCAACCAGGTCTTGGTCCTGCGGGTCTTCCACCACGATTCGGTCAGCAGGGCCAGGTCACCGCGGCCCCAGCTGATGCCGGCCAGGCGACTGCCAAGCTGGGCCAGGGTGACCGGCGGTTTGTCGAACGGCGCGGCCTGCATCAGCACCGCATCGCGTACCTTGGCGTCCCTGTTCGGGTCGCCGCCGTCCTGCGCTTCGGCCCAGACCAGCGTGGCGTCGGCATCACCGCGCCAGCGGATGTCGCGCACGCCGGTCACTTCGGCGTCGTTGCCGGTCGGCAGCCCTTCCACCAGCGGGCGCACGGCCACGGTGTGCACCAGCTTGCCGCTGGCACGGTCGATCACTTCAATGCGGCGCGGGAAGCTGTCCACCGGCACCACGTACGAATACGGGCGCTGCACCGGCTGGCGCAGCACGAAGCGGCCATCCGGCGACACCGAGAAGCCCATGAAGATGCCGGCCGCGCCGATCGCGCGGGTAGTGCCATCCAGGCTGACTTCCATCGGCTGGGTGGTCGCGTAGTAATCGAACTGGCGCGCATCAGCCTCGTTCTTAAGCAGGTCCTGGTAGGTACGGATCGACACCACGCCGCCGCCCTGGCTGGTCTGCTGCACGGCCGGGCCGGTCGGAATGCCGTCGGCGGCCGGGGCCGCACCGAGGTTGGCCGGGCGGGTGAACACCACCAGTCCGCGGCTGTCCGGCAGCCACTGGTAGCCGCTGCCGATCACCGTGTTCAGGCCGGCAACCAGGCGACGGGCGCTGCCGCCGGCCACGTCCACCAGCCACAGTTCATTGGCGCCACTGCCGGCGTCGACCTGGTTGAAGGCCAGCCACTTCTGGTCCGGCGACCACGTCACACTGGCGATCGACAGCTTGGCAGGCAGGCCGCTGATCTGCCGCTCCTTGCCGTCGGCCACGTTCATCAGCCACAGCTTCTCGCCGAAGCTGAAGCGGCTGTCGGAGAACGTGCGCGGGTTGATGCGCAGGCCGGCCAGCTTCAGTTCCGGCTGCGCCACCACCTGGATCGAAGGCAGCGACGGCATCTGCATCATCGCGGCCACGTCGCGGCGCGGCGACAGGTACAACGAGGGTGCACGCGGCGCGTCCACCACCGCCTGCAGCGCGGCCGACGGCAGTTCGTAGCCGTTGACGCCCTGGGCCTGTGCGGCCACCGGCTGCGGCGCTGCGGCCCAGGCCAGCGGGGCCACCGCCAGCAGTCCCATCGACAGGACCAGGCCGGTCCAGCGCCGAGTACGGCGCGCGTGCATGCTCATCGTTCCACCTGTGTGATGCGTGAAAACACCGACCTTAACAGGCCGTGCACGCGGCCCCATCTGCCGATGGTTGGGTCATCCGGATGTCACGTCGGGGCCGCGATATAATGGGGGTTCTCCCCTGCCGAGGGGCGCTGCGACCGGATCCCACGAGGCCCGGCCAGGCTCGGTAAGGTGGCTTTGTAACAACGGCGCCCGGCTAGATGCGAGCACCCGCTCGTCCACAACCGGAGCACACGAATGAACGCTGTTGCCAAGACCTTCTCCACCGAAGGTGACTACAAGATCCGCGATATCACGCTGGCCGACTGGGGCCGCAAGGAACTGGACATCGCCGAGCACGAAATGCCGGGCCTGATGTCGATCCGCCGCAAGTACCAAGCCGAGCTGCCGCTGAAGGGCGTGCGCGTGACCGGCTCGCTGCACATGACCATCCAGACCGCGGTGCTGATCGAGACCCTGAAGGACATCGGCGCCGACGTGCGCTGGGCCTCGTGCAACATCTTCTCGACCCAGGACCACGCCGCTGCCGCCATTGCGGCCACCGGCACCCCGGTGTTTGCCTGGAAGGGCGAGACCCTGGAAGAGTACTGGGACTGCACCCTGGACGCGCTGACCTTCACCCTGGCCGATGGCACCCTGACCGGCCCGGAGCTGGTGGTGGACGACGGCGGTGACGTGACCCTGCTGATTCACAAGGGCTACGAGCTGGAAAACGGCAGTGACTGGGTCAACACCGCCTCGTCCTCGCACGAAGAACAGGTCATCAAGAACCTGCTCAAGCGCGTCGCCAAGGAACGCCCGGGTTACTGGGGCCGCGTGGTCAAGGACTGGAAGGGCGTCTCCGAAGAGACCACCACCGGCGTGCACCGCCTGTACCAGCTGGCCCAGGCCGGCACCCTGCTGATCCCGGCGATCAACGTCAACGACTCGGTCACCAAGAGCAAGTTCGACAACCTGTACGGCTGCCGCGAGTCGCTGGCCGACGGCCTGAAGCGCGCGATGGACGTGATGCTGGCCGGCAAGGTGGCCGTGGTCTGCGGTTACGGCGACGTCGGCAAGGGCTGCGCGGCCTCGCTGCGTGCCTACGGCGCGCGCGTGATCGTCACCGAGATCGACCCGATCTGCGCCCTGCAGGCGGCGATGGAAGGCTATGAAGTCAACACCATCGAATCGACCCTGGGCCGTGCCGACCTGTACGTCACCACCACCGGTAACAAGGACATCATCCGCATCGAGCACCTGAGCGCGATGAAGGACCAGGCCATCGTCTGCAACATCGGCCACTTCGACAACGAGATCCAGGTCGATGCGCTGGTGTCGTTCGCCGGCATCAAGCACGTCAACATCAAGCCGCAGGTGGACAAGTACATCTTCCCGAACGGCAACGCGATCTTCCTGCTGGCCGAAGGCCGCCTGGTGAACCTGGGCTGCGCCACCGGCCACCCGAGCTTCGTGATGTCCAACAGCTTCGCCAACCAGACCCTGGCACAGATCGACCTGTGGGCGAACAAGGACAGCTACGAGAAGAAGGTCTACCTGCTGCCGAAGAAGCTTGACGAGGAAGTGGCGCGACTGCACCTGGAGAAGATCGGCGTGAAGCTGACCACCCTGAGCCAGGAACAGGCCGACTACATCGGCGTGCCGGTGGAAGGCCCGTTCAAGCCGGACCACTACCGCTACTGATGCCTGCGGGGTGCCGGCCAGCGGCCGGCACTGCCGGTGCATGCAACACCACGGAACGGGCGCCTTCGGGCGTCCGTTCTGCGTTTGCGTGTGGCCGTACACCCCGCATCCAGTCCCCACGGTAGATCCACGCCATGCGTGGATGCTCTCCGGCAGTAGGCTCGGTCAAGGCAACGCGCCCAGCGCGCGCTACCATGCCTACATGACCCCGGCCATCAACCTGCTCAAGCGCGAGAAGATCGCCCACACCGTGCGCAGCTACGTGCATGACGCCCACGCCGAATCGTATGGCGGCGAAGCTGTCGACAAGCTCGGCCTCGATCCGGCCCAGGTGTTCAAGACCCTGCTGGCCAGCACCGAGACACACGAACTGCTGGTGGCGATCGTGCCGGTGGCCGGCCAGCTGGACCTGAAGGCACTGGCCGAAGCCGCCGGCTGCAAGAAGTGCGAGATGGCTGCTGCTGACGCCGCGCAGCGCGCAACCGGTTACCTGGTGGGTGGCATCAGCCCGCTCGGGCAGAAGAAGCGCCTGCGCACCTTCCTGGACGCCAGTGCCGAAGCGCTGCCCGCGCTGCATGTCAGCGCCGGACGCCGTGGCCTGGAAGTGGAACTGGCACCCACCGATCTGCTGCGCCTCACCGCCGGCCACTACGCCGCCATCGGCAAGTCACGCTGATGCGCTGGCCGTGGTCTGCAGCGCCGATACCCCGGCTCGACGATGCACAGGCCGATGTGCTGCTGCAGGACCTGTTGTCGCGCGACGCAACGCGCATCACCGATGCCGCACGTACGGTCGCACGACTGTTCAGTGCCTCATCGTTGGACGCGTTGAGCGCACATGTGGATCTGATCGAACAACGCTGCCAAGGCATCGCGCTTGGCGGCATGCTGATCAGCAACCAGGCGTATCTGAAGGCCGCCCTGCGTCGGCTGCGTTACTGGCGTGCACGCGAGGGTTGCCTGTGCGCGCTCAACCCCGGCTACCCGTTCTTCGATCCCCGTCGCCTGATTGAACAAGGACAGATGCAGCTGCTCTCGGTGGAAGAGGCTGAGGGCTGCTGGGGCGACTGCCACACCGTTGCCTGCACGCAATGCGGCCAGCATTGGCAGGCCATCGACCGCGAGTACCATTACCCGTGGTGGGAATGGAAAGCTGCCTGAAGGCCAAGCGGCCACGCATGGCGTGGCTCTACTGCGGTCCGCACATTCACGCGATGCGTGGATGACAAATGTTGCTCACGGCCGCCAGTTCGCGTTGTTCTCCCAGAACTCGACGGAACGCCGGTAGGCTTCGCGGTCCAGCGGCACGCCGGATCCGCCCTCGTCCACGCCCAGCGCATTGCGCATCATCGTGATCGGTGCCATCGGTACCTCTTCCGGTTCGGCGGTGTAGATGCAGCCGACGATGCCCCAGTCGGCCTCGATCGGCGAGCCTTCCCTGGCCAGCTGCCCGGCGCTGTACAGGATCACCACCAGGTAGTTCGCACGCGGTGATTCCACGCCCTCGAACCAGCGCACCAGCACCGGTAGTTCCTCACGGTTGCGCGCTTCGTAACCACTGCGCAGCAGGTGGCGGTTGGCCTCGGTGACCGGTACGGTCAGGCAGCGCGTGCTGGTCCAGTTCTCGTAGACGAACAGCTTGCAGAACGGGGCGTAGCCGTCGAGTACCTTCAGTGGCGCATGCGCATTGAGATGTGCCTCGAACTGCTCGGCGGTGCAGTCCTGGATGGTGTTGCCACGCGGCACGCGCGGGAACAGGCGGGGACGGGCGAAATCGGTGAGGACGATGGACATGGCGCGGGTGTGATCAGGAGTTCTGCTGCACAGGGTAACCGCCCCGGAGGCAGACAGGGCCGGATGCCGATGGTCACTGGCGCCAGCGTCCCGCTTGCAGCACCCTGCGGGCGACCCACTACATGGATCGCCGGCTCATGGCTGCAGCATGCGCATTGCCCCGTTCCGCCCACCGTCGGCAGTGGCCGATCGTACTGGTCATCCTCCTGCTGGCGCCGCCATTGCTGTTCGCCGCCGCTCTGCTCTGGCCGCTGTCGGCTCCGCCGTTGCCCGAGCCGGGCAACAGCCGCGTGATCGTCAACGCGCGGGTGGTGGACGTGGCGCGCGGCCAGGTCAGCGAACCCACCACCGTGACAGTGCGCCACGGCACCATCACTGCCATTGGGGAAGATCCGCAGGACGCGCGGCTTCCCGTGCTCGACGCCGGCGGCCGCTGGCTGCTGCCCGGTTTCTGGGACATGCACACCCATGCACTGCAATTGTCGCCGCAGCTGCAGTTCCCGCTGATGCTGGCCAACGGCATCACCGGCACCCGCGACATGATGGACTGCCCGCAGACCACCGATCCGCTGATCGCCTGCGTAGCCGACAAGCGCCGCTGGACCGCACAGGCCATTGCCGGGCAGCAGGTTGCACCGCGCTTCGTACAGATCGCCAGTTTCTACTTCGAAGATCCGTCACTCACGCCGGAGGCCGCCGCTGCGCGTGCACGGACGTACAGCGCGCGCGGGGTCGACGCGCTGAAGGTCTACAACCGGCTGCGTGCGGACACCTATCAGCGGCTGGCCACCGAGGCGCAGCAGCTGCGCCGTCCGTTGGTCGGCCACCTGCCCAAGGCGGTGCCTCTGGACGACGCGGTGCAGGCGGGCCAGCGCAGCTTCGAGCACGCCCATCTGTTCGTGCGCCACTGCTTCGACAACGCGGCGGCATGGCGCGGTGGCACGCTCGACGGCGAAGACCCGATCGTATTGGCCGAACGCATGGTTGCCAGCTATCAGCCCACGCTCTGCAACAAGGCGTTCGCTTTGATGCAGGCCAGCGGTGCCGCGTTCGTACCGACCCATGTCACCCGCGAAGAAGATGCACGCGCAAGCGACCCCGCCTTCGTCGACGATCCGCGCCTGGCCTATCTGGACCCGCTTTCACGCTGGGCGTGGCGTGATGACCTGCAGGCCACCGCAGCGCGCTATCCCGGCCGACGCGGCCAAGACGCACTGAAGACCTACTTCGAGCATGGCCTGGCTCTCACCGGTGCGGCCCATCGTGCCGGCGTCACCGTGCTGGTCGGCACCGATACCGGATTGGGCGGCTTCCGCTACCACGATGAACTGCAGTGGCTGCGACAGGCCGGCCTGAGCCAGGCCGACGTGCTGCGCGCAGCTACGCTGCAGGCCGCACGTCATCTGCAACGGCAGGCATCGCATGGAAGCGTCGAGGTCGGCAAAGCCGCAGACCTGGTGCTGCTTGATGGCAACCCGCTGCACGACATCGCCAATACCCGCCGCGTGCATGCCGTGCTGCTGGCCGGCCACCTCTATGACCGCCCGCGGCTGGATGCGCTACAGACTTATGCGCGCAGGCAGGCACGCTCGCCCGCAGTGATGGCACGCCTGCTGTGGGGATTCATCACCAGCCCGGTCAGTGCCGAGCTGTAGCGGCAGCTACAACGCCATCCGCTCGCGCAGTTCACGTGCCTGCCGCCGCGATACCTCCACCTCGCTGCCGTCGTCCAGCGCCAGATCGTAGCCATCTGCAATGCTGGGCGTCACGCCACGAATGCGGCGCAGGTTGACCAGCGTGTTGCGGTTGGCGCGGAAGAACAACTCCGGCGGCAGGCGTGCTTCCAGCGCGCTCAGGCTGCGGGTCAGCAGGGCGTTCTGGTCGCGGAACCATAGCCGTGTGTAGTTGCCATCCACCACCAGCCGACGGATCTCCGAGACCGCGACGAACCAGCAGCGTTCGCCCTCGCGCACAAACACCTGGTCCTGCGCGCCCAGCGTGCTGCGCGGCTCCGGCGTTTCGCCCGCCACCACCTCGCGCTGGCGCGCCCGCTGCAACGCTTCCAGCAAGCGCGGCGCCTCGACCGGCTTCACCAGATAATCCAGCGCATTGGCCTGGAACGCGCGCACCGCGTAGGTGTCGTAGGCAGTAACGAAGACCACCGCCGGAACCGTCTCCAGCCCATCCAGCACATCGAAGCCGCTGCCGGAGGGCATCTGCACATCCAGCAGCACCAGGTCTGGCGCCAGTGTGGCGATCGCCTCGCGTGCAGCGGGCACATCGTCGGCCTCGCCCACGCACTGCACCCATGGCAGCGCCGACAACAGCGTGCGCAGCTCCTGCCGCGCCAGCCGTGCATCATCAACGATCAACACACGCAGCACGCCACTCATTGCGGAATCTCCAGCAGGGCCTGCATGCGGTCGCCGACCGGCTGCAGCATGAAACTCCCCTGCGTGCCGAGCTGCGCACGCAGGTAGGCAAGGCCGACGCCATGGCCATGGGCAGGCTCGTTGGCGCTGCCCAGCGGATTGTCGACCTGCAGACGCAGCACATCATTGTCCAGCGTGGCACGGATCTGCACCTCACCGCCGCCCGGGCGGCTGGCGATGCCATGCTTGATCGCGTTTTCCACCAGCAGCTGCAGCGCCATCGCCGGTAGTTGTGCCTGCAGGGCGTCGGCATCGATCTGCCGGTTCACCTGCAGGCGCTGTTCGAAGTGGACTGCCTCGATGGCCAGGTAGTCGTCCACGACCGCCAGTTCCTCGGCCAGGGTGACCTGCTCGCTGCGGTTGTGTGCCAGCGCCTGGCGCAGCGTGCGCGACAGGCGGGTGACCATGTCGCGCGCACGCTCAGGATCTTCCAGGATCAGCGCGCGCAGGTTGTTCAGCGCATTGAACATGAAATGCGGGTTGAGCCGTGCACGCAGTGCATCGCGCTCCAGCGCGCTGCGCTCGGCCTCGGCGCGCAGGCGGGCCAGTTCCGCACTGCGTATCCGGCGCAGGCTGTGCAGGCCTGCCCAGAGCGCTGCCCACAGGGCCAGCATCACCGCAGTGGTGTACCAGTAAAGCAGCAGCGCCTTGGGGCTGAAGTCGGCCGTCTGCCGCCCCAGGCTCACCCAGTTCCAGGCCAGCGCCGAGTGCAGCGCGATGTTCACCAGCAGCTGCGCCACTGCCGCGCCCAATGCCACCGACAGCGCCAGCCGCAGCAACAGCCCGGCCGTGCCGCGCGCCCACCAGTCGGCACGCAGCGCCAGCGCGCGGATGGCACCGCTGCACCCGAACAGGGCCAACGCCAGGCCCAGCGTGATCAACACGCCTGCGCTTCCGGCATCGCTGAAATAGGCCTGGCGCAGGCCGATTCCGGCAACGCCATAGAGCGCCCACACCAGCGCATTGAGCAGCCAGAAGCGTACCGTCGAGGAGGAATCCGGCATGTCCATTCCGAGGCGTGTTGAAACTCAGTGGTGGTGGTCGAGGAAGGCCTGCACCTGACCGCGCAGCCAGCGCGGATCATCCCACATCAGGAAGTGGAAACCCTGCGCGCTCATCGCGATCTGCACGCCCCGCAGTTTCGCGTACTGCGCCTGGAACACCGCGCGCGTGCTGTCCTCGGTGCCGCCCATCGGCTGGTAGCCGGCCCAGCTGCCCAGCACCAGCGTCGGTGCGGTGATCGAGGCGATGTTGTCACGCAGGTCGGTGGTCATCACCGCATGCATGGCGTCAGCGGTGGTCTGGCGGTCGCTGGCTTCGCCCCAGCGCCCCAGCTCGGCCTGCCGCTGTGGATCGCGGGTCATGCCCGGCAGGCCGGCCTTCAGCTGCGCCTGCCACTGCGCGGCATCGGCGGCGAGCATGCCCTTGCGCAGCTGGTCGGCCATTGGCCGCACGCTGTCTGCGGTGGCGTTCGGGTCACGCGCGGCCGGCAGGAACGGCAATGCGTCGATCACCACCAGCGCACTGACTGCCTTCGGCTCGGCCTGCGCCATCTGCAGCCCCAGCAGGCCGCCAAGACTGTGGCCGATCACCACCACCGGGCCCAGCTGTTGGTCATGCAGGTAGGCCAGCAGCTGCCCGCGCATGGCCGGCAGGAATTCGGCCGGGCGCGGGTCGGCGGGCGCAGCGCCGGCAAAGCCCGGCAGCTGCACCAGATGGCACTGCACGTCCTTCAGCGCCAGGCAGGTCTCGCGCCAGACCTCGGCGCTGCTGTTCAGGCCGGGGATCATCAGCAGCGGACGGCCCTTGCCGACCACCTCGACCTGCACCTTGCCGGTGCCGGTGGCGGCCGCCGCATGCGCCGAGCCGGAACCGAGCACGGCCATCGCCATGCCGATCATCGCCAGCCGGGCCAGGGCCTTCATTGCGTACCAGAGTGCCAGGAAGATCTTCATCGTCTGCTCCTTCATTGGGTGGGTGGTGCCGGGATGGGAGCAGCGTGGGCCTGGCGGAGGCACCCCGGTTGCGATTTCGGAGCAGCGGCCGCACGGCGGGGCGAACGGTCGCGGGCCGGGGACGGCGGGCTCTCACGCAATTCTCATGCATCCATCTTGATGAAGAGATATACTGTTTCGCACCGACCGCCGCCATCCGCGCCATGACCGCCATCAGCTTCGAGTTCTATCCGCCCAAGACCGACGAACAGCGCAGCCAGCTGGACCGTGCTGCGGCCAAGCTGAAGGACTACGCCCCCGAATACGTGTCGTGTACCTTCGGCGCCGGTGGCTCGACCCTGAGCTACACCTCCGAGACCGTGCGCCACCTCAACCAGCACCATGGGTTCGATGCCGCGCCGCACCTGTCGTGCGTGGGCGGCACCCGCCAGGAGATCCGCGAACTGCTCAAGCTGTACCGCGCCATCGGCTGCCGTCGTCTGGTCGCGCTGCGAGGTGACCTTCCCTCGGGCATGGGCTTCCCCGGCGACATGCGCTACGCCGCCGAGCTGATCGACTTCATCCGCACCGAGCACGGCGATGCGTTCCACATCGAAGTGGGCGCGTATCCGGAAACGCATCCGCAGGCGACCGATGCGCTGGCTGACCTGAAGCACTTCAAGGCCAAGATCGATGCCGGTGCCGATGCGGCGATCACCCAGTACTTCTTCAACCCGGATGCCTACTTCCACTTCGTCGATGAAGTGCGCCGGCTCGGCGTGCAGGTGCCGATCACGCCCGGCATCATGCCGATCGCCAACTTCAGCCAGCTGCGCCGCTTCTCCGAACAGTGCGGTGCGGAGATTCCGCGCTGGATCGGCCGCAAGATGCAGGCCTACGGCGATGACGCCGAGTCGGTACGTGCATTCGGCACGGAAGTGGTGGCCCGGCTGTGCCAGCGCCTGATCGAAGGCGGCGCGCCCGGCCTGCACTTCTACACCTTGAACCTGGCCAAGCCGACCACCTCGGTGCTGAAGCTGCTGCACGGCTGAAAGCACGCCATGCGGACCGGATCGGCGCTACCCTGCGAGGATGATCCGGCTTTCCTTCCTGCTGTTGCTGCTGCCGCTATGCGTGCTGTCGAGCGTCGCCCACGCACAGTCCACGCGCCTGAACCGCTGCACCGATGCGCAGGGCCAGAGCGTGTACACCGACCGGCCCTGCGACAGCGTGGGTGCACGGTCACGGCTGCCGCCGCCCTCCCCGACCGGCAATACCGCAGCGCGCGACACGCTGGGTGCACGCTGCCCGCGCCGGCTGAGCGAGCTCGTGGACGCATTGCGCAACGGCATCCTCAGCAACGACGTCAATCGGCTGTCCTCGCTGTACCTGTGGGGCTCGGTGTCCGACGCGGGCGCGCAGCGCATTCTCGGCCAACTGGAATCGTTGGCGCGGCGGCCGCTGGTGGACGTGGTGCCGGTGTATCCGCGGCAGGACCAGGTCGCAGTGCCGGAGGAGGGTCAGAGCCCTGCTGCGCAGGGGTCCGACCCTGAGCCGCCGGCCGTGCGCCATCCGGTCGGCCTGCGCCTGGAGCAGACGTTGCCGGGCAGCGTGGCGCGCGCTTCGACGGTGCTTGGGCTGCGGCGGCAGTATGGGTGTTTCTGGATCACGCTGTGATCGGGAGGGGCCAGAGCCCTGCTGCGCAGGGATCTGACCCCGCATGCCGGCTCACTCTGGCCACAGCCCGCGAATGGCGGCAATGCCCTGCCCGCCATGGCGACGCGCTTCGGCGATGTGACCGCGACCCACGCCGCCCAGCGCATAGATCGGCAGTGACACCTGCGCGCGCAGCTCGGCGAACGCGTCCCAGCCCAGCGGTACCGCGTCCGGATGGCTGGCCGTGGCCTGCACCGGGCCCAGCACGGCGAAGTCGCAGCCCAGCTGCTGTGCGGCCTGCAGCTGCTGCAGGTCGTGGCAGGATGCGGCCACCAGCTGGCCTTCGGGAAGTGGACGCTGCGACAGTTCCTGCAACTGCTCGCTGCCCAGGTGTACGCCCACGCCCAACGCACGCGCCAGTTCGATATCGCGATTGAGCAGCCACTGCACCCCACTGCGACGATGCGCGCGCACGGCCTGTTCGACCATCGCCTGCCGCTGCGGATGCGCCGTCGGCAACCGCAGCTGGATGCGCTGCTGGCCCGCGGCCACCACGCGCTGCAGCTGTTCATGCCAATGCTGCACGCCGCCCTCATCATCGGCCGGCGCCGGGGTGATCAGGTAGCTGTCGGGCTGGCGCAGGGCAGCCACCACCGGCAGGTCGGCCGGTGGCATTGAATAGCGGCCCAGCTTGTCCGGCGCCACCCAGGTGATTGCCTGGCCCTCCCGCCCACGCGGCGTCCCCTTCCAGCTGCGCACATGGCGCACCTCCAAGGTTAGGTGCTTGTCCGGATAGCGCTGCGGCACATCCATCAGCCACTCGCCGACATCGGCCTCGATGCCCAGTTCCTCGCGCAGCTCGCGCACCAGCGCCTGTTCGGAGGTCTCGCCGGATTCGCGTTTGCCGCCGGGAAACTCCCACAGGCCGGCCATGTCGCGGTTCTCGGTACGGCGGTTGAGCAACACGCGGCCACGGGCGTCGGTGATGACGGCGGCCACGACATGGATCGATCGGGTGGGGGAAGGCATGGGGGAAGCATGCCCAGAACAGGGCGGCCGGCGCAATCACGGATCCGCTGCAACTCCCCTGCCACAAACGAAAAGCCCCGCTTTCGCGGGGCTCTTCGGCATCAGCTCAGCTGGCCGTGGCAGTGCTTGTACTTCTTGCCACTGCCGCACGGGCACGGATCGTTGCGGCCGATCTTCGGCTCGTCGCGCTGCATCTGCGCCACGCCCTGCTGGGCAGCCTGCACCTGCGCGGCTTCCTCGTCGGCGCTGTAGCCGCCCACGTCCTGGTGCTGGAACTGCGACTGGCTCAGGCGGGCTTCGGCCTGCTGGCGTTCGGCCGCTTCCAGCGCCTGCACTTCCTCGTCGCTGCGGATACGCACGCGCGACAGCAGGGTCACCACTTCGCGCTTGACGTTTTCCAGCATGTCCGAGAACAGCTCGAAGGCTTCCTTCTTGTATTCCTGCTTCGGCTGCTTCTGCGCGTAACCACGCAGGTAGATGCCCTGGCGCAGGTAATCCATGCGCGCCAGGTGCTCCTTCCAGCTCTGGTCCAGCACGGTCAGCATCACGTGCTTCTCCAGCGCGCGCATGGTCTCTTCGCCCACGCCGGCTTCCTTCTCGGCGAAGTGCTGGTTGACGCGTTCCTGCACCTTGGCGGCAATCGCCTCGGCGTCCAGCTCCTCGTGTTCCTTGACCAGGTCGGTCAGCGACATCTGCAGGCCGAAGTCCGACTCCAGGGTCGCTTCCAGGCCACGCAGGTCCCACTGCTCGTCGATCGAGTTCGGCGGCACGAAGCGGGCCACCACGTCGAAGATCACATCGTCGCGGATACCGTCGACGTTGTCCTTCACCGACTCGGCGTCCAGCAGTTCGTCGCGCTGGGCGTAGATCACCTTGCGCTGGTCGTTGTTGACGTCGTCGAAGTCCAGCAGGTTCTTGCGGATGTCGAAGTTGTGGGCCTCGACCTTGCGCTGCGCCTTCTCGATCTGGCGGCTGACCAGGCGGTCTTCGATGACGTCGTCTTCCTTCATGCCCATCATGCGCATGGCCTTCTGCACCCAGTCGGAGGCGAAGATGCGCATCAGGTTGTCTTCCAGCGACAGGTAGAAGCGGGACGAACCCGGGTCACCCTGGCGGCCCGAACGGCCACGCAACTGGTTGTCGATACGGCGCGACTCATGGCGCTCGGTGCCGACGATGTGCAGGCCGCCCGCCGCCTTCACTGCCTCGTGGCGCTTCTGCCAGTCGGCCTTGACCGCGGCCTTCTGCTCGTCGGTCGCGTCCTCGCCCAGCGCGTGGAGCTCTGCTTCCAACGAACCGCCCAGCACGATGTCGGTACCACGGCCGGCCATGTTGGTGGCGATGGTCACCGCGCCCGGACGGCCGGCGTTGGCGACGATGGTCGCTTCGCGGTCGTGCTGCTTGGCATTGAGCACTTCGTGCTTCACACCGGCCTTGCTCAGGTGCTCGGACAGCATTTCCGAAGTTTCAATCGAGGTGGTACCGACCAGCACCGGCTGGCCGCGCTTGGCGCACTCTTCGATGTCGGCCAGCACCGCATTGAACTTGCCCTTGCGGTTGAGGAACACCTGGTCCGGGCTGTCCTTGCGGATGGTCGGGCGGTTGGTCGGGATCACCACCACTTCCAGGCCGTAGATGCTCTG
The DNA here is from genome assembly GCF_059369595.1 of Stenotrophomonas sp. YJH_SMC_25. Lineage (NCBI taxonomy): Bacteria > Pseudomonadati > Pseudomonadota > Gammaproteobacteria > Lysobacterales > Lysobacteraceae > Stenotrophomonas > Stenotrophomonas sp. YJH_SMC_25. The sequence continues at coordinate 69,962 of NZ_JCAFSV010000014.1, read as the reverse complement.
GAACTCGAAGGCTTCGGTATCGGCCGTGCCGGTCATGCCGGACAGCTTCTTGTACATGCGGAACAGGTTCTGGAAGGTGATGCTCGCCAGCGTCTGGTTCTCGCGCTGGACCGGCACGCCTTCCTTCGCTTCCACCGCCTGGTGCAGGCCATCGGACCAGCGGCGGCCGGCCAGGGTACGGCCGGTGAACTCGTCGACGATGACCACTTCGCCGTCGCGCACGATGTAGTCAACGTCACGCTGGTAGATCGCGTGCGCGCGCAGGGCGGCGTTGAGATGGTGGACCACGGTCAGGTTCTGCGCCGCGTACAGGCCTTCGGTTTCGCCGTTGAGGATGCCGGCTTCCACCAGCAGCTGCTCGGCGTGCTCCATGCCCGCTTCGGACAGGTGCACCTGCTTGCCCTTCTCGTCGACCCAGAAGTCGCCCTCGCCGTCTTCCGCTTCCTGCTTGACCAGGTGCGGCACGACGCGGTTGACACGGATGTACAGCTCCGGGGAATCGTCGGCCGGGCCGGAGATGATCAACGGGGTACGCGCTTCGTCGATCAGGATGGAGTCGACTTCGTCGACGATGGCGTAGTGCAGGCCGCGCTGGTAGCGGTCGGCCTTGGACAGCGCCATGTTGTCGCGCAGGTAGTCGAAACCGAATTCGTTGTTGGTGCCGTAGGTGATGTCGGCGGCGTAGGCTTCGCGCTTGTCGCTGTGCGGCATGCCCGGGTAGACCACGCCCACGCTCAGGCCCAGCCAGTTGTACAGCTTGCCCATCTGCGCGGCGTCGCGGCGGGCCAGGTAGTCGTTCACGGTGACCACGTGCACGCCCTTGCCTTCCAGCGCGTTGAGGTACACCGGCAGGGTCGCCACCAGGGTCTTGCCTTCACCGGTGCGCATTTCTGCGATCTTGCCCAGGTGAAGCACCATGCCGCCGATCAGCTGCACGTCGTAGTGGCGCATGCCCAGCACGCGGCGGCCGGCTTCACGGCAGACCGCGAAGGCTTCCGGCAGCACCTTGTCCAGGGCTTCACCATCGGCGATGCGCTGCTTGAACTCCGGCGTCTTGGCCTGAAGCTGCTCGTCGGAAAGCTTCTCGATCTCCGGCTCCAGCGCATTGATCTTGGCGACGATGCGGTTGAGCTGGCGCAGCTGTCGTTCGTTACGACTGCCAAATACGCGGGTAAGCAGGCTGTTGATCATTGAAGGAACCGGGTTGGATGGACACGACGCCCGGCCTCCCCCTTGGGATCCGTCCGCCGCAAACGAAACAGGGCGCCTGGCGCCCTGTCGATGGCAACACCCATTGTAGCTTGGGACGGGCGGCTGAGGTTTCAACCCCGAGGGGGTAGTGCCGGCCGCTGGCCGGCAACCTCATGATCTTCGGCAGCGTCGCGGGTTGCCGGCCAGCGGCCGGCACTACCAGATCAACCGCATCGGGTCAGAGCCCTCCCGCGGCGCGGAAGGGATCCGACCCGGGCATCAGCCGCGGCTGATGCGGCCGACCGGCGTGTTGCCGCCGTCGCCGAGGAACTTGCGCGGGTTGACCACGTTGCCGTTCTCCCACACCTCGAAGTGCACGTGTGCGCCGGTCGAACGACCGGTGGAACCGGCCTTGGCCACTTCCTGCCCGGCACGGACCAGGTCACCGGCCTTCACCACCAGGCGCGAATTGTGCGCGTAGCGGGTGACGTAGCCATTACCGTGGTCGACATCGACCACGTTGCCGTAGCCGCCCTTCACGCCGGCGAAGCTGACCACGCCTTCGGCCACGGCCATCACCGGGTCGCCGACCTTGGCGTGGAAGTCCATGCCCTTGTGGGTGGCGGCACCGCGGCCGAACGGGTCGGCACGGGTGCCGAAGCCGGAGGTCACGTAGCTGTTGCGGATCGGCATGCGCGACGGCACGGCGTTCTGCTGCAGCTGGTGGTCGAACATCAGCGATTCCATCACCGACAACTGGCGGCCTGAAGCAGCGAAACGCTGCTCCAGCACCTGTAAGTCGGCGTTGACGTCCTTGACCGGGATGTCGCTGGTCGGGCCGCCGGCATCGCCGTCACCGAGGCCAGGCGTCTCGTTGAAGTCGAACTCGCCGTCTTCCAGCTTGCCCATCTGGGTCAGCCGTTCGCCAAGGGCGTTCAGGCGGGTAGCCTGCGCCTGCAGCTCGCCGAGGCGTGCCGCCAGCGCGTTGACCTGGGTCTGCGCGTCGCGCTTGACCTTGGCCAGTTCCGCATCCTGGCGCTCGACCTTGGCCTGCAGCCGGGAATCATTCAGCGCGCTGGCGCCAATGCCGCCAGCAAGGCCGATAATGCAGCCTACCCCGAGCACGCTGCCCAGCAGGGCGCGGGGGCGGTCCTCGAAATAGAACCGCAAACGCGCGATCGGCGACGACTTGGCCTGTCCTTCACGCGTTTTGATTACGATCTTTTTGAATGCCATCAGTGAGTTTTCATGTCTGAGCCGAAATCCAGCGTTCGCCCCGCGTCAGTGCCGAAGCCGGCGCTGGATGCGGTGATGGCGGACAAAAGCGGGAACCCGCTGCGGCGTGCCTTGTGGCTCGACGCGCTGGACCGTCAGTTGCGCCCCCAGTTGCCGCCACCTCTGCGCAGCCGTTGCCGGCTGGCCAATGTGGACGGGGAACACCTCGTTTTTCTCGTCGAGTCCCCGGTCTGGCATGCCAAGTTGCGGCTTGCCGAAGCCCAGTTGCTCGACGCGGCCCGTTCCATCGGGCTGAAGGCCACCAGGGTGACCATCAAGACTGCGTCTCCCACTCCCACGCGCTCCCCAGCGCTCGACAACCGGAATGGACCCCACGCAGTTTCAGCCGCCACGCACAAAGGGCTACGCGACGCCTTGGCTTGCCTGCAGGACGTTCCTTCGAAGCCGAAGAAGCGGTCCTGACGACAACGGAGCATCCGGCTCCGCTCCCCGTCGCACGTGTCACCACGGCGTGAAACATTTCGGGGGCCGGGTCGCATCCTAGCTGCCATCCGGGGGCCTGTCGTTAGATTGTTGTTAAAACTGCGTTAAATTCAGGCTTCCGATCCAACAGGTTCACAAAACCGTGACCTCGAACCGGCCTTGACGCGTATCAAGCATGCTGAATGCGCCGAACACGCCTGAAACGACAACGCCGCCCTGGAAGGCGGCGTTTTTGTCTTTAAATTCAACAGCCTACAGAAATCAGGCGTAGGCCGGAGTGGCATATTCGACCGGATCCGGCGTCGCCGGCGAGTCGAAACTGACCCATTCCCAGGCAGTGGCGTCGGCCATCAGCGCCCGCACCAGCTTGTTGTTGAGGGCGTGACCGGACTTGAAGCCTTCGTAGGCACCCAGCACCTGGCCACCGGCCAGGTAGAGGTCGCCGATCGCATCGAGGATCTTGTGGCGCACGAATTCGTCGGCATAGCGCAGGCCGTCTTCGTTGAGCACGCGGAACTCGTCCAGCACGATGGCGTTGTCCATCGAACCGCCAAGGCCCAGGTTGCGCTCGCGCATGTATTCCAGGTCGCGCATGAAACCGAAGGTGCGCGCGCGGGAGATTTCCTTGGTGTAGGCCAGCGTCGAGAACTCGATTTCCTGGCGCGACTGCTTGGCCGGAATCATCGGGTGGTCGAACTGGATGGTGAAGCCCAGCTTGTAGCCCTCGTACGGGCTGAAGCGGGCCACCTTGTCGCCTTCGGTCACTTCCACGGTCTTCAGCACGCGGATGAAGCGCTTGGGCGCATCCTGTTCCACGATGCCCGCCGACTGCAGCAGGAACACGAACGGGCCGGCCGAACCGTCCATGATCGGCAGCTCGGCCGAGGACAGTTCGACAATGATGTTGTCCACGCCCAGGCCGGCCAGCGCCGACATCAGATGTTCGACGGTCTGGATCTTGGCGTCGTTGCAGGTCAGGCCGGTGCACAGGGTCACTTCGGTGACCAGCTCGGCCTTGGCCGGCACTTCCACCACCGGGTCCAGGTCCACGCGGCGGAACACGATGCCATGGTTGACCGGTGCCGGGCGCAGGGTCATGTAGACCTTGTCGCCGCTGTGCAGGCCAACGCCGGTGGCGCGGATCGTGTTCTTGAGGGTGCGTTGCTGGATCATGGGGGATGGACCGGAAGTGACACATTAGATTAACACGCACGGTCCCCTACCCCGGCTGAAAGGCAGGCAGGACACACCGGCGCGCCAATGGGACGCACATGAAGCAGGGCGGCCGGGCCCATCCTGGCCCGGCGCCCGCGTTTTCAGGACATGGTGGCGCAACCCGGGGAGGACAACCCCGGGCCGGCCCGCTCAGTCCGCCTGGCGGCGCAGGAACGCCGGGATGTCCAGGTAATCGTTCGGCAGTTCTGCCGCGGCCGGGGCCGAAGAGGACGGCGCCGACGGGGCCGAAGCCGCCGCGGTATCGCTGCTGGCGCGACGCAGGCCCAGGCCCATGCCGCCGACGGCCTTGGACACGGCGTCGCCGCCGTTGTCGAAGTCGCCGAACTCCGGCTGGCCGGTGGTGGCGTTGCGGACCAGCTTGATCGGCGCACGCTCGCCCGGACGCTGGGCCTTGCTGGCCGACACGCGGTTCAGGCCGGTGGCCACCACGGTCACGCGCACTTCGTCCTGCATGTCCGGGTCGAGCACGGTGCCGACCACCACGGTGGCGTCTTCCGAAGCGAAGCCGTCGATGGTGCGGCCGATCTCGTCGAACTCGGCCATGGTGAAGTCCGCACCGGCGGTGATGTTGACCAGGATGCCGTTGGCACCGGCCAGGTTCACGTCGTCCAGCAGCGGGTTCTGGATGGCCGATTCGGCAGCGGCCTGGGCGCGGTCATCGCCACGGGCAGTGCCGGTACCCATCATCGCCAGGCCCATTTCGGACATGACGGTGCGCACGTCGGCGAAGTCGACGTTGATCAGGCCCGGACGCACGATCAGGTCGGCGATGCCCTGCACGGCGCCCTGCAGCACGTCGTTGGCGGCGCGGAATGCCTGGATCATGGTCGCGTTGCGGCCCAGCACGGTGATCAGCTTCTCGTTCGGGATGGTGATCAGCGAGTCGCAGTGCTGGCTCAGTTCCTCGATGCCCTTCAGCGCCACCTGCATGCGGCGACGGCCTTCGAACGGGAACGGCTTGGTGACCACGGCCACGGTCAGGATGCCCATCTCCTTGGCCAGCTGCGCCACCACCGGTGCAGCGCCGGTGCCGGTGCCGCCGCCCATGCCGGCGGTGATGAACACCATGTCCGCGCCCTGCAGGGCGTCCATGATGCGCTCACGGTCTTCCAGCGCGGCCTGGCGGCCGACTTCCGGGTTCGCGCCTGCGCCCAGGCCCTTGGTCACGTTGGTACCCAGCTGCAGCTGCAGCTTGGCACCGCAATTCTTGATGGCCTGCGAGTCGGTGTTGGCGGTGATGAATTCCACGCCGTCCACCGCCGAGTTGACCATGTGCGCCACGGCATTGCCGCCGCCGCCGCCCACGCCAACCACCTTGATCACCGCATTGGGTGCCATCTTTTCGATCAGTTCAAAATGCGCCATGTCCGTGTCCTCGTTGTATCCGCTTGTCGGTGGCATGGACGGTCGGGCCTCCTGCCTTCGCGTGTCATGTTGCCGTTGCGGCTGTGTGGGTTGTGTATTGCGTTGCTGCGTTGTGATGCGGGTACTGCAGGTGCTGCGCCGGGGTGACCCCGGTGTTACGGGTTCCGCGTCAGAACTCGCCGCGGAACCAGGTCTTGAGTTTCTTGAACATGCTTCCGGCGCGCCCGGTCGGTAGCGACGGCCGGCGCGGGTGCTCGATCTGGCTGCCCATCAGCAGCAGGCCCACGCCGGTGGCATGCACCGGGTTGCCCACCACTTCGCCCAGGCCGGTAACGTGCTGCGGGATGCCCACGCGCACCGGCATCTGCAGCATTTCCTCGGCCAGCTCGACTACGCCTTCCATCTTCGAGGCACCACCGGTCAGCACCATGCCGGCGCGCACCAGTTCCTCGAAGCCGGAGCGGCGCAGTTCGGCCTGCACCATCTCGAAGATTTCCTCGTAACGGCCCTGCACCGCCTGCGCCAGCGAATGGCGCGGCATGCGGCGCGGCGGGCGGTCGCCCACCGACGGCACCTGGATGCTTTCCTCGGCAGTGGCCAGCTGGGCCAGGGCGCAGGCGTAGCGCACCTTGATCTGCTCGGCTTCCGGGGTGGGCGTGCGCAGCATGTGCGCGATGTCATTGGTGACGTGGTCGCCGGCGATCGGCAGCGAAGCCGTGTGGCAGATCGCGCCCTGCACGAACACCGCGATGTCGGTGGTGCCGGCGCCCATGTCGACCAGCACCACGCCCAGCTCGCGTTCGTCGGCGGTCAGCACCGCAACGCTGGAGGCCAGCGAGGACAGCACCAGGTCATCCACCTGCAGGCCGCAGCGCTGCACGCACTTGCTGATGTTGGCCGCGGCTGACTGCGCGCACACCACCAGGTGCGCATGCACCTCCAGGCGCACGCCGGTCATGCCGACCGGATTGCGGATGCCTTCCTGCGAATCGTCCAGCACGTACTCGCGCGGGATCGCGTGCAGGATCTTCTGGTCGGCCGGAATCGCCACCGCCTTGGCCGCATCGAGCACGCGATCCAGGTCGCCCCAGGTCACTTCCCCGTCGCGGATCGGCACGATGCCCGGCGAGTTCTTGCACTGCACGTGGTTGCCGGAGATCGAGGCGTACACCGAGCGGATCTCGCAGCCGGCCATCAGCTCGGCTTCTTCCACCGCGCGCTGGATCGACTGCACGGTCGATTCGATGTCCACCACCACGCCGCGCTTCAAACCGCGCGACTCGTGCGAGCCGATGCCGATCACTTCGATCGGGTTGCCCGGCGAATACTCGCCCACCAGCGCCACCACCTTGGAGGTGCCGATGTCCAGGCCAACGATCAGCGATTTGTCACCCTTGCGATTCATGTCCTTTCCTGCGTGCTTCTGGCCGGGGTCGCCGGCGCTTTCGCCGGCGTGGCCGGGGTACCCCAGCTCAGCGTGAAACCATTGGTGTAACGGAGGTCGGCGCGCTCGATCGGCGCGTCCTGACGGTTGAGCTGCGGCAGTACCTTGACGAAGCGCTGCATGCGCGAGCGCGCGTCGTCGCGGCCGACCACCACTTCGGTGCCGTTGCTCAGCACCAGCGACCAGCTGCCGCGTGCATCCATCGTCACCCGGCGCACATCGACGCCGGCCGGTGCGAACAATGCACGCGAGTCGCTGTACAGCTTCATCACTTCCTCGGTCTGGCTGTCCGGGCCATCCAGTTCGGGCAGCGCAAGGTCGGCCAGCTTCTTCGGCGTGGGGAACAGCTTGCCCTGCTCGGAAACCAGGCGGTCGTTGCCCCAGCGCGCGAACGGCTTGTGCTCGACCAGGGTTACTTCCAGCACATCCGGCCACTGCTTGCGTACCCGTGCGCTTTCCACCCACGGCAGCTTTTCCAGTGCGTCCTGGGCATCCTGCAGCTTGACCGCGAAGAACCCGGCGCGCGCATACGGCAGCAGCACCTGCTGCAGCTGTTCGGCCGGTACCCGCTTGAACTCGCCATGCACGCGCAGCTTCGCCAGCGGCCAGCGCTCGGCGCCGACCCAGCCATTGACCACGGCCACCACCGGCAGTGCAACCACCGACAGCGCCAACAGCCAGACGAAGATGCGCAGCACCGCGTTCATGCGTGCGAGGCCTCCAGGGTCTGTTCCAGCACGCGCCACACCAGCTCTTCGAAGCTGATGCCGGCCTGGCCTGCGGCCTTGGGCACCAGCGAATGGCTGGTCATGCCCGGCGCGGTATTCACTTCCAGCAGGAAGAAGCGGCCGCTGCTGCGGTCGCGCATCACGTCCACGCGGCCCCAACCACGGCAGCCAGCAGCGCGGAACGCGGCCAGCGCGATGCGGCGGATTTCCTCTTCGTCGCCACCGTCCAGGCCCGGGCACAGGTACTGGGTGTCCTCGGCGATGTACTTGGCGTTGTAGTCGTACCACTGGCCCTTGGGCACGATGCGGATCGACGGCAGCGCGACGTCGCCGAGAATGGCCACGGTCAGTTCGTCGCCGACCACCATCTGCTCCATCAGCAGCTGGCCGTCGTAGCGCGCAGCCAGGGCCACGGCCTCATCCAGGCCGGCGTCGTCGGTGACCCGGCTGATGCCCACGCTGGAGCCTTCGTTGGCCGGCTTCACCACCACCGGCAGGCCCAGCTCGGCCGCCAGCGCATGCACGTTCGATGCGTCGACCTTGCGGTATTGCGGGGTCGGCAGGCCCAGCGACAACCACACCTGCTTGGTACGGATCTTGTCCATGCTCAGCGCAGAGCCCAGCACGTTCGAGCCGGTGTACGGCACGCCGAAGGCGTCCATCAGGCCCTGCACGATGCCGTCCTCACCACCACCGTTGTGGCCGTGCAGGATGTTGAACACACGGTCGATGCCGCCGGCAGCCAGCGCCTTGGCCAGCGCCGGAATGCCGTCCACGGTGAACGCATCGACACCGCGCGACTGCAGTGCTTCCAGTACGTTGCGGCCGGAATCCAGCGACACCTCGCGTTCGCTGGAAGTGCCACCGAGCAGCACGGCGACGCGGCCGAATACAGCCGGGTCGGTCACGCGCAGCGGCGGGAAGGTCAGCGCGCTCACGCCTCGCCCTCCCCCTTGAAGCCTTCCACCGCGATGTGGGTAGCCACGGCGCCGATGTCGCCCGCCCCCATCATCAGCAGCAGGTCACCGTCCTGCAGCACGTCCGGCAGCACGCTGGCCAGCTCGGCGGCCTTGCCAACCACCACCGGTTCGCTGCGGCCGCGCGCGCGGATGGCGCGGGCCAGCGCATGCGAGTCGGCACCGGCAATCGGTTCCTCGCCAGCCGGGTAGACCTCGCTCAGCACCAGCGCATCGACGCTGGACAGCACTGCGGCGAACTTGTCGAACTGGTCGCGGGTTCGGCTGTAGCGGTGCGGCTGGAAGGCCACCACCAGGCGCTTGTCGGCCCAGCCACCACGGGCGGCGGCGAACACGGCTTCCAGCTCGCTCGGGTGATGACCGTAGTCATCGATGATGCGCACCTTGGCGCCACTGGCGGTGGTCACTTCGCCCAGATCGTTGAAGCGACGGCCGACACCGGCGAAGCCTTCCAGTGCACGCGCGATGGCGTCCGGGGCCACGCCCAGCTGCCAGCCCACTGCGGCGGCGGCCAGTGCGTTGAGTACGTTGTGCCTGCCCGGCAGTGCCAGTACCACTTCCTGGCTGGTGCCCTGCGGCAGGCGCAGGGTGAAGCGCATGCGCGACCCTTCCTGCACCACGTTCTCGGCGCGCACGTCGGCCTGCGGGCTCATGCCGTAGCTCATCACGTGGCGCGGGGTCCTGGCGGCCAGCGCAGCCACTTCCGGGTCGTCGATGCACAGCACCGCCAGGCCATAGAACGGCAGGCGCTGCAGGAACTCGGCGAACGCTGCCTGCACGCGGGCAAAGTCGTTGCCGTAGTTCTCCAGATGATCGGCATCGATGTTGGTGATGATCGACATCAGCGGGTTCAGGCGCAGGAAGCTGCCATCGCTTTCGTCGGCCTCGGCCACCAGCCACTGGCCACCACCCAGCTTGGCGTTGGCGCCGGCGGCCAGCAGCTGGCCACCAATCACGAACGTCGGGTCCAGGCCACCTTCGCTCAGCACCGCAGCGGTGAGGCTGGTGGTGGTGGTCTTGCCATGCGTACCGGCCACGGCGATGCCGCGACGGAAGCGCATCAGCTCGGCCAGCATGGCCGCACGCGGCATGATCGGAATGCGCTGGCTGCGCGCTTCCATCAGTTCCGGGTTGTCTTCGCGGATGGCGCTGGAGACCACCACGCAGTCGGTGCCCAGCACGTTGGCCGCCGAGTGGCCGCGCATGATGCGCGCACCCAGGCTGGCCAGGCGGCGGGTCGCCACGTTGTCGGCGTTGTCCGAGCCGGACACTTCATAGCCCAGCGTCAGCATCACTTCGGCGATACCGCTCATGCCGGTGCCGCCGATGCCGACGAAATGCACGCGCGGGAACGCGCGCACCAGGTCGTTGGTGTCGTGCAGGCGGCGGATCATGCGCGGCCTCGCGCAGGGCAGGCGCGGTGGCATGCCTTCTTCATACAGCTTCCTCGAGAATGATATCGGCGATGCGCTCGGCGGCATCGACCTTGGCCAGGGCACGCGCGGCTTGCGCCATCTGCATGCGGCGGGCGGGATTTTCGGACAGATCGCGCAGCAGTGCGGCAATGCCGTCGGCCAGCGTTCCGTCCTGCTTCAGCAAAACCGCCGCGCCGCGCTCGACCAGGTACTCCGCATTGCGGGTCTGGTGATCGTCGACGGCAGCGGGGAATGGCACCAGCACACTGCCGACACCGACCGCGCACAGCTCGGCCAGCGTGGACGCGCCGGAGCGGCATACGACCAGATCGGCCCAGGCAAACGCCTCGGCCATGTCGGCGATGAACGGGGTGATCTCCGCCTGCACGCCGGCCTTGGCATAGGCCTCGACCGCTTCGGCATGCATCTTCTCGCCGCTCTGGTGGCGCACCTGCACCGGCACTGTAGCGCCCAGCGCAGCGATGGCCTGCGGCACGCCGGTATTGAGCGCGCGTGCCCCCTGGCTGCCGCCCACCACCAGCACGCGCAGCGGACCCTGGCGGTCGGCGAAGCGCTGTTCCGGCGGTGCGATGGCGGCGATCTCCGCACGCACCGGGTTGCCGACAAACTCCTCGCCCTTGGCGAAGGTGCCCGGGAAGCCGGTCAGCAGACGGCGTGCATAGCGCGACAGGATGCGATTGGTCAGGCCCGGTGCGCGGTTCTGCTCATGCACGATCAGCGGCAGGCCATGCAGGCGCGTGGCCATGCCGCCGGGACCGGAGGCGAATCCACCGAAGGCCACCACCGCACGCGGCTGGCGCTTTCGGATGATCATGCCGGCCGCGCGCAACGCGCGCATCAGCCGCCACGGCGCGCCCAGCAGGGCCAGCTTGCCCTTGCCGCGCAGGCCGGTGATGGCCAGCGTGTCGATCGGAATGTCGTGCTGCGGCACCAGACGGGTTTCCATCGCACCGTCGGCGCCCATCCAGGTGACCGGCACGCCGCGCGCGCGCAGCACGCGGGCCACGGCCAGGCCGGGGAAGATGTGACCGCCGGTACCACCGGCCAGGATCATCACCGGGCGCACGTTGTCGGTGGCTGTGCTCATGACAGCCTCCCGAAGGTCGGTTCGATGCGCGACTGCAGGCGGCTGGTGCCACGCGCAGCGTTCGCTGCAGCGGCAGCCACCGGCTCGGCGCTCATCGGTACGCTGGCGGCCACCGGCGCGGCCGGCTCGTCGCTCGGCTCGGCAGCGGCGTCTTCGGTGCCGCCGATGCGCACGGCCTGGCGGCGCTCGGCGCGCTTGAGTTCATAGGACACGCGCAGCAGCAGGCCCATCGCCACGCAGGTCATCAGCACCGACGAGCCGCCGGAAGAGATCAGCGGCAGGGTCAGGCCCTTGGTCGGCAGGATGCCCAGGTTCACGCCGATCGAAACGAAGGTCTGCATGCTGATCCACAGGCCGATGCCGAAGGCGATGTAGCCGGAGAAGTGCCGCTTCATCTCCACGCAGCGCATGCCCAGCCAGAAGGTCCGGCCGACCAGCAGCGCGTACAGGGCCACGATCACGCAGGTGCCCAGGAAGCCGAATTCCTCGGCGGTGACCGAGAAGATGAAGTCGGTATGCGCTTCGGGCAGGTAGTACAGCTTCTGCACCGAGTTGCCCAGGCCGACGCCGGTCCACTCGCCACGGCCCACCGCCATCAGCGCGTTGGACAGCTGGTAGCCGTCGCCCTGCTGGTCGGCCCATGGGTCCAGGAAGGACGTGATGCGGCGCATGCGGTACGGCTCGATGATCGCCAGTGCGCTCATGCCGACCAGGCCGATGATCACCGGCATCGACATGCGCGGCATGTTCACCCCGCCCAGCACCAGCATGCCGGCGGTGATCGCCAGCAGCAGGGTGGACGAGCCGAAGTCCGGCTGCAGCAGCAGCAGCACCACCAGCGCCCCGGCCACGCCCAGCGGCTTGAGCATCGCCGGCCAGGTCGCATTGACCTCGTCGCGGAAACGCACCAGGTAGCTGGACAGCCAGACGATGTAGAGCACTTTCACCGCTTCGACCGTCTGGAACTTGGAGATGCCCAGGTTGATCCAGCGGCGCGCACCGTTGACCGTGCTGCCCAGGCCCGGTGCGAACACCGCCAGCAGCAGCACGAAGCAGCCCAGCAGCAGCATCTGGTTGTACTGCTCGATGGACTTCAGTTCAGTGCGGGCGGCGATGACCGCCAGCACGATACCCACCGCCAGGAAGATCAGGTGGCGGTTGAGGTAGTAGAACGGACTGCTCATCAAGGCGATCGAGCTGGACGCCACCATCACCACGCCCACGCCGGTGAGCGCGATGATCGCGCCCAGCAGCCACTTGTCGTAGCTGCCTTCGATGGCTTCAAGGCGTGTTGCCTGGCGGGACAGGTCGTTCATCTCAGCGCACCTTCAACGTGGCCAGGCCGATCAGCACGAGCACGACGGAGATGATCCAGAAGCGCACGATCACACGCGGCTCGGGCCAGCCCTTCAGTTCGAAATGGTGGTGGATCGGCGCCATGCGGAACACGCGCTTGCCGGTCAGCTTGAACGAGGCCACCTGGATCATCACCGACAGTGTTTCGATGACGAATACGCCGCCCATGATCACGAGCACCAGTTCCTGGCGGGTGATCACCGCGATCGTGCCCAGCACCGCGCCCAGCGCCAGCGCGCCGATGTCGCCCATGAAGACCATGGCCGGATAGGTGTTGAACCACAGGAAGCCGAGGCCCGCACCGGCGATGGCCGCACAGATGATGACCAGCTCGCCGGCGCCCGGAATCTGCGGAATCTGCAGGTAGTTGGCGAATACCACGTTGCCCGAGGCATACGCGAACACGCCCAGCGCGCAGGCCACCAGCACGGTGGGCATGATGGCCAGGCCGTCCAGGCCGTCGGTCAGGTTCACCGCGTTGGAGAAGCCGACGATCCAGAAGTAGGCGATGGCCACGAAGCCGATGCCGGCCAGCGGCAACGCCACCGATTTGAACATCGGGATGTAGAAGGTCAGCGCCGCCGGCACGTCGGCCGTGTAGAACAGGAACAGGCCAGCAGCCAGGCCGAAGATCGACTGCAGCAGGTATTTCCAGCGCGACTTCAGGCCGTTCGGGTCGCGGCGGACGATCTTGATCCAGTCGTCATACCAGCCGATGGCGCCGAAGCACAGCATCACCGCCAGCACCAGCCACACGTAGCGGTTGCGCAGGTCGGCCCACATCAGCACCGACAGGGTGATGGTGAGCAGGATCAGCGAACCGCCCATGGTCGGCGTACCGGCCTTGGAGAAATGGGTCTGCGGACCGTCCTTGCGGATCGGCTGGCCGCCCTTGAACTGGGCAAGCTTGCGGATCATCGCCGGGCCAAGCCACAGCGACAGGAACAGGGCCGTCAGCGCGGCAAGGATGGCGCGGAACGTCTGGTAGTTGAACAGCCCGAACAGGCTCTCCAACTGCTGCAACCATCGAGCCAGTTCATACAACATGCGGGGATTCCTCTCCTTGCGCCAGCAGCGCTTTGACGATCAGGTCCATGGCACTGCCACGGGAACCCTTGACCAGGCAGCGCACACCAGCGTGCAACTCGTCCTGCAGCGCCTGTGACAGCGCACCATGGGTATCGAAATGGCGTCCGCCTTCACCGAAGGCGGCCGCAGCGGCGGCACTGAGCGGACCCAGTGCATACAGCCGCTTCAGGCCGGCGGCGCGTGCACGGATGCCGGCCTGCGCATGCAGCGCCTCGCCGTCCGGACCCAGCTCGCGCATGTCGCCCAGCACCAGCCAGCCCTCTTCCGGCGCGGCGGCCAGGGCGTCGATGGCCGCAGCCAGCGAACCGGGGTTGGCGTTGTAGCTGTCGTCCACCAGCACCGTGCCATTGCGCAGCTGATGGGCAATCTGGCGGCCCGGCACCGGTTGCGCTTCGGCCAAGCCGGTCGCGATCAGCGCCAGGTCGACACCGGCGGCCAGCGCCAGGCTGGCGGCGGCCAGCGCATTGCTGACGTTGTGGCGACCGGGCAGGCCGAGCACCACGCGGGCTTCGCCGCTCGGTGCGACCAGGGTGAACTGGCTGCCCTGCGCGCCGGCGCGGATGTCGCGCGCGGTCACCTCGGCGGTATGTTCCAGGCCGTAGCGCAGCACGCGGCAACGCGGCGGGGTGCCGACGAAGTGCTGTTCGAACCAGCGGCCGTAGGCATCGTCCACATTGATCACCGCCACGCCATCGGCCGGCAGCGCGGCATAGATCGCACCCTTGGTCACCGCCACGCCGAGCAGGCTGCCCATGCGTTCCAGGTGCGCCGGGGCAATGTTGTTGACCAGCGCATAGCGCGGGCGGGCGATGTCGGTCAGGTAGGCGATATCGCCCGGCTTGCCGGCGCCCATCTCGTAGACGGCGTAGTCGGCATCTTCCGGCGCATCGATCACCGCCAGCGGCAGGCCGATCTCGTTGTTGCGGTTGCCCGGGTTGGCGTAGACCACCTTGTGGGCGTGCTGTGCCACCTGCTGCAGGATCGACAGCAGCAGGCTCTTCACGCTGGTCTTGCCGTTGCTGCCGGTGATCGCGAACACCTCGGTGCCGCGGTCGCGCTGCATGCCGGTGGCGATCTTCGCCAGTGCCAGTTCGCTGTCGGCCACCAGCACCTGTGGCAGTTCGATCGGCAGCAGGCGCTCGACCAGCAGCGCACTGGCACCGCGCGCCTGCGCGTCGGCGGCAAAGTCATGGCCGTCGAAACGCTCGCCGCGCAGCGCCACATACAGGCTGCCCGGGCCGAGGCTGCGGGTGTCATTGCTGACCGCATCGATGGCCACGTCGTCGCCGTGGATCTCGCCGCCGGCCCAGTGTGCGATCAGCGAAAGCAGGGTGCGCTTCATGCGGTGCCCTCCCCGGCCTGCGCCTCTAGTACACCGGCCTTGGCCGCCAGTGCAGCGGCGGCCACTTCGGTGTCGTCGAAGTCATGGCGCACGCCATTCACTTCCTGGTACGGCTCGTGGCCCTTGCCAGCGATCAGGATGATGTCACCGGCACCGGCACGCTTCACCGCCAGGCCGATCGCACGCGCGCGGCTGCGCTGCACGGTCACGGCGGAGGCATCGGTGAAGCCGGCCAGGATGTCGGCCACGATCACGTCGCCATCCTCGCCACGCGGGTTGTCGTCGGTGACGATGACCTGGTTGGCCAGACGCTCGGCAATGGCCGCCATCTGCGGGCGTTTGCCGGTATCACGCTCGCCGCCGCAGCCGAACACGCAGAACAGCGTGCCCTGCAGGTGGCCATGCAGGCTGTCCAGCGCCTGTTCCAGCGCGTCCGGGGTGTGTGCGTAGTCGACCACCACGGTCGGCAGGCCGCCTTCGCCGCCCAGGCGGTTCATGCGGCCACGGATCGGCTGCAGCGCCGACAGTACTTCGGCGATGCGCGGCAGCGGCTGGCCCTGCGCGTGCAGGGTGCCGGCCACCGCCAGCAGGTTGTCCACGTTGAAGCGGCCCAGCAGCGGCGACAGCACCGCCGCGCGCTGACCGTCGATGACCAGTTCGAAGGCAATGCCACGGCCATCCAGCTGCAGCGCCTCGGCGCGCACGCTGGCGTCGGTGGCACCGCGCGAGCTCAGGCCGATCGGCTGTACGCCCGCCGGCAGGCCGGCGAACAGCTGACGGCCGAACGCGTCGTCCAGATTGATCACCGCGGCCTTCAGGCCCGGACGGTGGAACAGCCGCGCCTTGGCCGCGCCGTAGCTGGCCATGTCGCCGTGGTAGTCCAGATGGTCGCGGGTGAGATTGGTGAACACCGCCACGTCGTAGTGCACGGCATCCACGCGCCCCTGGTCCAGCGCATGCGAGCTGACTTCCATCGCCACCGCGCGCGCACCGGCGTCGCGCAGCTGCGCCAGCAGCGCATGCATCTGCAGCACCAGCGGCGTGGTGAAGCCGGTCGGCTCGACCGCACCATAAAGTCCGGCGCCCAGCGTGCCGATACTGCCACTGGGCGTACCGAGCAGGTGCCAGGCCTGGGCCAGCAGCTGCACGGTGGAGGTCTTGCCGTTGGTGCCGGTGACACCGACCATCGCCATCGCCCGCGACGGCGCGCCATGGAACTGGTCGGCCATCGCACCCATGCGTGCGCGCAGGCCCGGCACGGCGATCGCATCGGCCGGTGCCGGCAGTTCGACAGGCGCCGGCGGTTCAAACAGGATGACGCTGGCACCGGCGGCGCGGGCCTGCTCGACAAAGCCCAGGCCATGCGCGCCGAAACCGGCGATGGCGACGAAGGCATTGCCGGGACGCACGGCGCGGCTGTCCAGCACCAGGCCGGTCAGAACGGGGTCGTGCCCTGCAAGGGCAACGTCCGGAAGCAACTGCGAAAGCAACATCGAAGGACTCATTGCGTGCCTCCCGTAGTGGGCGGCGTCTGGGCGTGCGCGCTCGGCAGCGCAGCATCGAATTCAGCGGCGGCATCCACCGGCAGCGCGGTCTCGGCCGGCGGCGCAGGCAGGATCGAGGCCGAGTGGCCGACCTTGCCGGACTGCTGTGCGGCCAGCCACGACTGCAGGTCGTCCAGTGGCACGTCCATCAGGCGCAGGGTGCCTTCCATCACGTTGTGGTAGACCGGCGCCGACACCAGGCCGCCGTAGAACTTGCCGGCCTGCGGATCGTTGATGACGATGACGGTGGCGAAGCGCGGGTTGGTGGCCGGTACCACGCCAGCGAACAGCGCGTTGTAATGGCCACGCTCGTAACCACCCGGGCCAGCCTTGCGCGCAGTACCGGTCTTGCCGGCCACGCGGTAGCCCAGCACCGCCGCCTGCTTGGCGCCGCCCTGGGTGACCACGGTTTCCATCATCGCCACGACCTGCCTGGCGACGTTTTCGTCGATGATCTGATGCGCTTCGTTGCGCTGGCCTTTGACGAAAGTCGGCGCGATCAGCTTGCCGCCATTGGCCAGCGCCGAATAGGCGGTAGCGATCTGCAGCGGCGTCACGTTCAGGCCGTAGCCGTAGGACATGGTGGTCTTGGTGGCACCGTCCCAGTTGGCCGGGCGTCGCACGACGCCACCGGATTCACCCGGGAAGCCGCTGTGCGGCACCGAGCCATAGCCGAATCGGCGCACACCGTCATAGAACACCTGGTCCGGCATCTTCGCCGCGACCTTGGCCGCGCCGATGTTGGAACTGCGGGTGATCACACCGGTCACGTTCAACACGCCGTTGTTGCGCGGCACGTCGCGGATGGTGAAGCGGGCCACCTGCATGTAGCCCGGATTGGTGTCGATGATGGTGTCCTTGGTCACCGCACCGGCCTGCAGCGCGGTAGCGATGGTCAACGGCTTCATCGTCGAACCCGGCTCGACCAGGTCGGTCACCGCACGGTTGCGGCGCGCATCGGGCAGCGCGCCAGTCAGCGAATTCGGGTTGTAGGTCGGCAGGTTGACCATGGCCAGGATCTCGCCGGTGGTCACGTCCATGATCACCATCGAACCGCCCGCTGCCTTGTTGGCCACCAGCGCGTTGCGCAGTTCCTTGAACGCCAGGTACTGGATGCGGCGGTCGATGCTGAGGGTCAGGTCCTTGCCCGGCTCAGCGGCGCGCAGCAGATCGCTCTCGACGGTCTCGCCCTTGCGGTTGCGGATCACCCGCTTCGCACCGGCCTTGCCGCGCAGCCATTCGTCGAACGCCAGCTCCAGGCCTTCCTGGCCGCGGTCGTCGATGTTGGTGAAGCCCAGCACGTGCGCCATCGCTTCACCCTGCGGGTAGAAGCGGCGGAACTCGCGCTGCGCGGCCACGCCCGGAATCTTCAGCGCGACCACCTTCTCTGCCTCGTCCGGATTGATCCGGCGGCGCAGGTACATGAATTCCTTGTCCGACTTCTGCGACAGGCGGCTGCTCAGCTCATCCACCGACATGCCGACCGCCTGGGCCAGCTCCGGGATGCGCTCGGGCGAACGCAGCAGGTCCTGCGGATTGACCCAGATCGAGGCGACCGGCGTGGATACCGCCAGCGGCTCGCCGTTGCGGTCGGTGATCATGCCGCGCGAGGTCTTGATCGGCAGCTCGCGCAGGTAACGGGCCTCGCCCTGGCGCTGGTAGAAGTCGCTGTTGATGATCTGCACATAGGCCGCGCGGCCGACCAGCGACACCGAGCACAGACCGAGCGCCAGCGCGACCCAGCGCAGGCGCTGGCGCAGGTTGAAGGCATTGCGCGGGCGGTTGCGGCCGGCCTTGCTCATGGGCGCACCACCACGATATCGGCGGCCTCGGGGAACTTCATGCCGAGCTTCTCGCGGGCGATGCGATCGACACGGTTGGCTTCGGCCAGGGTCGCCTGCTCCAGCTGCAGGCGGCCGAATTCCAGGTTGATGTCATCGCGCTTGCGCTCGGCGCGCGACAGTTCGATGAACGTCTGCCGATGACGGTGACGCACGAACACGACGCCGATCGCCGAGGCCACGGTGGACGCCAGCAGGATGATCAGCAGCAGCCGGCTCATGCGTCGGCCTCCCGCTTCTGCGCCACGCGCAGCACGGCGCTGCGCGCACGCGGGTTGGCGGCCAGTTCCTCGTCGGTAGCCTTGATGGCACCGCCGATCAGGTCCAGCGTCGGCACGAACGCCACCGCCTCAGGCAGGCGGCGGTTGGCCGGCGGCGCCTTGGCCAGGCGGTTCATGTACTGCTTGACGATGCGGTCTTCCAGCGAATGGAAGCTGATCACCGCCAGCCGGCCACCGGGCTTGAGCCGTTCCACGGCCGCATCGAGCCCGGCTTCCAGATCGGCCAGCTCGCGGTTGATGTGGATGCGGATGGCCTGGAAGCTGCGCGTGGCCGGGTGGATCTTGTCTTTCCCACGCGGCATCACCGAGGCGATCAGCTCGGCCAGTTCGGCGGTGCGGGAGAAGGGCTGCTTCTCACGGCGGGCCACGATGGCACGGGCGATGCGGCGGCTCTGGCGTTCTTCGCCATAGGTCCACAGCACGTCGGCAATTTCGCGCTCTTCCACGCGGTTGATCCACTGCGCGGCGCTTTCACCGCTGTCCGGGTCCATGCGCATGTCCAGCGGGCCGTCCTTGCCGAAGCTGAAGCCACGTTCGGCCACGTCCAGCTGCGGCGACGACACGCCCAGGTCGAACAGCACGCCGTCCAGGCCTTCGGCCGTCGCATCCCACTGCAGCAGCTGGGCGAAGCTGCCACGGAAGATGGACACGCGCGGGTCCGGCGCGAAATCGCGCTCGGCAACGGCGATGGCTTCCGGATCCTTGTCCATGACCAGCAGGCGCCCCTCGGGACCGAGCTGGGTGAGCACGCCACGTGCATGACCGCCACGACCGAACGTGCCATCCAGATAACGTCCGTTTTCGATCACCCTCAGGCCTTCAAGGACCTGGGTGTACAGGACCGGCAGGTGCACCGCCGGCGACTGCGACACCGGAAGGTGACCGGTCTGCGCTTCTGGGCGCATCCGGGCACCCCGGCTCACAACTTCAGGTCGAGCAACCCATCACCCAGATCCTCGTCAGACAACGTCTGCTGGATCAGGGCCCGATGCGCCTGCTCGCTCCACAATTCGAACTTGTCGCCCATACCGAGCAATACCGCCTTCTTCTCAATGCCCACCGCACCGCGGTGGCTGGCGGGGATGCTGATGCGACCGTTGCCGTCCAGTTCCAGATGGGCGGCCGAGCCGACCAGCTTCTGCTGCAACAGGCGCACGACGCGCTGGGTGTTGGGCTTGGACATGACGTCGTCGCGGACCCGCTCCCATTCCGACTCTGCATACAGCCACAGGCAGCCGGCTTCGAACGGGTTGTAGGTCAGCACGAGACGGTTGTTGCTGGCGCGCGCGACGAGGTCGCGGTAAGCGGTGGGAACCGCCATGCGCCCTTTATCGTCAACTGTGATGGCCGTCTCGCCCTGGAACACGACGCGTGCACCTATCCTTCGCCCGGTGAAACATTGA
Organism: Stenotrophomonas sp. YJH_SMC_25; assembly: GCF_059369595.1. NCBI lineage: Bacteria > Pseudomonadati > Pseudomonadota > Gammaproteobacteria > Lysobacterales > Lysobacteraceae > Stenotrophomonas > Stenotrophomonas sp. YJH_SMC_25. The sequence continues at coordinate 49,923 of NZ_JCAFSV010000014.1, read as the reverse complement.
ACCACGAAAACCCACAAAACACCCGGATTTCCCTCTGATGCCCACCTTAGCAGCGGCCGAAGGGTTGTCAACAACTTTTCAGCGGGGAAATCGCCAGCCGCATCAATGGCTTGCAACAACCTTTAGAGAATTGTTCAAGGCTTATCCACAAGTTGCTGATCCGTCTCAATTTTTGAGATTGAACGGAAGTTCAGGGCTGTGGACAAGGCGTGAAACATCGCCCGCGCATTCATCCGGAACCGGCCGGAAACGCCGCCGGACTGCGCAAACGATGCACAATGAGGCCATGTGCCTGCTCGCTCTTGGCTGGATGCACCACCCGCGCTGGCGGCTGGTGATGACCGGCAACCGTGATGAGTTCCACGCCCGCCCGACCGCGGCGCTGGCCCCCTGGCAGGATGAGACCTCCGTCATCGGAGGGCGCGACCTGCGCTCCGGCGGTGGCTGGGCCGGCGTCGGCGCCGGCGGCCGCATGGCCGTGGTCACCAATGTCCGTGATCCGCTGGCCGCACAGACCGGCCCGTCCCGGGGTGCACTGGTGGCCGACTTCCTGCGCGGCCGCGACCCCGCCGCCGTGCATATCGACCAGCTGGCCACCGTGGCGGGCGCGTATGCACCCTTCAACCTGCTGCTGGCCGATGGCGACAGCCTCGAGTACCTGGGCAACCACCCCGCCGAGCGCCAGAGCCTGGGCCCGGGTGTGCATGGCATGTCCAACGGCGCGCTGGACGCGCCCTGGCCGAAGACCCGACGGCTGATGGCTGCGCTTTCCGCGTGGCTGCAGGAAGACGGGGTCAGATCCCCTTCCCAAGGGGAAAGGGATCTGACCCCGCTCTGGAACGCCCTCGCCGACGAACACCGCCCGGCCGACAGCGACCTGCCCGACACCGGCATCGGCCTGGAACGCGAGCGCTGGCTGAGCCCGGCCTTCATCCGCGGCGACGATTACGGCACCCGCGCCAGCACCGTGCTGCTGATCGATGCCGATGGCCACGGCGAGATCCACGAGCGCCGCTTCGGCCCACAGGGCGTCGCACTTGGCCAGAGCCAGGTCGATTTCTGACCCTGTACCTGTTTTCTGTGTCTATAAATGTCTGCACACACGCCACACGATGACCCGGCGCGGTCCTGCCGCGCGCCCCACCGATCCACAGGGAGTCATCGATGCGCCGTGTTCTTGTACTTGCCGCCACCCACCTGCTCGCCCTCGGCCTGGGCTTCGGCCTGGGCATCTACCTGCTGCCGATCCTGATCGCCCCCGACGACCCGCCGGTCGCACAGGTGCAGGCCGCCATGGCCGAAGCCCGCTACCACACCACCTTCCGTCGCCACCTCAAGGGCAGCGACGCGGTGCACTGGGCCGAAGGCAAGGTCAGCGTCAGCCCGCGCCAGGTCGCCTTCGACGGCAAGATGGGCCCGGGACCGGATTACAAGGTCTACCTGGTCCGCGACTTCGTCGACAACAAGGCCGATTTCCTGAAGACCAAGGCGCAGGCCCAGCGCATCGGCGAGGTAAAGACCTTCAACCGCTTCCTGGTGGACGTGCCCGAAAGCATCAACGTGGACGACTACACCACCGTAGTGGTGTGGTGCGAACGGTTCGAGCAGTTCATTTCCGCTGGGCAGTACCGCTGATCAAAAAGGGGCCGGCTCCCTTTCCTGCGGAAAGGGAGCCGGCCCCGTAATGCTGGCGCACCGACGCCACGCATGGGCGCCGGTAGATCCCCCACGCATGGCATCAGTAGATCCACGCCATGCGTGGATGGAAGAAAGAGGCGGAGCCGGCCGATAAGCCGGGTTCTGTCGTGGACAGTCATTCCTCTAGGCGTTACGTCACCGCAACGCTCAAGCAACCTACCCGGATCCAACGCGGGCCGCGCCAAAGGATCCCTATTTGGTCTTGCTCCAGGTGGGGTTTGCCGTGCCGGTCTGTTGCCAGACTCGCGGTGCGCTCTTACCGCACCATTTCACCCTTACCGGCCTTCCGAAGAAGACGTAGGCGGTATCTTTCTGTTGCACTTTCCGTCGGCTTGCGCCGCCCAGGCGTTACCTGGCACCTTGCCCTATGGAGCCCGGACTTTCCTCGGCACCCCCGAAGGGATGACGCGACTGTCTGGCCGGCTCCGCCAGCGCATATTCTAGCGCACGCACGTCCTTCCTGCCGTGCCGATCGCGGCGTCCGGTTCATCCATCCACGCATGGCGTGGATCTACCGATGTCGCTGCCCTAGTGGGTGCAGATTCCGATCTGGTGGGTGCGGACCTTGGTCCGCACGATCCATCAACTCCCGTACAACGCCTTGCGCGGTGCACCGGTCAACTCGGCGGCGAGCTTGGCGGCGGTCGACGGCGGCAGGTGCTCGCTCAGCTTCGCGTAGACGCGGCGACCATGCGCCAGCTGCGCTTCCTCGTCGTCACCAGCACCCTGCACCATCACCACGAACTCGCCCTTGCGCTGGTTCTCGTCGGCTTCCACCTTGGCCAGCAGTCCCGCCAGATCACCATCGAGCACGGTCTCGAACAGCTTGGTCAGCTCGCGTGCCAGCACTGCCGGGCGCTCGCCGCCGAAGATCGCCGCCATGTCGGCCAGCGATTCGGCGATGCGGTGCGAGGATTCGTAGAACACCATCGTGCGCACTTCGCCGGCCAGCGCCTGCAGGCGGTCGCGACGGCCACTGGCCTTGGCCGGCAGGAAGCCCTCGAAACTGAAGCGGTCGCTGGGCAGGCCCGCCACGCTCAGCGCGGCAATGGCGGCGCAGGCACCGGGAATCGGGCTGACCTTGATGCCGGCCGCACGGGCAGCACGCACCAGGCGGAAGCCGGGGTCGCTGACCAGCGGGGTGCCCGCATCGCTGACCAGCGCCAGCGATTCGCCCGCCTGCAGGCGCGAGACCAGGCGTTGCGACAGGGCCTCTTCATTGTGTTCGTGCAGGGCCACCAGCGGCTGCTGGATGCCGAAATGGGACAGCAGCTGGCCGCTGCGGCGGGTGTCCTCGGCACAGATGGCCGCCACCGAGCGCAGCACCTCCTGCGCGCGCGGGCTCAGATCGGCCAGGTTGCCGATCGGGGTGGCGACGACGTACAGGGTTGGGACACTCATTTCAGCGGTACTCACGGGGCAAGGGTAGAATCGTAGCGTGTACCCGGCCAAGGCCGCTGCCCTCATCGCATGGACCCGATCATGAACAAGCCCGCCGCACGGATCTCCGCCCTGTCGTTGTCGCTGATGCTGCTGGCCGGCTGTGCCACCACCAGCCTGACCAGCGCGCCCGAATCGCCGGCCCAGAGCCAGGCGCTGGCGCTGATCGAACAGGGCAAACCGCGCGACGCCGCCCTGCAATTGGAAGCGCTGGCCGCAACCCTGAAAGGTGGCGCCCGCAGCAACGCCCTAGCCGATGCCGCCTGGGCCTGGCACCTGGCCGGCGACAGCGCTCGCGCGCGCAGCCTGCTGGGCCAGCTCACCGCCCGCCAGCTGACCGGCGCCAGCCTGCAGCGCTACCAGCTGACCGGCGCCGAGCTGGCACTGGCCGACAAGCAGCCGGCGCAGGCGCTGGCACTGCTGAAGGACAGCGGCGACAACGTACTGCCGGCCCTGCGCACGCGCTGGTACGTGGCACGCGCGAATGCCCTGCAAGGCACCGGCGACAGCTTCGGCGCCGCCGCCGAGCGCGCCCGCGCGCACGCCAGCCTGACCGGCAGCGCCCGCAGCGAAAACCAGGCCGCCATTGCCGGCCTGCTCGGCACGCTCGACGACGCTACCCTGCGCAGCCGTGCCGCCGCCCTGCCGGCCAACGACCCGCTGTACAACTTCGCTGGCCGTGCGCTGATCGCACGCGGCCTGCCGCTGCCGCGCCCGTTCGACCGCGACGGCGCCGCCCAGTTCGATACCAGCAAGCGCCCGCCGGCGATGAGCGACGGTTACCGCCCGCCGGCCAAGCTGGCCGTGCTGCTGCCGCTCAGCGGCCGCCTGGCCACCGCCGCGCAGCCGGTGCGCGATGGCCTGCTCGCCGCCTACTACGGCGAGACCCGCCGCCGCCCGGACATCAACTTCATCGACACCGCCGGTACCCCGGCCGGTGCGCTGGCCGCATATGACAAGGCCGTCGCCTCCGGTGCCGACTTCGTGGTCGGTCCGCTGGGCCGCGACGAAGTGGACGCGGTGTACGGCCGCCAGCAGCTGCAGGTGCCGGTGCTGGCACTGAACCGTGGCAAGGACGCGCCGCCGGCCGGCAGCGCCGGTTTCTCGCTGGCGCCGGAAGACGACGGCATCGTCGCCGCCGAATACCTGCGTGGCCGCGAGCGCGGCAAGGCGCTGGTGATCAACAGCGCCGACGATACCGGTCGCCGTGCCGCCGCCGCCTTCGCCCAGCGCTTCGCCCAGCGCGGCGGCCAGGTGGTGGCCACGGTCGGCGTCAGCGATGCGGTTGGCGATGTCGGTGCGCAGGTGCGCAATGCCGGCCAGGTCGATGCCGTGTTCCTCGCCGTGCGCGCCCCGCAGGCTCGCCTGCTGGCGCCGCAGCTGGCGCTGGCCGGTGCCGGTGGCGCCACCCGCGTCGGCACCTCGCAGCTGACCGTCGGCAGCGGCAAGATGGAAGAAGACGTGGCGCTGGACGGCATCGTCTACCCGAACGAAGCCTGGAACGTGCGCAGCGTGTCGGGCCTGCCGTCGGCCAGCCAGGTCGCCAGCACCCTGCCCAGCGCACGCGGTGCGGCCGGCCGCCTGTTCGCCTTCGGCGCCGATGCCTGGAAGATCACCGCCTACCTGGACAAGCTGTCCAACGAAGGTGGCCTGGACGGTGCCACCGGCACCCTGTTCCTGGACAGCAACGGCAACATCCTGCGCCAGCCGGCCTGGTCCACCTTCAATGGCGGCCGGCCGATGCCGATCGTCGGTGGTCGCTGAGCGCAGCCAACGGGGCTCGGCGGTGGAAGCCGCCGCCGAGCAGCATCTGCAACGGGCCGGACTGCAGCCGCGTGCGCGCAACGTGCGTTATCGTGGCGGTGAGCTGGACCTGGTGATGGACGACGCCGGCACCGTGGTGTTCGTGGAGGTGCGCTACCGCGCGCGATCTGATTTCGGTGGCGGCGCGGCCTCGGTGGATGTGCGCAAGTGTCGGCGCCTGGCACATGCCGCATTGTTGTACCTGCAGGACCATCCCGCGCTGGCCGATGCGCCGTGCCGCTTTGATGTGGTGGAAGCTACGGGCGAGCCGCCGCAGTTGCAGTGGCTGCGCGATGCGTTCCGGTTGGATGATTGCTGATGGCTACCGTTTGCTTTGGTAGAGGCCGACCTTGGTCGGCGCTTCTGTGCCAACCAAGGTTGGCAGCTACCAAAGCGCAGCCTGGCCGGCACGACCATGGTGCGTGACTGATGCCTTCGATCATCACCCATGCCGCTGTGCCTCTGGCGCTGTGGTGCGCCGCGGATCGTGGCCGCATTCCGGCATGGCTGCTGGCCGCCGGTGTGGTCGCCGCGATGCTGCCCGATGCCGATGTACTGGCCTTTGCCCTGCATATTCCCTATGCCGATGCGTTCGGCCATCGCGGTGCCAGCCATTCGTTGTTGTTTGCCGGGGTGTTGGCCGCATTGGCGGCGTTGTGGTCTGCATTGTGCCAACCCAGGTTGGCACCTACCAAGGCGCGGCCAACGGTGGCATCGACCATGCAAGCCACCGTGTTCGTCTTCATCTGCGCGGCCAGCCATCCCCTGCTCGACGCCATGACCTCCGGCGGCCTTGGCGTTGCCCTGGCCTGGCCGTGGAGCGAACAGCGCTTCTTCGCCCCGTGGCGGCCGATCCGCGTTTCACCGTTTGCCCCGCAGTTCTTCAGCGCGCGCGGCATCGCTACCCTGCTCTCTGAACTGCGCTGGGTCTGGCTGCCGCTGGCCGGCGCCGTTGTTGCCTGGAAACTGATCCAACCCGCTCCTGCTGCCCCACGAGATCTGTCATGAGTACTGCCCTGCCCGCCGCATTGATTGCCGAACTGTCTGCCCTGCTGGGCGCGGAGGGCTGGCGCATGGATGACAACGCGCTGGAGGCGAACGCGCAGGACAACTCGTGGCGCCACCAGCGCCCCGCTGCCGTCGCGCTGCCCGCCAGCGTCGAACAGGTGCAGGCACTGGTGCGTGCCTGTCGCGTGCATGGCGTAGCGCTGGTCGCGCGCGGCGCCGGCACCGGCACCACCGGTGCAGCCGTGCCGTTGCCGGGCAGCATCGTGTTGTCGTTCACCCGCATGGACCGCATCGTGGAGATCCGTGCCGGTGATCGCTGCGCCGTGGTGCAGCCCGGCGTGCTCAATGGAACGCTGCAGCAGGCGCTGGCGCCACATGGCCTGTTCTGGGCACCGGACCCATCCAGCGCGGAGATCTGCAGCGTGGGTGGCAACCTGGCCTGCAACGCCGGTGGCCCGCGCGCGGTGAAGTACGGCACCAGCCGCGACAACGTACTCGGTCTGGTCGCCGTCACCGGCACCGGCGAGGTGATCCGCTGCGGTGGTGCCTACACCAAGGATTCCACCGGCTACGACCTCACCCACCTGCTGGTGGGCAGCGAAGGCACGCTGGCGCTGATCGTGGAAGCCACCCTCAAGCTCACTCCGCTGCCGGTCAGCCAGGCCGGGCTGCGCGTGTTGTACCGCGATGCGGATGCCGCCGCAGCCGCCGTGTCGCGGTTGATGTCGCAGCCGGTGGTACCCACCCGCCTGGAATTCATGGACGCACGCAGCCTGGAGCTGCTGCGGCTCAATGGCGCCGATGTTCCGGAGGCCGGTGCGATGCTGCTGGTCGAGGCCGATGGTGACCACGACACCCTGCCCTATCTGTTGCAGGCATTGGCCAGCGCCGCCGAAGGCGACGGCATGATCGAGCTGGACGTGGCGATGGAAGGCCGCGCGCGCGACCAGCTGTGGGCGGCGCGCAAGGCGCTGTCGCCGGCACTGCGGACGGTCGCGCCCGGCAAGATCAATGAAGACGTGGTGGTGCCAGTGTCGCGCATTCCGGAACTGGTGGCCGGTGTACAGGCATTGGCGCGCGACTACACGCTGACCATCGTCACCTTCGGTCACGCTGGCAACGGCAACCTGCACGTCAACATTCTTTACCACCCGGACGACGCCGACGAGAACGCACGCGCGCATGCCGCACTGCCGAAGATCTTCGAACTGACGCTGTCACTGGGCGGCACGCTGTCCGGCGAGCATGGCATTGGTTTGGCCAAGCGCGATTTCATGGCCCAGGCGTTCAGCCCGGCCACGCTGGCGACGATGCGCGCGATCAAGGCCGCGCTGGACCCGGACGGCATCCTCAATCCAGGCAAGGTGCTGCCGCTGGCATAGGCCGCGTGCACTCCTTTAGGGCCGAGCCCATGCTCGGCTGCTCGTCGTCCCGGTCCCGATCAAGCCCGCGCTGCGCGTGGCAAGCCGAGCGTGGGCTCGGCTCTACAAGGACTTGTCGCTTGCACTATCGATCAGCGTCTGCCGGAAGCTGGGCAGCAGCACGCGGTTGCCATGCCCACTCAGGTGATCATTGTCGAAGAACAGCGGTTCACCCTCTTCCACCGCCGAGCAGGTCTGCGGCCCGCACAGCAACGGTAGCGGGTCCCACACCGTGAGCCATGGATAGCGCGCCGCCAGCTCGGCCAGCAACGCCATCTGCGGCGCGCGCAGCCTTTCCAGATCGGCACGCGGCATGCTCAGGCCACCGGCACAGGCAGGATTGCGGCGGTTGAACCAATCCGAACAACGGTAGGCCCCGGCCTTGAACAACGGCAGCGGTGCATCCACAACCACGTGCACGGCCAGCTCCTGCAAACGCCCAAGAACACGATCAGCCTCGTCACGCGCGGCCTGTGCATGGGCCGGGGTGCGCTCGTCCAACAGCTGTTGATAGATCTGTTGTGCATCCTGGCGCTGCCAATCGAACCCACGCAGCTCCGGCATGCGCAATGCTGCCAGCAGCACGATGTCACCCGGACGCGCCTCACGCTCGATATTCGACAATGCGTTTTCAATGAAGTCCCGACAGTCGGCCGGGCTGGCCCGCAGTAGATTGACGAAGCTGCAACCACCGCGGTCATCCTGGCGCATCTCCATGCCGGTCTGGCGCGCGACCATGCTGGTCATGGTGCGGTAGGCCGCCGCATGCGAATCCCCCACCACGAACAGGCGCCGCCCTTCGAGCGCCGGCGCGCTCACCGGCTCCAGCGACCGCCATGCGGGATAGCGACGCGCCTGCCATGCGTAGCCATCGCGGGTAACGCTGAGCGAGATCTGCTCGTGGTATTCCACCGTAGCCCACGCGCCTGCGCCGCATAGCGCGACCACTGGCAGCCCCATCGCCAGCACCTTGGCCGGTGCCAGCCGCAGCAGCGGCGCCGCACTGCGCAGCGGGCGCTCGATGAAGTGGTAGGACGCGGCCGACACCGCCAGCAGCAGTACCGGATACAGCCACAGCGCAGCACCGTGCAGGCCGCAGGTCCAGCGCAGCAGCACCAGCAGCGGCCAATGCCACAGGTACAGCGAATAGGACAGCCTGCCCAGATACGCCAGCGGCGCGCACCCCAATGCGCGGCCGATGCGCGATGTACCCGGCGCCGACACACTCGCCAGCAGCATCAACGTGCCAGCCACGGTAGCCAGCACGCCCGGAACCGGCATCGCCAGCTGCGGTGCAATCACCACGCCTGCACCCAGCAGCGCCAGACCGGCCACGGCAACCGCATCCCCGTTCTGGCCCGGCGTGCGCGTGCGCATCCACTGGTACAGCAGCGCGCCCGCGGCCAACTCCCAGAACCGTGCGGGCAGCAGATAGAACGCCGCCGCCGGTGCCGTTTGCGCCTGCCAGCCTGCCCACGCCAGCGACAGCAGGGTCAACACCGGCAACAGCCAACGCGACCATGGCCAGCGCTCACGCCCACGCAACCACACGAAGAACAGCAGCGGGAAGACCAGGTAGAACTGCTCCTCCACGCCCAGCGTCCAGGTGTGCAGGAAAGGGTTCAGTTCCACGCCGGGTGAGAAGTAATCGTCCTGCTGACCCGCCAGCACGATGTTGCTGAAGCCGATCAGCGCGGCCCAGCCGGTCTGGTCGAACTGCTCGTTGCGCCACGCGCGGGGAATGAACAGCGCCGACAGCACAAAGGTCGCCATCAGCATCACCAGCAGCGCCGGCAACAAGCGCAGCACGCGGCGCCGGTAGAAATCAAGCAGCATTGCGCCCAGCGACGCATTGGCGCGCGAGGCCAGCGACTGGCTGATCACGAAGCCGGACACCACGAAGAACAGATCCACGCCGGTGAAACCGCCGGGCAACCACGCCGCATTGGTGTGGAAGACCACGACGGCCAGCACCGCCAATGCACGCAGGCCATCGATGGCGGCGTTGTGGGAACGTTCGGGAGGGGACATGCGCGTGGTCAGTAGCGAGCGATCCGGCAGCATCGCCACCGGCTGCACAGTCACTCAATGGACAATCACGACAGATGGGGCCTTCGTTCAGATACAGTCAAGACTTCGATCCTGCCATCTGCTTCTCCGCGCGGTGTACCCCAGTCGACTGACGACCATTCCCCCCCTCGCCGGCACATCGGCAAGGCGAGATAGGTCGTCATTGCCGTACGCGCACGTCATCCGGCATGGAGGTGAAGCATCCATTCGCAATGGCAAGCTCATTGGAACCTGAGTTCTTCCCCATGCAGCGACTGGATGAAGACTACTGGTAGGTTGCTGTGATGGTGATCTCGGTCTGCACCGAGCCCGCGTTGATACCACTGGTGGAGGGCAGGTAGTAGCCCGCACGCAGCGTGTAGCTGGCCGTCGCTCCAGTCACTATGACAGGAATGTCCTTGTCTCCCTTCTTCAGAGGTGTCGATCCGCTCGCGCCTGCCAGCAGCACAATGGAAAGGCCCTTGGCGGGCTCGCTCGTCGCCGTGTTTTTCCACCGCAGGGCATCGCCCTCCGCAGCGGTCCCATCAAAGGAAAGCAGTGCCTTGGTGACGCCGATGCATCCGGTGAAATTCAGATTGCTGGTCTTGAGATTGTTGTTGCCCACATTGAGTGCATCGGCCTTGACGCTGTCGAGCGTGATGGCGGGGGTGGCCAGCGCACAGGTACCCGGCAACACTCGGCCACTGATGGAAAGTGTCTGGCTGCTGGCCGGCGATGCGGCCATCAGCAATGCAAGCATGGCCGGCAGATGACGGTACTGATCGATCATGGAGATTCTCCTGGAGCAAGCGAAGATTGAATGTCAGGACCTGGAATCGCGGTCTCTACCCGCAACCCGGCGTCGCCCATTGGCGTGCACAGCGCCTGGGTCCAGGACAGGCCATAGGCGTCAGGTTTGGCGGGCATGCGGTACAGCAGTCGACAGCGGCTGGGGCCATCGGCATCGACGATCAATGCTCCTTCATCCTGGGCACCGCGCAGATGAATCACGCCCCCCTGCCCAACGGCTCCGCGCGGCGTGCCGTTCTCCTCCTGCACGCGCGCGGCAAACGGCAACGGCTGCCCAAGCGCGTCCGTCGCATCGATGAACAAGGAGCGCTCGCGTCGCACTTCGAACGGAACACGTACGATGCTGCCCGCTGTCGGCGCGATGCGCCGGGAGGTCTGTAGGAGTTCCACTTCCAGCGGCAAACCGGACGGGTCAAGATCAATGCGGTTCCAGCGGTAAGGGCTGATGTGCGGCAGCAGCGCATAACCACGGCGATCAACACGGAGATCAGCGCCGGCTCCGATGCGGGCGCCGTGCGCGCCGGGCGCCTGCACCAGCGCAAATCCCTCTCCCACTGGCTGCCCCAGGGTGATCCCACCACGGTGCAAGGCGATGCTGCCGGCGGCCCCCAGCGTGTGACTGCTGAAATGCCCGGCTCGGGTGAAGCCCGCGCTGAGATGTGCGTAGCGGCCTTGATAATCGGCGAATGCAGTGCTGCTGCGTACCCCGCCCGCCCGCTGCTCTCCAGACAGTGAATAGTTGAGCGCGCGACGCTCTCCCACCGCACCTGTCAGGCTCAGCTGGGCCTGGCCTCCACCGTCAGAGCGACCCACGCGGGTGCTGGTCCGCTGCGTGCTGCCGTGGGATCCCAAGGGCAGACTGACCGTGAGGTCGTAGCGGGTGTCCTGACGACCGTTTCCCTGCCGGAAACGCATGACGGATACGCCGTAGTTGACCTTCCCCGCAACGGTATTGAAGCTCAGCTGCAGATCATTCTGGCGCTGCGTGCTGTCCCAGTACGCGACGTGGCCGCCGTCGAGATGCAGGCTGCTGCGCTCCCCGATCCTCTGTGAGAAGTTCAGCTGGTAGCGCTGGCGCGCACGTCCCACTGGATGCCACTCGTCCGAGCGGGCCGTTGCCAGATCGTGCAGCGTGAGGAAGCCCCGGGTGCTGTAACGATACGCCGCAAGCCCGAAGTTGGTGCCACTTTCTGCCAGGTAGCGCTGATAGTTCACCCGGTAGCTGTTGCCGATCAGGGGCCGCCCGTCCGCCTGGCGGGCGCGCGAATGGGTGACGTCCATGCCCAGCGCGCCGACAGGAGTGTTGACCGCCACCCCCAGCAGGCCGGCACCGTATCCTTCAGCCAGCTGCAATCCCCCGAGAGCTGTCAGTCGATTGTTCAGTCCATGCGCATGGGTGGCCTCGGCGAAGCCCAGCCGCTGCAGGACGTGACGGCCTCTTAGTGCACCGGCGGTCACGCTTGAGCGGGACGTACCCGCGCGCAGCGCCTGTGGCACCGCCGAGAAGCTGACGGTGAACTGCTGCTGCCGGCCATCGGCTTCCATTACGATCACCTGCAGGTCACCACCAAAGTTGGTGGGATACAGATCGTCTATCGCGAACGGCCCTGGAGCGACGTTTACTTCATGGATGACAACACCGTCCTGCTCGATGCGCACCACTGCACTGCTGTCGGCAATGCCACGTACCACCGGTGCATATCCGCGCAGTGAATCAGGCAGCATCCGTTCATCACTGGCGATACGCACCCCCGTGAACGGCACACTGTCAAACAGCTGCCCACTGGTGTTGCCCTCACCCAGCAACAGCTGGCTGTTCCACCCGGGAATGTCACGCTGGGCGTAACTGTTGATGGTGGTACGGCGCACCTGCCCCCGCGCATGGTTGAAGGCGGTGCGATGGCGGAAGCGCCAGCTCCCGATGTTCGCACCCATGCGCAGGCCGAGGTGGCTGCGATCGACGCCTGCACTACGGCCATGGCTGGCGCTGTAGTCCACGAACAGGGCGTTGATGCCTGGATCACGTAGCTCAACCGGCACCAGGCCTCGTGCCGCCCTCGCCTGTGCAGCCTGCGGCACGGAGATCAGCAGCTGCAGCGTGCCGCTGTCGAATGTCACTGTTGCCCCCGCGATCACGGACGGCAGGTCGATACAACCCGTTGCCCGCTCCAGCGCCATTCGATAGGTGGCCTGCAGTTCCAGCTCCCGCAGCAGATCCGCAGACAGGCAGGCACCCGCCCGGTCAGGGTCGTCGCCCGCTACGAAGGTGATGTCGCGTGTCTGCAGGTACTGGCCGTTGACCAGCACATCAACGCGGTAGTCGCCTGCGGGCATGGGGTTGCCGCGCACATAGCGACGCATATCGATGGTTCGCCCACCCACGAGGAAGCCGTCACTGAATTCAAGGCCCGTTTCGGTCTCCGCGTGGGCAGGTAACGCCAGTCCCGACAGAGCGAATGCCATGGCCGATGCAAGCCGTGAAGCACACAGACCTGGACGCGGCGTAGTGGAAGGGATCATGCCCGCATTCCATTCATGCGCGACGCACCTCAGTAGTAATCTGCCAGCAACGTTGCTTCACCACGTATCGATCCGGTGCGCAGCGTCCCGGTCGTGCGCAGGTAGCGCGCACTGAATGGAACCGGCAGGGCACTGCCTGATGCGGCGCCATGGGTCCAGGGGGCTTTCATCCGCACAGGATTCCCTCCACTGAGGATCTGCACTGCCACACCATTGGCGGTACTGCCCGGCGCCGCCTTCAGCGTGTTTGACGTGCTGGCAGGATCGTGAACGTCCACCAGCTCCAGAACCAGTCGGCGCCCGGAGGCGGCACAGCTGACGCGCACATTGAACGACTTCTCGCCCGCGCTGCCGTTGCGCTGCAGGGTTACCGCGTCCACCGGATCCAGGTCGACGTTCTGCGGAGTGACCGCGCAGGTCTGGGCACGAAAGCGGAAACCAAGGTTGAAACGATGGAACCCACCCGTGCCGCCAGACGTCGTGCGCAGGGAGCCCGCAGGCCGGCGGGCCACGTCGTGCATTGGTCCGCCCCGTGAGAACGCGATGACCTGCACGGTGACGTTCTTTCTTGCTCCATTCAGCGAGTACCGGCTCGGAACACCGTCGCGCAGCGGAACGCCACCTTCCTCGACCTCCTCGATCGGGCATTCGGGATCGGATATTTCGCAGCCACCATAGCTGTAGCTGAAGGCCAACAAGGGCGAGGTGGAATCCATTTCGTAGGCGGCAATCGCGCGGCTCCCCCAGGGCACGTCGCGAACGTACTTCATTCCGGTCAGCTGAAGCAGCTCCTCCATCTGCGTTTCACCTGCGTCGCAGACCAGGGTCAGCATTCCAGAATGGAAGCCCAGAGTGATATCGGCACGGTCGGTAAAGGCGACGTCGAAAACGTGATCGAGCTGTGCGTCGCCCCCCGGTGCGCGGCAGGTCGCGCTCGCACTGAAAGCAACCGTCGCTCCCAACAGGGCGAGGCAGCCAGCGTATGCAGGACAGAGCGACATCATTGGCATCTACTGGGGCAAAGGCGGGGACACGCACCGTACGCGCTTGCCGAGCCATCGCCCATGCAGAAAGTTGCAATTGCCGCAATGACGGGCTTTTGCAACATTCTTCATATCGTTGGGGACTACACCCGGACAGACTCCCGCCAACCCACGACATCGCTGTCGTGCAGGATTCCATTGCAGAGAGAACAGTCCATGCCCCTTCAAACGCAACTGCTGTGCGGGGCCTTCCTGGCCCTGACGATTCCCTCCCTGGCCCACGCCGAGCGCCTGGAAATCACCGGATCGCTGGAAACGTCCACCTGTACGGTCGGCACGACCGGTGGCGCGATCACCGTGCCGATGGGCAAGGTTGATCTTGTCTCGGTGAACGCGGCAACACGTGCAGGCCAGAAGAACTTCACCATCAACCTTGACTGCAGCGGCTCCGGTGCCGCGCAGAAGGTTGGCGTCCGCTTCGGTGGTACGCAGCATGACAGCACCGGCAATCTCGCACTGACAGCGGCCTCGACAGCACGCAACGTCGGGGTTGCGCTGTATGACGCGGACGACAATCACCAGCGCATCGGTGATGACCCGACGCGGTGGCTGACGATTGCCGCCGGTGGCAGTGGACAGCTGACGTATAGCGCCTGGTACGCATCGCCCTCACAGAATGCGCAGGCCGGGCAGGCCAACGCATCCGGTGACTTCGTCGTTCTCTACGACTGACTTCCGTGGCAGCCTGGCCGGATGCGCCAGGCTGTCGTCGTCCAGCGAGGCGCCGCATGAAATTCTCATTCCTTTCGGGGCTGTCCGCGTTGCTGGCTGCCCTATTCGCCCTTCCCGGCCAGGCCGCCGTGACACTGCAGGGAACCCGCATCGTGCACGATGCCGCCAAGGGCCGCGATGTCACAGTGAAAGCGAGCAACGTCGGCGAGCAGCCTGCCATGACCCAGGTCTGGATCGACGATGGCGACAGCCACGCACGACCGGAAGATGTACGCACGCCCTTCCGGCTGACGCCGGCCGAACCGCGCCTGCTGCTGTCACAGCATGCCCAGGCATTTCGCATCACCTATGCACCGCGCCCCTCGGATCCGCCGGTGCCCATGGATCGCGAGTCGGTGTTCTACTTCAATCTGTTGGACATACCGCCCAAGCCTTCCGGAACTGCAGACCGCAACCTGCTTCAGTTCGCAGTGCGCACGCGGGTGAAGCTGTTCCATCGCCCGGCAGGGCTGCCGGGCAATGCGCGCGATGCAGCAGCTGCCCTGCTGTGGTCCGGCGATGGCGATGGCCTGCAGGTGCGTAACCCAAGCGCGTACCACGTGTCGCTGAGTTCGTTGACGCTTGCCGACGGCCGCAGCGTCGAGGTGGACATGATCGCGCCGGGAGCACAGGTACGCTATGCACTGCCGGATGGCGCAGTCATCCCAGCGTCAGTGTCATTCACATGGCTGGATGACTACGGCACACCTCGCGATTCGGAAGCCCGCGTTGAGCGGTAGACCCGTGTCGCTGATGCAGAGCCGAGCTTGCGCCCACCTTTCATGTATTGCGTAGAAGCAGCCGAGCATGACTCGGCTCTACAGGATACGAATCGTGTGCAGACCTTTGCCGGTCACGCGAAGTGCTGGTAGCCGCCGTCGGCGGCTTCGCCATCCACGTGCACGCCTTGCCCTTCGGCAATGCGGCCGATGCGGGTGAGCGGCAGGTCCAGCGATTCGGCCAGGTAGTGCAGTGCGTCGCGCTGGTCGGCGGCGGCGGTGAAGCACAGTTCGTAGTCGTCGCCACCGCGCAGTGCGCAGTCGCGTGCATCGTCGCGGCCGAGCAGCTCACGCAGCGCGTGCGAGATCGGCAGCGAATCGGCATCCACATGCGCGGCCACGTTGCTGCGTGCGGCGATGTGGCCCAGGTCGGCCAGCAGGCCGTCTGACACGTCCACCGCCGCATGCGCGAACGCACGCAGGCGCAGGCCGAGGGTGACGCGCGGCGTCGGCCGCAGCAGGCGCAGACGCAGGCTCTCGTAGTCGGCCAGCAACGTGGCGGTGGCCAGGTTCAGCGCGCCCTGCTGCCACAGGCGCAGCGCACCGGCGGCATCGCCCAGCGTGCCACTGACCCAGATGTCGTCGCCCACCTGCGCGCGGTCGCGGCGCAATGCCTGGCCACGGCCGACCTGTCCCATCGCAGTAACCGACAGCGACAGCGGGCCACGCGTGGTATCGCCACCAATCAGTGCAATGTCATGCTGGTCGGCGAGGGCGAAGAAGCCATCGGCGAAGGCCTCGATCCAGTCTTCAGAGGCTTCCGGCAGGGACAGCGCCAGCGTGCACCACGCCGGGCGCGCGCCCATCGCGGCGAGGTCCGACAGGTTGACCGCCAAGGTCTTCCAGCCAATGTCGAAGGCCCGGGTTTCCACCGGGAAATGCACACCGCTGTTGAGCGTGTCGGCGGTGACCACCAGCTGTTCGTTGGCCCGCGGCTGCAGCAGCGCAGCGTCATCGCCGATGCCGAGCAGGATGTCGTCGCGCTCGAGGGTGCGGGCGCGGATACGGTCTATGAGGGCGAATTCGGCCAGGGACATGGGGCGTTCCGGCGGGTTGCATGGATGGGCGGCGGGCGCGGATGCCGACCAGGTGAACCGGCTGGGGGGGGTAGAGTCGACTGTCAGTCGACTGCTCTCCGGTCCGACACTACGACTGCTGATCGAAAGGCAGTCGACTGACAGTCGACTCTACCGAAGCAGATTCCCGCGCCGTTCAATGAACGATGCGGGACGCAGCGGGTCAGTGACCCGATTCGACCTTGCGCCATTCCACGGCGGCACGATCCAGCACGCCGTTGACGTAGGTGTGGCCATGTTCGGAACCAAAGCGCTTGGCCGATTCGATGGCTTCGTTGATCACCACGCGGTACGGCACGTCCAGGCGATAACGCAGCTCGTAGCCGGCCAGGCGCAGCACCGCGCGCTCGATCGCGTCCACTTCCTCGATGCCACGGTCCAGGTACGGGCCGAGGGCTTCGTCAATATCACGACGGTTGTCGAGCACACCGTGCAGCAGCGCCTCGAAATACGCCAGGTCGGCGATTTCACGGGCCTGCTCGTGGGCGAACTGGGCGATCAGCGACTGGGCGTTGCCGCCAGAGATCTGCCAGGCGTAGATGGCCTGCACGGCGCGACGGCGTGCGCGCGAGCGCAGCACCGGGTCGACGCCATCGCGGCGGACGGGTTTACCGGAGGGCTTGCCCTGGGTGTTCTTGTTCATGGCAGCTGCTCCAGAAGGTTGACCATTTCCAATGCGGCGAGTGCGACTTCCTCGCCCTTGTTGCCGTGGCTGCCGCCTGCGCGGGCCTCGGCGTCTTCAACGCGTTCCACCGCCAGCACGCCGTTCAGCACCGGCACGCCGAAGTCCAGCTGCACGCGCATCAGGCCTTCGGCGCAGCGGTCGGCCACGTGTTCGTAGTGGCGGGTGTCGCCACGGATCACGCAGCCCAGGGTGAGGATGGCGGCGTGTTCATGGGCGGCGGCCAGGCGCGCGGCCACCAGCGGCAGCTCCCAGGCACCCGGCACGCGGATCACGTCGATGTTGGCTTCGGCGATGCCGTTGCCGGCCAGGCTCTGGCGGGCGCCGGCGACCAGCGTATCGGTGATGCGGGCGTTCCAGCGGCTGGCCAGGATGGCGAAGCGCGCCGATTCGGGAGTGCGAAGATCGCCTTCGTAGTGGCTCATATGCGGCTTGGGGGATTCGATTAAGGGGTAATTCTAGCGTGGATGGGCCCCAGGGCGCCCGTGGGTAGTGCCGGCCGCTGGCCGGCAACCCGGGGAACATGGTTGCCGGCCAGCGGCCGGCACTACCGATCCCACGTGCGGTGGAGCTTACGGGGTGACCGTCTCCACCACTTCCAGGCCGTAGCCGGCCAGGCCGATCTGTCGGCGCGGGGTGCCCAGCACGCGCAGCTTGCCCAGGCCCAGGTCGGACAGGATCTGCGCGCCGGCACCGTTGCGGCGCCACTGGCTCACGTCCTTGTCCTTGCCCGGCACCACCGGCGCCGGCTGCTGGCGCAGGCGGGCGAGCAGGGCCTCGCCATCGCGCGGGGCCTGCAGCACCACCATCACGCCAGCGCCTTCGGCATCGATCGCGCGCAGGGCATCGGTGGCAGCCACGCCGAAATCGTCACGGCGCCAGTGCAGCAGGTCGGCCAGCGGGTTTTCCACCTGCACGCGCACCAGGGTCGGGGTATCGGCATCCGGCGTGCCGCGGACCAGCGCGAAATGCAGGTCGTGGGCGATGCGGTCGCGATAGGTGACCAGCTTGAAGCGGCCGAATTCGGTGTCGATCTCGCGCTCGTCCACGCGTTCAACGGTCTTTTCGGTGGCCAGGCGGTAGGCGATCAGATCGGCGATGGAGCCCATCTTCAGCCCGTGCTCGCGCGCGAACACTTCCAGTTCCGGGCGGCGCGCCATGCTGCCGTCCGGGTTCAGGATCTCCACCAGCACGCCGGCCGGCTCCAGCCCAGCCAGCATGGCCATGTCCACCGCGGCTTCGGTGTGGCCGGCGCGGGTCAGCACGCCGCCCGGCTGGGCAATCAGCGGGAAGATGTGGCCCGGCTGGTGCAGGTCCGACGGCTTGGCGTTGGGCTTCACCGCGGTACGGATGGTATGGGCGCGGTCGTGTGCCGAAATGCCGGTGGTGACGCCCTCGGCGGCCTCGATGCTGACCGTGAAGTTGGTCTGGAACTGCGCGGTATTGGCCTGCACCATCGGCGCCAGGCCCAGATCGGCGGCGCGGGTACGGTTCAGCGGCAGGCACACCAGGCCACGCCCGTGGGTGACCATGAAGTTGATGTCGCTGGCCTTGACCAGCTCGGCGGCCATGATCAGGTCGCCTTCGTTCTCGCGGTCCTCGTCATCGACGATGACCACCATGCGGCCCAGGCGGATGTCTTCCAGGATTTCCGGAATAGGGGCGAAATTCATGCTGCATCTCCTTGCGGGTGCTGACCGTTGGCCGGCACGCTGATCAGGCGCTCGACATAGCGGGCGACCAGATCGATTTCAAGATTGACCGCGCTGCCCACGCCAGCGGCGGAGAACGCGGTGTTGGCCACGGTGTGCGGGATGAGGGCGACTTCGAAGCCTTCATCGTCCACTTCGTTGACGGTCAGGCTGACCCCATCCACGCAGATCGAGCCCTTCTTGGCGATGTAGCGGCGCAGCGAGGCCGGCGCGGCGAAGCGCCAGCGCTGGGCACGCGCGTCTTCGTGGATGGACAGCACCTGGCCGAGACCATCGACGTGGCCGCTGACCAGATGGCCGCCGAGACGATCGGTCGGGCGCATGGCGCGTTCGAGGTTGATGACCGCACCCTCGCCGAGCTGGCCCAGCGTGGTCAGGCCCAGGGTCTCGGTGGAGGCATCGGCCTGGAAGCTGCTGGCGTCGAATGCGATGACGGTGAGGCAGACACCGTTGATGGCGATGCTCTCGCCCATCTGCACGTTGTCGAACGGCAGATTCCCGACATTGAAGGTGAAGCGGACATCGCCGCCGATGGGTTCGCGAGCGGCCAGACGGCCGACGCCTTCGATGATTCCAGTAAACAAGAAACGTTCTCCGCAGGATGTGAGCGAAAAACGCCGCAAGGCAAACAGGCGCACGCAGGGCATTCGCCCTGTGGCACCGTCTTCTTTCATCCGGACTATGACCGTCGGCTCCGGCATTGGACCGGATCTGCTGACCCCCGGCCGTGGGCCGGGGCGCTCGCGGGCTCGTGCTTGCGCACCTACCGCCGGTGGGGAATTGCACCCCGCCCTGAAGACGTTTGTATACCGGCGAACCGGCGTGACCAGTGTAACAGCCCAGGCTGAACGGGGTCGGATGCCGCAGCTGTGACGGCCGTCGCTCGCAATTTGTAAAACTTTCATTAAAATTCCGCCCCGGACGACATGATGTCGCCACGGGCAGCCGCGAGGGCAGGCCCGCCAATGGACTGAAATTCACAGGAATTCCCATGCGCAAGATCCTGATCGTGGCCGCCCTGCTGGCCGCCGCCCCGTTCACCGCGTCGGCCGACGCCCTGAGCTACACCTACGTTGAAGGTGGTTGGACGCAGGTCAAGGTTGACGACAACGCACTGGACGACCCGAAGGTCGACGGCGGCTACCTGCGTGGTTCGGTCGCGCTGGCTGAACAGGTCTACGTGTTCGGCGGATGGTCGCGTACCAGCAAGACCCGCCACTACGGCGAAGATTCGCTGAAACTGGAACTGAACCAGCCGGAGCTCGGCATCGGCTACCACATGCCGTGGACCGACCGCGTGGACTTCACCGCAGATGCCGCCTGGGTTCGCCAGAACGCCGAATCGACCCTGCGCTATGACGGTGTGCGTTACCACGGCAAGGACCACACCAACCTGGGCCGCGTCACCATGGGCATCCGCGGCAAGCCGTCGCGCATGACCGAAGCCTGGGCCAAGGCCGGTTACATGGACGGCGGCAACAACTACAAGGGCACCTGGGTCGGCACCGTCGGCGGCCAGATCAACTTCACCAAGACCTGGGGTCTGGTGGGCGAAATCTCCGGCTACCGCGACGTCACCCAGTACTCGGTTGGCGTGCGCGCCAGCTTCTGATCCAACGATCGCTCCTCGTCGTGCGATCGAACGGGCCCCGCAAGGGGCCCGTTTTTTTGTCCGCTGCACACCGTCACCTGGCTGCATCGCGCCATCGAAAGTGTGGGCAGATGCGCTAGGCTTGCGCGCGTCTCGAACAGGAAAACACCGTCATGAAGACCCCCACCCGAACCCTTCTGGCCAGCGTGCTGCTGTGCGCCCCGGTGATTGCCAGCGCGGCACCGGCCCAACTGACGCCCGAGCAGGCCTTCGACCTGTATGCACGCGTGCTGCTGGAAGACGACGCGGCCGCCACGCGCACGCTCAACGACGCACTGAAGCCGGCGTTCGAGGGCCAGGATGCCGTGACCCCGAACCCGGGTGCGCTGGCCAAGGCCTTGGCCGAACCCTGGCAGACGGTACTGGCCAGCACCGGCGCCAAGGTCGACGCTGCGGCCACCGAAGCGCTGTATGCCAAGGCGCTGCGCGATTCGAAGTGCCGCGCGACCAAGAGCGTGATCGAAGACAACGAATACGTTGAAGACCAGAAGCTGGCGCGGATCAGCTACAGCTGCCAGGTGCCCGACCTGGGCAAGGTCCGCCCGCTGTTCGCCGCCAGCCTGGCCGACGATGCCAGCCCGGCCGCGCGCAAGCAGTTTACCGATGCCTATACCCAGGCACTGCAGACTGGCGCGCGCGTTCCGGCCAGCGGCACCTTCACCCTGTACCCGGCCAAGGACAATGGCTACTGGTACAGCGGCAACTTCGATGATCTGGTAGGCACCGTGGCCAGTGCGCTGGCACCGTTCGAGGACTGGATGCAGGACGCGCAGGCGGCCAACGCGCCGAAGGTGACCGGCGTTCCGGGCTGCGACCTGTTGCTGCAGCAGCACCGCAGTTGCGTGGCGAAGATCGCACCGGACCAGATCAGCGGCGTGGATGCGATGGCCGAGGAATTGAAGGCCAAGGCGCAGGTGAAGTCGGCCGATGAGATGACGCAGGAGTGCAAGGCACTGCGCCCGATCGCCGAGATGATGTGGACCGACGCGTGCGCGTGAGCCACGTATAGAGCCGAGTCCGCGCTCGGCTCATCGTCGCCGACGACAAGGGCCACTGCACTTTCAGAACCGTTGCATGGCTCTGCGCGGCCTGCATGGTCAATGCTGTTGCCCTCTTCCACCGGGGCAACCGCATGAAACACCGTATGACGTCGACCTCGCTCATGTTGCTGGCGCTGATGGTGTGCTGGCAGGCCGAAGCGTCCAGGTTCAAAGCCACCAGGATCTTCGTCGTCAAACCCTCGGTTGCCTTTGAGTCAACCCAGCTGAGCGACAGGCACCTGGATGCGTGGATGAGCAATGACGACCACTGCCGCGATTTCCTGATGTACCACGATCAGTGTGCCGTGCTGGTACTGCCGGATGAGTACGACGACGGTTTTACGCGTCGCCAGTTGCGGTTCAAGGCGAGGCAACTGCCGGGCGAGGCGCTCGGCGCGTACTGCCGCGACCTGCATGTGCTGTGGAAGCAGCAGTGGAAGGGCCAGTGCCCGGTCGGCGAAGAAGACGACGAAGCGGCTTGACGCCAAGGGCCCAGCCCCTGCTCTGCGTCATTCCTTCATGGGCGCAGCAGCAGCCTGATGTCCCCACCCACCTGGCGCTGGTCAACCACACGCAGGCGGCGCTGCTGGTCCATCGCATTGATGCCGAGGCCGGCCAGCAATGGGCGTCCATTGTCGCCCAGCAGCGTGGGGGCCTGGTAAAGCAGCAGTTCGTCCACCCAGCCACCGCGCAGCAGCGCACCGGCCAGGGTGGCGCCGGCTTCGGTATGCACTTCGTTGATGCCACGCTCGGCCAGCAGCGCCAGCACCGCGCCCAGATCCAACCGGCCCTCTGCGCTGGGCACGCTGGCAAATTCTGCGTCAGCCGCATCCGGCGCACTCACCGCCGCATCGTGCATGTACAGCGTCGGTGCCCCGCCCTCGCGCACGCGGCCGCACTCGAGCGAACGCAGGCGCGAATCGAGTACCACGCGCAACGGTGGCATCACTTCGGTATCGGCCAGGCGCACGGTCAGCATCGGGTCGTCGGCCAGCACGGTGTCGGCGCCGGTCAGGATCGCACCAGCACGCGCGCGCCAGTGCTGCACGTCTTCGCGCGCGGCCGGGCCGGTGATCCACTTGGAGCTGCCATCGGCCATCGCGGTGCGACCGTCGACGCTGGCCGCCAGCTTCACCCGCAGCCACGGCCGGTTGCGCTCCACGCGCGATAGGAAGCCCTTGTTGAGCTCACGCGCCTGCGTCGCCATCAGTCCTTCGGCAACCTCGATGCCGGCGTTGCGCAGCAGATCGAAGCCACCGCCATCGACCTTCGGGAACGGATCGCGCATTGCGGCAACCACGCGCGACACGCCCGCTTCGATCAGGGCAAGCGCGCACGGCGGTGTGCGCCCGTAGTGCGCGCACGGTTCCAGGGTGACGTAGGCGGTGGCACCACGCGCCTCGCTGCCGGCCTCGCGCAGCGCGAACACTTCGGCGTGCGGTCCACCGGCGCGCTGGTGCCAGCCCTGCCCGACCACGCGTTCGCCATGGGCGATCACGCAGCCGACCATCGGGTTGGGGCGGGTGGTATAGGCAGCGCGCTCGGCCAGGCGCAGCGCGTTGGCCATGTGCAGGTGGTCGAGGACGGAGAACGAAGTGGTCATGCGGCCATGGTAACGCTGCCGGTGTGGATCCATGCCATCAGTGCCAACCAAGGTTGGCACCCACCAGAGCGAAGGAGATCCACGCCATCAGCGCCAACTGAGGTTGGCGCCCACCAGAGCAAAGGAGATCCACGCCGTCGGTGCCAACCAAGGTTGGCACCCACCAAGGCAGAGGCGGTCAGCCCTTCTTCTTCTTGGTCAGGGCGATGACGTCGCCCAGCAGCTGCAGCTGTTCGGTACTGGACGGCAGGTCGCGCTCCAGCTTCTCGATCTCCTCGCGGAAATCGGCCACGTCCTCGAAGCTGCGGTAGACCGAAGCGAAGCGCACATAGCCGACATGGTCGAGCTTGCGCAGTTCGTTCATGACGAACTCGCCGACCTTGATGGAGGGCACTTCGCGCTCGCCGCTGATGCGCAGCTGGTGGACCACGGCGCGCACCGCCGCTTCGATCTTGTCTTCGGCCACCGCACGCTTCTGCAGCGCGCGGTCAAAGCCAGCACGCACCTTTCGCTGGTCGAACGCCTCGCGGGTGCCATCGCTCTTGACGATGGCCGGCAGCTTCAGCTCGACTGTTTCCATGGTACTGAAGCGCTCGCCGCAGGCTTCGCATTCACGCCGACGGCGGATCGTCGCGCCGTCTTCAGAGACGCGCGAGTCGATGACCCGGGTATCGGCATGTTGGCAGAAGGGGCAATGCATGGAACGCCTGGCTCAGGGAAGTACCTATTGCCACGGTCATGGCAGCGTCGCAAAGGTACCTGAGAAGGGGCCCGGCAGCAAATGCTGTCTCCGCGGAAGTGCCTGCATTTCGGTCGAACCGAGCCTTCAGCGCGGTCAGCGCTGCGCGTTCAAGCGGGTGCCGGCGGCGCCGAGGCCGCGCGCGCCCAACGCAACCACACCAGGTGCCCTGCCATCACCAGCAGCGGCGGGCCAAAGCCGAGGAAGGCCAATGTAGAGATTTCCCCGTGCTTGAAGGTGAAGTACAGCGTGGCGGCAACGACGCCCAACGCGGCCAGCGCCCCCACCCCCAGCCCTACCCAGGCAACAACCGGGGAGTGGCGCAGGCCGGTGACACCGCGCCACAGGAACAGGCCGCTCAGCCACAACCAGGACAACGCGCCCAGGATTCCGGCCGACGACCACAGCAGCAACAGCCTGTGCTCGTCGCCCGTCAGGTACTTGCCGTCCCATACCACCATCAGCCCCAGCACGGCACCCGTACCGCCTGCCGCCACGGTGGGCAGGCCTACCAACAGGCCGGCGATCGCCATCCAGCGTTTGTGCAGACGCTCATCCATGCGTTCGATTTCCTTCCATGGGCCACGTCATGCGCGGCGTTTGATCCACAGCAGCATCGCGGCCGGCACCAGCATCGACGGGCCCAACAGCAACACGCCGATGCCTTCGGCGTTCACGGCGATGCCCCACCACAGCGCCAGCCCCAGCGGCGGCAAGGCAGCGAGACCACCCGCCAGCAGCATCCACCACCAGACCGGTCGCACCTGCAGCCCGGCACGCCCCTGCAGCAGAAAACCCGCGCTCAGCCACAACCAGGCCAGGCAGCCGGCAATGCCGGCCAGGCCCCACAGCGGCATCACCGTCACCGAGGCCAGCGTGCCATGGCCGAACTGGCCCAGCCCCATCAGCAGCAGCATTGTCGCCGCCGCGCCCCCCATCACCAGGCTGGGCAGACCGAACAGAACCGCCAGCGCGGTGTACAGGTACTTGAGGCGGCGCTCATCCACGCGGGCCTACTCCTTTGACCGTACCGGGCCGGATGGCTCGCCCAGGGCGTCAGCACGCAGCCGCAGGAGGATCAACATACCGGTGGGCACCAGCAGGGACGGCCCGGCGAACAGCCCGCTGAGCACGGACGAACCCAGCTCGGCGAAGTAATACAGCGCCATCGCCAGCAAGGGCAGGCCTGCCAGCACGCCCAGGCCCAGCAGCAGCCACCAGCGGCGTGATGCCATGTGCAGCCCGCGTGCACCATCGCGCAGCCAGACGATGCTCAGTGCGACCCAGGCCACGAGGCCGGCGATCGCGCACGATCCCCACGCGAACATGCAGGCGGCAAACCACAGTTTGTCCGCGTCCAGCGAGACGAGCCCGATCACCCCCATGACCACGGCGATGCAGGCGCCGGCACCGCCGAAGAACAGGCTGGGCAGGCCGAACAGCACCGCCAGTGCGATGTACAGGTACTTGAGGCGGCGCTCATCCATGCGCGGGATTCCTGATGACGGGGTCAGAGCCCTTCCCTGCGGGAAGGGATCCGAGCCCTGCGTCGATCCGGAAGGCGGGGTCGGATCCCTTTCCGCCAGGAAAGGGCTCTGACCCCGGCCCTGATCAGCCGTAGACCGGGTACTTGCGGCACTGCGCGCTGACGGCATCGCGCACGCGGGCAATGACGGCGTCATCGTTCGGCGCGTCGAGCACGTCGGCGATCCAGTTGGCCAGGTCCACGCAGTCCTGTTCGACGTAGCCACGGGTGGTCACCGCCGGGGTGCCCAGGCGCAGGCCCGAGGTCACGAACGGCGAACGCGGGTCGTTCGGCACCGAGTTCTTGTTGACGGTGATGTGGGCCTTGCCCAGCGCCGCTTCCGCGTCCTTGCCGGACACGTCCTTGCCGATCATGTCGACCAGCATCAGGTGGTTCTGGGTGCCGCCGGAGACGATCTTGTAGCCACGCTCGATCAGCGTACTGGCCATCGCCTGGGCGTTCTTCACCACCTGCTGCTGGTAGGCCTTGAAGCCCGGTTCCAGCGCTTCCTTGAAGGCCACGGCCTTGCCGGCGATGACGTGCATCAGCGGACCGCCCTGGATGCCCGGGAACACGATCGACTGCAGCTTCTTGACCAGGTCTTCGTCGGCGCCCCTGGCGACGATGATGCCGCCACGCGGGCCGCGCAGGGTCTTGTGGGTGGTGGAGGTGACCACGTGGGCGTGTTCCAGCGGGCTCGGGTAGACGCCTGCAGCCACCAGACCGGCAACGTGGGCCATGTCGACGAACAGGTAGGCACCGACCTTGTCGGCGATGGCGCGGAAGCGCGCCCAGTCGATCACCTGCGAGTAGGCCGAGAAGCCGGCCACGACCATCTTCGGCTTGTGCTCCAGGGCCAGGCGCTCGACTTCGTCGTAATCGATCAGGCCCTGATCGTTCACGCCGTACTGCACGGCGTTGAACAGCTTGCCCGAGGCGTTCACCTTGGCGCCGTGGGTGAGGTGGCCGCCGTGGGCCAGGCTCATGCCGAGGATGGTGTCACCCGGCTGCAGCAGGGCGAAGTACACGGCCTGGTTGGCCTGCGAACCGCTGTGCGGCTGCACGTTGGCGTAGTCGGCGCCGAACAGCTGCTTCAGGCGGTCGATCGCCAGCTGCTCGGCGATGTCCACGTACTCGCAGCCACCGTAGTAGCGCTTGCCCGGGTAGCCTTCGGCGTACTTGTTGGTCAGCTGGCTGCCCTGGGCTTCCATCACCGCCGGGCTGGTGTAGTTCTCGCTGGCGATCAGCTCGACGTGGTCTTCCTGGCGCTGGGTTTCAGCGGCGATGGCCTTGGCCAGTTCGGGATCGTAGGATTCGATGCGGACGTCACGCGGGAACATCGGGTACTCCAGCAGGCAGGGAAAGGGGTACGACTCAGCCCTCGATTGTAGCCCCGCGCCGCGCCACTGGGGCCGAAATGGACGGGGCCGGCATCCCCGAAGGAATCCGGCCCCGTATGGTTTCGAGGGATGTTGTGGGGTCAGAGCCCTTTCCGATGGACAGGGATCCGACCCCGGCCGCGATCCTCAGCGGCTGCTGAGCACGTACTGGGCGATCACACCGGTAGCGATGGCTACCAGCAGCATGTTGCCGCGGTCATCGCGGATCCACTGGTGCCCGTAGGGCGGGCGACGCAGGTTGTAGCGCGGGTAGTCGTTCACCACGTAGATCGGGCCGCGGTAGTAGTCGCGATAGCGGTGGCCGACCTTCCAGCCATAGCCCGGGCCGTAGGCCGGACGATAGACCACGCGCGGCGGTGCCGGGCGGTAGTAGCGGTCATGGTCGCGATGCCAGTCGCGGCGGTCGCGTTCCCAGTCGCGACGGGCCTCGCGGCGGTCGCGCTCCCAGTCGCGGCGGTCCTGGCGCCACTCACGGCGATCCTCGCGCCACTCGCGGCGATCGTGGTCGCGGCGATGGTCGTTGTCGGCGAATGCCGGGGCCACGGCGCCCAGTGCCAGCACAGAGGCCACGGCACTGGCCATTACTCGATTGATGCGCATGTCAGACCTCTGCTTGGTGGGTGGTGAGCCCATATTGCGCAACCGATCTGAACCGTTTCCGGCTGGAAACGCTTCCCGCTGCAGGACTGTGACCGAGTATTCAGGCGATAGCCAGCCCGGCGGCGCCTCCCGGGAGCGGCCCGGAACCGGTTCCGGCTATAATTGGCGGTATTCCATTCAGTCTGTGCCCGCTGCCGCAACGGGATCTACCCGTGACGGGTCGGGCGCAGGGCCGCGCCTACGGAGACCGCATGTCCTCGCAATACATCTACACCATGAACCGCGTGTCCAAGGTGGTCCCGCCCAAGCGGCAGATCATCAAGGACATCTCGCTGTCCTTCTTCCCGGGCGCGAAGATCGGCCTGCTGGGCCTGAACGGCGCCGGCAAGTCCACCGTGCTGAAGATCATGGCCGGCGTGGACACCGATTTCGAGGGCGAGGCCCGCCCGCAGCCGGGCATCAAGGTCGGTTACCTGGCGCAGGAACCGGAACTGGACCCGACCAAGACCGTGCGTGAAGCGGTCGAGGAAGGCGTGGGCGAAGTGCTGCAGGCCCAGGCCGCGCTGGAAGCGGTGTACGCCGCCTACGCCGAGGAAGGCGCCGACTTCGACGCGCTGGCCAAGGAACAGGAGCGCCTGGAGGCGATCCTGGCCGCTGGCGACGCACACACGCTGGAAAACCAGCTGGACGTGGCCGCCGACGCGCTGCGCCTGCCGCCGTGGGATGCCATCGTCGGCAAGCTGTCAGGTGGTGAAAAGCGCCGCGTGGCCCTGTGCCGCCTGCTGCTGCAGAAGCCGGACATGCTGCTGCTCGACGAACCGACCAACCACCTCGACGCCGAGTCGGTGGAATGGCTGGAACAATTCCTGGCGCGCTACACCGGCACCGTGGTGGCCGTCACCCACGATCGCTACTTCCTGGACAACGCCGCCGAGTGGATCCTGGAACTGGACCGCGGCCGCGGCATTCCGTGGAAGGGCAACTACACCGACTGGCTGACCCAGAAGGACGAGCGCCTGAAGCAGGAAGACAACCAGGAAAAGGCCCGCCAGAAGGCGATCCAGAAGGAACTGGAGTGGTCGCGCCAGAACGCCAAGGGCGGCCGCACCAAGGGCAAGGCCCGTCTGGCCCGCCTGGAAGAGCTGCAGTCGGTCGATTACCAGAAGCGCAACGAGACCAACGAAATCTTCATCCCGCCGGGCGAGCGCCTGGGCAATGCGGTGATGGAGTTCAAGAACGTCTCCAAGAAGTTCGGCGACCGCCTGCTGTTCGACAACCTGAGCTTCCTGGTGCCGGCCGGTGCCATCGTCGGCATCATCGGCCCGAACGGTGCCGGTAAGTCGACCCTGTTCAAGATGATCACCGGCCAGGAAAAGCCGGATACGGGCGAGATCGTGGTCGGCCCGACCGTGAAGCTGTCCTACGTGGACCAGAGCCGCGACGCGCTGGAAGGCAACCACAACGTCTTCCAGGAAATCGCCGGCGGCCTGGACATCCTCAACATCAACGGCATCGAGATCCAGTCGCGCGCCTACATCGGCCGCTTCAACTTCAAGGGCCAGGACCAGCAGAAGATGGTCGGTTCGCTGTCCGGTGGTGAGCGTGGCCGCCTGCACATGGCCAAGACCCTGCTGCAGGGTGGCAACGTGCTGCTGCTCGACGAACCGTCCAACGACCTGGACATCGAAACCCTGCGTGCGCTGGAAGATGCGCTGCTGGAGTTCCCGGGCAACACCTTCGTCATTTCGCATGACCGCTGGTTCCTGGATCGCATCGCGACCCACATCCTGGCGTTCGAAGGCGACTCGCACGTGGAGTTCTTCCAGGGCAACTACCGCGAGTACGAAGAAGACAAGCGCCGCCGCATGGGCGACGACGCCGCGCCGAAGCGCCTGCGCTTCAAGGCGCTGAAGTAAGGCAACCGGAAAGGCCGCGCTCGCGCGGCCTTTCTCATTTTTGCAATGTGTACCGACCATGCATGCCGGCCAGCGGCCGGCATCTACCCATGAGCGACCCCATGTCCCTGTTCGAGCGCCTGTTCCAGCTGCAGCAGCACGGCACCACCGTGCGCACCGAGCTGCTGGCCGGTGTCACCACCTTCCTGACGATGTCCTACATCGTCTTCGTGAACCCCGAAATCCTCGGCACCACCGGCATGGACGCGGGCGCGGTGTTCGTGGCCACCTGCCTGGCCGCCGCACTGGGTTCGGCGGTGATGGCGCTGGCCGCCAACTTCCCGGTCGGCATGGCACCAGGCATGGGCCTGAACGCGTTCTTCGCCTTCACCGTGGTCGGCGCTGCCGGCCTGCCTTGGCAGCAGGCACTGGGTGCGGTGTTCATCTCAGGCCTGGTGTTCCTGGTGCTGTCCCTGACCGGAGTACGCGCGTGGCTGGTATCGGGTATTCCCTCATCGCTGCGCTCGGCCATCGTGGCCGGCATCGGCCTGTTCCTGGCGATCATCGCGCTGCAGAAGTCCGGCGTGATCGTCGGCAATGAAGACACACTGGTGGCGCTGGGCCCGTTGAACACGGCGCCGCCGCTGCTGGCACTGGCCGGCTTCCTGCTGATCGCGGTGCTGGAAGCGCGCCGCATCCGCGGTGCGATCCTGATCGGCATCCTGGCCGTGACCGGCGCTGGCTGGGCATTGGGCGACGTGCAGTACCAGGGCCTGGTCTCGCTGCCGCCGAGCCTTGCACCCACCTTCCTGCAGCTGGACCTGCCGGGCCTGCTGCACCATGACGGCGGCGCACCCATCGCAGTACTTCTGCAGGTGGTGCTGGTGTTCGTGCTGGTGGAGGTGTTCGATGCCACCGGCACGCTGTACGGCGTGGTCGGCCGTGCCGGCCTGCTGAAGCTGCCGGGCGCGCAGAAGCGTTTCGGCCGCGCGCTGCTGGCCGACAGCACCGCCATCGTGGCGGGTTCGATGCTGGGCACCAGCAGCACCACCGCCTTCGCTGAAAGCGCCTCGGGCGTGCAGGTAGGCGGCCGTACCGGCCTGACCGCGCTGGTGGTGTCGGCGCTGTTTCTGGCAGCGCTGCTGTTCTCGCCGCTGGCGTCGATGGTGCCCAGCTATGCCACCGCGCCGGCCCTGTTGTTCGTGGCCGGCCTGATGCTGCGCGAACTGGTGGAAGTGGACTGGAGCGACCTGACCGAATCGGTGCCGGCGGCGCTGTGTGCGCTGGCGATGCCTTTCACCTACTCGATTGCCAACGGCCTGGCGTTCGGCTTCATCGCCTATGCCGCGCTGAAGGCGGGTACCGGGCGCTGGCGCGAAGTGCATCCGGCGGTGTGGCTGGTTGCGGTGCTGTTCACCCTGCGCTACGCGTTGGAATAAGCGGTAGGCGATGCCGGCCAGCGGCCGGCACTACCAGATGGTGATTCACCTGCCATCCGGGCGCGATGCCGGCCAGCGGCCGGCACTACCGGGTGGTGATTCACCTGCCACCTTGGGCGCGATGCCGGCCAGCGGCCGGCACTACCGGGTGGTGATTCACCTGCCACCTTGGGCGCGATGCCGGCCAGCGGCCGGCACTACCAGGCGCGGGGTTCACCCGCCACGCACGCCGCTCTGGGATGATGCAGGCATGGTTCGGCCCGACCTTCCCGCGGATCCGTCTTCGCCGTTGCGCCGCCGGCTGCTGCGCGCGGCGGTGCTGGCGCCGTTGGCCGCTACTTTCGCCACCCTGCCCGGCTGCTCGCTGCCGGTGCAGGTCGATGGCACCTTCCTGCAGCCGTGGCGCAGCCACCTGCAGTGGTGCCTGGCCGACTGGCAGCGATCCTTGAAGCTTGCGCATACGCTGGGCTGCCGTCAGCTGGTGCTGCAGTGGACTGGCATCGTCGGTGGCAGCGACGGCGACTGGTCGCTGCCCGACGGCAGCCTGCAGCAGCTGTTCACCGCGGCCAGCGAGAACGACATCCGCATCCGCGTCGGCCTGCCCTTCCAGCAACGCTGGTGGCAGGCGATCGGGGCCGACGATGCCACGCTGCAGGCGTTCCTGGCCGACAGCCTCGCGCATGCACGCAACTGGTTGGCACAGGCCCCCTGGGCGCAGCAGCCGGCCTTCGAGGGCTGGTACCTGCCCTACGAACTGGAGCAGTACCACTGGGCTGACCCGGCCCGCCAGCAGTGGCTGGCGCAATGGCTGCACCGGCTGGTGCAGGCCGCCAGCGCGCGCGGCGGCGACTGTGCGATTTCCTGCTACTTCAGCCGCCTGCAGACCGACGGCAACCTGGTCATGCTGTGGCAGGCGGTGCTGGCACAGGCCACGCTGCGGCCGATGGTGCAGGACGGCGTGGGCGTTGCCGGCGCTGGCAACGTGCAGCAGCTGCAACCGCTGCTCGATCATTTCCACGCACACGGCATCGGTTTCGATGCGATCGTTGAGTTGTTCCGCGAACTGCCTGGCGGTCCCGCCGACGGCAGCGGATTCAAGGGCGAAACGGCCGATGCCGCACGCGTCCAGCGGCAGTTGGCATGGGCACGCGCCAGCGGCGCACAGCACGTGCTGGTCTATGCGCTGGAGCCATGGCTGACCCAGGACACACCGCAGGCCGCCGCGCTGCGACGACGTTGGGGCCTGCCTCAGTAGTAGAGGATGGCGGTGGCGAACAGGCCCTTGGCGCGCTGCGTATCGCCGCCACCGATGGCGAAGCGGTACTGCACGGTCAGGTCCAGGTAGGAACGCGGCGTGTTGTAGTGGTCCTCGCGGAACCAGTAGCGCACGCCCACGCCTGGCCCTGCGCCGAGTGACCAGCTGCGCTGCGTATCGTTGAGCGCGAACGACTGCGCCGGGAACAGCGGGTAACGGATGTCGCGCACCCGCGAGCGCTGGTCCAGCCAGTCCGCCCCCACCACGACATACGGCGTGACCACCCAATGGGTCTGCCCGGCACCAAAGCGGAAGCTGCGGCCGGCGCGTAGTTCACCGGCAGCGAACCACTGTTCGCGATGCAGGCGCCCGTTGGCATCGCCGATTCGACGCACCGGCGCGCCATTGGCATCGAGTGCATCGAGGGTGAAGTGCGCGCTGTTGTCATCCCAGGTATAGCCGCCCTGCGCGTAGCCGCTGACCATCCACCACCGGTTGACGTCGGTGCGCAGATCGGTGCCGTGGTAATAGCCATAGGTCAGGTAGGACATCCAGCCACCGGAACCGCTGGCCAAGCGGTAGCGGGCCAGCGTGCTGGCTTCCAGTGGCGGGTTCCGGGCCAACTGCAGGCGGCACTGCACGGCCGCCGAGGCGGGGTAGACCTCGCCCTGGCGGGTTGCGCTGCCGAGGAACTGGCGGCGCTCGAGGCCGGCGCTCAGGCCGGTCTGGCCGAAGGCGTAGCGCATGCCGAACGAAGCGATGGTGGACGGCCAGCCGGTGGTGGAACGCGAATGGCTGAGGCGTTCGGCGCGTGCACGCGCATCCGGCGTTGATTCGCCGGTGCACGGGTCCACCGCGCGGATCGATTCGTAAGTGCCACCCTCGTCGTACAGCGTGTTGAGCAGGCGTGCGTAGAGTTCCAGCGTGCCATGCTGGTCGTTGAAGGCCGGGGGCCGCCAGAACGCCTCCAGCGTGCTGAACACCGAATCGCCCGGCGTGCTGATCGCTGCACCGCCGACATTGGTCGCCGCCTGGCGCGCACCACGGAAACCCGCCGAGGCGATCACGCCCCACTCGCGCGAGTAATTGGCGATGGCATTGCGCACGTTGTAGCGTTGGCGCTCATCCAGTGGCAGCTCACCGGCATCGGTGCGATCAATGGCGCTACGCAGCAGCGTCACCGCCTGTGGATGGTCACCGTTGGCTGCGCTGGCGTAGGCCTGGTCGAGCACTACGCTTTTCGGTGCCCTGCCGGTGGCCTCGGCGGCCCGGAAGTCGGCCAGTGCGCGCGCCGGCTCATGGGCCTTCTGGTTGAGGTAGCCGCGCTGCATCAGCGCCCCCGCGTCATCAGGGTGCTGTGCCAGTGCCGCATCCAGGCGCTGCCGCGCTTCATCCTGCTGGGCACGGTTGCCCGCCGCCAGCGTGGTGGTCAGCAGGCCTTGCAGGTTCGCGTCGTCCGGCGCGAGTTGCACGGCCTGCCGTGCCTCACCGATGGCATCGGCGTAATCCTGGCGCGCATAGGCAGCGTAGGCACGCTGTGCGGCACCACCATCGCCCTGCAGGTCGGCCGGCATCAGCTCGCAGACGCTGCCGCTGTCAACGGACTGGCAGTGCTGGACTGGTGCCAGGTACGCTTCGGCACCGATGCGGGGAAGCTCGCGACTGGAGCGGATCGCCCGGCTGCGTTGCTCGATGCCCTGCTGCAAAAGCTGCTGTGACCGTGCATCGCCTTCACCTGCCGGTACCGCCGCCTGCAACGGTGCCAGCAGTGCAGCTGCGCGCAACCGATCGCCTGCGGCCAGCGCCGCATCCACCGCCAGCAGGCGCACGTTGCGCTGCTGCATTGCTGACCCCGGCGCAGCGAGTGCGGTGTCGAAGTCCTCATTGGCGAGCACGGTATTGCCCTGGCGCTGGCGCAGGTAGCCGCGCATCACCCGTGCATTGAGATCCTGGCCGTCGGCCTGCAACGCCTGGTCGGCACTGCGCTCAGCGTCGGCCAGCTGATCGCCCTGCAGCTGCGCGGTGATCAGCAGCAACCGGTATGAAGCAACGTCGGGGGCCAGCTCCACGGCAGCGTGCGCCTGCTCAATGGCGGCGGCATTCTCGCCTGCAGACAGCGATTGATAGGCCTGCTGGGCCAGCAGCAGCGCGCGTTGGCGGCCCAGTGCCACCCGCCGCGCGCGCAACTCCTCGACGTTCGGTGCGCCCAGCTGCAGCGCGGTACCGATGGCGGCGTCGGCCTGTCCGGGCTGTTGCTGTGCCTCCAGCGCCGCCACCCACAGCAGCGCCCATGCGCCCTGTTGCGGCTGCTGCCGGAACGCCTGCTCGGCCTTGCTGGCGGCGACGCCCATCTGGCCGGCGTCGTAGGCCGCATAGGCTTCGGTTGCCAGCATATAGGCCTGCCGGCTATTGCGGTCGGTCACCGTTGCGGGTGCACGCGGTACCGCTCCGGTACGCGCCGCACCTGTGCTCGTCCTGGGCGCAGCGGCCAGCGCCGGCAAGGCCGGATCCTTCAACCCCGCATCCAGTGCACGACGTGCCTGCTGCTGCGCCTCGGCACCCCGCCCCAGTTTCTGCAGCGCATAGATCTGCAGCAGGCGCAGCCGCACCACGTCCGGGCGCAACCGGATCGCTTCGCTGGACTGCCGGTAGGCCGCGGGGTAATCGCCACGTTCATAGGCGGCAAACGCCTGCTCGGCGATGCGGTAGGCGGCACCGGACAATGGCAGTGGTGCATCGGTCTGTGCCAGCACCGGCGCGGCGGCCGTGGCCAATGCCACGGTGATGACAGTGGACAGCAGCGTGGTCTTCATGCCGGCAAGGCTCCGGGCGGCGGTGACTGCAGCGTGGCCGCACGCCGGCGCTGCTCCTGCATGGCCTGGGCCACGGCCTCTTCAGTGGTGATGCCCTGCTTGACCAGGTAGTCGCCAATGCGGCCGTCGCGCTGCGGCATGTAGTCGTCCAGTGCGATCTCGAAGCGTGCGTGATCGATCAGGCGCATTTCCACCAGCAGATCGCCCAGCAGGGGCACGTTGTCCAGCTGCCATTGCCGGTCGCCACCGATCAGCCGCAGGCCGGCGTTGATCTCGCTTTCGCGGGCGATGCTCTGTTCAATGTGGTTGCTGCGCGTTTCCTGCTTCAGCAGGGCCAACGCGTCTTCGGGCAGCGGGCTGGCCACGGCCAGCCGCAGGGTGCCTTCCTGGCGCGGCGGCAGCGGCAGCATGCGCCATTGCACGCAGGCATCGGCACTGATCGGGAACTGGCAGGCGCGCAGGTAGTCCACGTCGATCACCGCGCGTGGCAGGTCACCCTGGAAGGCGATGGCCTCGGCCAGCGTTTCATCATCCAACCAGCCCTGGGTGAGCAGGATGCGGCCCAGCGGTTGCTGGCGGCCTGCCTGCTGCTGCTCCAGCGCCTGCTGCAGGCGTTCGGGTTCCACCGCCTGCCAGGTGGTCAACAGCTCACCGAGCTGCTTGCGGGTCTGCACCAGCTGCGCCGCATCGGGGAAGTCGTGCATGGTCTTGTCCCAGACCATGCGCTTGCCGAACAGCAGGTAGGCCAGGAACACCTTCCAGGCACGGGCGGTGGCCATGAAATTGATCATGTTGCCGACCACCATGCGCGGGATCGACATCAGCGCGTGCTCCCAGCCGTACAACCGGTTGACGAAGTAGAAGCGCTGCACGACCCGGGTCGCCAGCGCTGCGGTGGTCAGCAGCGCGACATTCATCTGCCAGGTACCGGCCTGGAACACGCTGGGAAACTGCATCGTCCACAGCCCGGTCATCTTCAACAGCCAGAACAGCAGCAGCTGCAGGAAGATGATGTAGGCGATGATGCTGACGAACGAGGTGATGATGCCCTTTCGGTCGCGCGCCAGCAGGTACTTGGTGGCCAGCGATCCGCGCCAGCCCAGCGACTCCCAGCTCTGCAGGCCGATGCCCAGCACCCAGCGCGCCTTCTGCCGGTACGACGCGCGGAAGTTGTCGGGGAAGTACTCGCGAACGCACAGCGCCATCTGCTGGGTGCGCTCGCGCACCGGCCCCCAGCCGAACCAGGATGGGCGGCGCACGCGGAACTGCACGGGGAAGCGGGCGAAGATCGACTGCATGCCCATGGCTGCCAGCCTCGCGCCGACGTCGTAATCCTCGGTGAGGCTGTCGGTGTTGAAAGGCTGGTTGTCGGTCTGCGCGCTCAATGCCAGCAGCGCGCGCCGCGAGAAACAGGTACCAACACCGGCCGACGGCACCATGCCGGACACGCTCTCGCGCACCACCAGATCCTTGGCGTGCCATTCGGCGAACTCGTCCATGTAGACCCCGGCCACCAGTTCGTACCACTCGCGGTCCAGCGAGGTGACCGGCAGCTGGATCATGTCCTTGCGCGGCAGCAGGTAGTTGTAGAAGCGCAGTTCCATCGGGTGCAGCACGTCCTCGCTGTCGTGCAGGATCACGCCGGCGAACTCGATGTCGTGGCGCTTCTCGTAATCGAAGATCGCCAGGATCAGCCAGTTCAGGCAGTCGGCCTTGCTGGTCGGCCCGTCATGCGGCACCTCCACGCGGCGCAGGCGCTTGTAGCGGCGGCGCATGCGCTCGACTTCATCGATGGTCTGCTGGTCGTTGGGATAGGTGCCGACGAACACGACGTACTCGCGGTAGTCGAGCACGTTGATCATGTTCTCCACCATCTGCGCGATGACGTCGTACTCCATCCACGCCGGCACCATGATTGCCAGCGGCTGTTGCGGCCGCTGCATCAGGTCTTCCTGGGTCAGTGGCCGGTACGCTTCGCGCCGCTTGATGGTGAGCGCGCGCCAACTCTCGCGCACCCAGTACCAGACGTCGATGAACAGATCATCGAGGCTGGAGATCAGGATCAGCACGGCCACCGCCGCCGCCGTGGTTTCCAGGACGGCGTAGTAGTTGGCCAGCTGGATGTTCCAGAACAGACCGTCCACGGTGGATCAGTGCCCTGTGTTGGCGGACTTGCGGCGGCGCACCTGGGTGACGCGGGCGGCCAGCAGCGCGAACACGATCACGCCGACCAGCAGCAGCAACCAGACCATGTGCCGTTCCCACTTCGATTGTGGATTGCCATCCTGGGCAACTCGGCCCCCGTAAGGATCCTGGCGATCGAACTCGCGCACGGCATCACTGCCGTCGAGCACCGCCAGATCACCGCGCAGCAGCCGGAACGGTGCGCCGAACGACGGTGCCTGTGCACCCAGATCGCTGTACAGCACGCCAAGCTGGCCGCCGGAGGTGCCGACCTGCACCACCGCGGCGCGATCCAGGCCGCTGACATCCAGCAGCGGCTGAGGCTTCCCGCCGATCAGCAGGTGGCCGTCCTTCAGGCCGGCCACATCGACACCCGACGGCGCCACACCGAAAGCCAGCCACGGCGCATCCGGGCTGATCGCCGCACCGGCATCGACCACCTTCAGCTCCGACGCCTCTGGCGAGGCCCCCACTGCACTGGCCACCGCGATCACCTTGCGCAGCGATGCCGGCGCGTCCTGCAGCCACGTAGCGGGCACGAACATCTGGTTGCCGCGTGACAGCTGGCTGCTGGCACCGACGAAGTCACTGCCCAGCGACCGTTTGGCCAGGGTCAGGTGGCTGCTGGGCAGGATCGAGACCGGATACGCGGTGGCCGGATCGTGGCAATAGGGGCGTGCCGGCTGGCGCAGGAAGCTGACGCGGATCTCGTTGCGTGCCGACAGCGCGTAGGCCGGCACCTTGGCCACCAGCCGCTGCGGCTGGCCGTTGGCCGACAGCACCTTGCCGCCCAGCAGATAGTCGTTGAAGTAGATCGTGGCCACCGCGCCCTGCCCGGCCGCGTTGGGGGCCGCCGAGACATCGATCACCACTTCCTCGGGCAGGCGGCCGTCGGCCGACAGCGCCCCCAGATCAAAGCTGGCGCTGCGGTCGGCGCGGGTCACCACATCCATGGAGCCGGCAATGTTGCCGAGCCGGCTCAGCAGCACCTGGTCACCGTCCAGCTTCGGCGTGCCCGCTGCGCTGACCTGCAGGCTACGGCCCAGCGCATAGCTACGCCACTGTTCGGCGAACAGCCCGGCGACCTTGCCCGCCGCCGCCGGGTCGACTACCAGCGTCGGACGGCCGGCAACGGCCACCACGCGGACCGAGGCGGTGGCCGCGGGCTTTTCCAGGCCGCCCATGTCGGTACCGCGCCACGCGGCGAACGCGGTGCCCGCATCGGCGCCGGTGGCGCCGACCTGTGCAGCGAGCGCATCCAGTCCCGCGCGCACGCCGGCCCGCAGCGCATCGCTGCCGATCATCACCTCGGCGGCCAGCGGCCCACTGTCACGCAGCGACAGCAGTGCCCCCACTTCGGCCAGATCCTTGATCGCATGCGCGCGCTCGCCAGTGGCCAGCGCGGCATAGGCCGGCACGACCTGCAGGCTGGCCGGGATGCTGATGCCGGTCAGGTCGACGCTGTCACCGACCTTGGGCAGCGCCAGCACCTGCACCTGCTTGCCACCGGCCTGCAGGGCCGTGCCAATGCGCCAGGCCGCGTCGTAGATGGGGGCCTGCAGCGCCTTGCCGTCCACCAGCAGGCGCACCTGCGGGGGCAGCGCGCCCCAGGCCTTGGCCACGGTGTCCACGGCGCGGCCGTCGAAGCGGTAGCTGAAGCGCGAGTCCGGCGACAGCCGCAGCACGTTGGCCGGCGCGCTCTGGTCGGCACATTGGTAGTCGGACACGATCGACCACCAGCCGACGCCGACCCGAACGAAGCCGTTCTGGCGGGGTTCGCCATCGATGGCCAGCAGCTGGCTGGCGTCACCCTGTGCATCGGTGATCGAGCGTGCGGCGATCGGATCGCCATCGACCGACCACAGGCCGGACGTGCGCCCGGCATGGCCGCGCACGTAGCGCCCGTCCAGCTGCAGCTGCGCATCGCGGGTGGCGACACCGGCCGGCACCGGCAGGTAGATCTCGCGCTGGCTCTCCTGCCCGCTGAGCACCAGCGGTTGGCGGAAACCGAGTTCGCGCAGGGTCATCTGCCGGCTGACCGTGCTGTCACCGCTCCACTCGGCGAACTGGCCGGCGACGCTGTCGGCGGCATGGGCACTGCCAACCACGCCCGACAGGACGAACGCGGCGGCGGATGCAAACAGGGGAGAGCGGCCGGTCTGGGTCATGGCGTCACTTCGCGTGGGTGGGGGTGGACGGCGCCGCTGCTGCGGAGGCCGGGCGAGAATTCGGGAAGCGGCGTGCCACGCAGGGCGGCGACGATGCGCGCGCTGGCACGGCCATCGCCGTAGGGGCTGGCGTGGGGATCGAAGCGGGTCGGGTGCGGTGGTTGTGCCAGTGCCGCATTGACAGCTTCGACAATGCGCGAGGGCGCGGTGCCGACCAGCGTCACCACACCGGCCTCGACCGCCTCCGGGCGTTCGGTGACGTCGCGCATGACCAGTACCGGTTTGGCCAGCGCCGGTGCCTCTTCCTGCACGCCACCGGAGTCGGTGAGGATGACGTCGGCGCGCTGCATCAGCCGCACGAAGCGCAGGTAGTCCTGCGGCGGCACCAGGTGCACGTTGTCGAGATGGCCGAGGTGGGCGTTCACCGGGCCCTGCACGTTCGGGTTCAGATGCACCGGGTACAGCACCTGCAGGTCCGGCCGCCGTGCCAGTTCAGCCAGCGCACGGCAGATGTCCTCGAAGCCCTGCCCGAAGCTCTCGCGGCGGTGGCCGGTGACCAGCAGCAGGCGACGATCGGGGTCAAGCATGTGGAAGGGTTCGTCAGCCCGCGCACGCAGCGCCGGGTCGGCATCCAGGCGCTCTACGGTCTGCTGCAGGGCATCGATGACGGTGTTGCCGGTGACCAGGATCTGCCCGCCCAGGTGTTCACCGGCCAGGTTGGCGCGCGAGCTGGGCGTGGGCGCGTACAACTGGTCGCCGACCACATCGATCACCCGCCGGTTCATTTCCTCCGGCCACGGCCGGTTGATGTCACCGGTGCGCAGTCCGGCCTCGACATGACCGATCGGAATGCGGTGGTGGAACGCGGCCAGCGCGGCGGTCATCGCCGTGGTGGTATCACCGTGCACCAGCACCCGGTCGGGACGGACCTGCGTGTAGAGCGCGTCAAGCCGTTCGAACAGCCTGGAACACAGGCCATTGAGGGTCTGGTTGGGCACCATGACATCCAGGTCATGGTCGGCGGTGATCTCGAACAGCGACATCACCTGGTCCAGCATCGCCCGGTGCTGGCCGGTGATGCAGACCACCGATTCGATGTCCGCAGCCTCGGCCAGGGCCCGCACCAGCGGCCCCATCTTGATCGCTTCCGGTCGCGTGCCAAACACCGACAGGACCTTCACCGCAGCGCTCCGGACAGCCGGTGCGGGGAAATGCCAGGAGCTGTAGCCACGTCTGGATCCTTTCGGCGTTCCCGTCCAATACCCGCAGGCAGGAGACGGTCACCTCATGAGGAAACTCCAAAATCGCGACGTACATCACATTCGAATGATGGTACGCGCGTCGTGGCATTGATCTTCATCGTTGGAAGATCAAGACGCAGTCAACGCCGCCCGTGTCACGGGCGACGTTGCGGTGGAACGCAGCAGTGGCTGCGGCCTGGGGCCGCCTTACTCGTACTGGATGGTGAAGGTGGCCTGGCCGTTCGCGACACCGGCACCGACCGTGCCGGCCTGGGTCTGCACATAGCGGGCGCGCAGCGGCAAGGTCATCGTGCTGGTGCCGGGGGTGGTGGTACCGACATTGACGGTCTGGCCGAAGCGCACTTCGCGCTCGGTGGTGCCATCGCGCTGGACCATCTGGATGCCGATGCGGGTGGCGCTGTTGGTGGCCGCACTGAGCTTCAGCACGCCCGGCATGTTCGAGCTGTCCTGATCGGCATCGAGGCGGATGCCGATCTTGCTCTGGTACTGCGCGACATTGCTGCCCTGGCAGTTCAGGCGGATCTCGAAATCGCGGTCAACGGCCTTGGAACCGACACCGGTGAAGGTAGTGTTGGGCACGCTGCCGAAATCGACGGCGATATTGCGGCTGCCGGCCTGCACTTCACAGGTCGGGCTGACCACGGTGGTGCCCGAGCCCTTGAAGGTCGAGGTCAGTTCCGGACGGCCAGGGCCGTCGCCGTCGAGATAATAGGTGGTGAAGCGGCCGTTAGGCGCGATGATGCCCGAGCCCGTCTGCGCGGCGGTCTTGATCAGCTCCACCCGGAAGCGGCCACCGTTGAGGGTCAACGTCCGGCTGCCCCCCAATTGCAGGGTATGCGGGTAGTAAGTCTGGATGGTGCCCGAATCACGATAGACACGAATGCCCACCCCGGCTACATCGGTGGCATAGACGTTGCTGAAACCCGGGACCGCGTTCTGCTGCGCGGCGTTGACGAAACGGCCATTGGCACTACCGCCCCAGCGATCGCAGTAACCGATGCTGTCGCGCTGGTTGATAGGCACGATCAGCTCCTTGATCACACCACCGACGGGCAGACTGGGCAGGATTACGATCTGCCCCATGTCCATCTGCACGTCCTGCGCGACAAAGCCCTGTTGGGTGATGTAGCAGGTCGCCAACGCCGGGCTGGCCACGGCAATACCAGCCAATATGGCCACCGCACTCAGCGCCTTGCGGCCACGGGAAGAGATCATCGGCATGCTGCCTCCAGCGGGATGAAGCCGGTCTTGGACGCATCGGCGCCCGCCGGAACCTGGTAATCGACGGTGCAGCGCTGGTCGGCGCCGGCGCCCCACTCCACCAGCAGGCGGCCCTGGTTCTTTTCACTGCGCACGTACAGGCGGCCACCCTGGCTGACCATGCCCACCGGCTGGCCCTGCTCATCCTTGACCTGCGCACCGAACGGCATGGTGCGGCCATCCGGGTTGCGCACCTGGATCAGCAGCGCGTTGCCCTTGCGGGTATCGAAGCGCAGGTAGCTGATGGCACCGGCGAACGGCGCGATCGACTGGCTGGTGCTTTCCAGCTCGACGTCGTGGGCCATGCCCTGCGGGTCGAGGGTGACGGTGTTGAGGCGGTACGGGGAAACGTACGGGACCACCGCGTAGCCGCGGCCATCGACGCGCAGGCCCGGGGCGTTGCTGACGATCGCATCGCGTGCGCCCGGCGCTTCCACCAGCACCATGGTGTCGCCACGCTGCGGGGTGAAGGTGAAGCCGCCCGGATGCACGACCACGCTGCCGTTGGCACCGACCGAAGCCTGGCGGAAATCGCGCGAGTGGCTGTAGGTCGCGTTCAACGCGGAGTAGCGGCTGCGGTACTCGGCGTTGCCGACCGCGGTGGTGCCACCTTCGCGGGAATCGGACAGCGCCACGCCGTAGCTGAAGTTGTTGTCGACACCGGCCGAACCGGTGATGCCGACGCGGCTGTTGTCGTAGCCACCGCGGTCGCGCACGCCGAGATCGGCGCTGAACGACACCGGGTGGGAACCACGACCCAGCGGCACGCTCATCGACAACAGGTACTGGGTGTCGGAACGGCCCAGCACGCCCTCTTCGGTGCGCAGCGCCGAGAAGCCGTAGTTCACCGAACGCCAGGCATTGTTGTAGCCCACCTGGTACTGTTTTGAGGTGCCGGAACGGTCGTAGAAGTCACGCACCGAACCGGTCACGTACAGCGCGCCGCCGCGACGGCCCAGCGGCTGGTTCAGCGTTACCTGGAACTGGCTGCGCTGGCGGCCACGGGTGGTCGGATCGATGCCGCGCTTGTCCGAATCACGGCCGTACAGCGCGTCCTGCAGGCTGTAGAAGCCTTCGGTCGAATAGCGGTAGGCGGCCAGCGTCAGGTTGGTCCCGGTCTCGCCGATCATGTTGCTGTAGCTCAAGCGCACGCTGGCACCGGTGTGGTTGCCGTAGTGATCGAACGAGGTACGCGCATGGGTGACGTCGGCAGCGAATGCGCCGACCGGCGTGGACAGGCCGACGCCGTACAGCAGCGACAGGTAGCCATCGCTCAGTGCACTGCCACCGTACAGGGTCAGCTGGTTGCCGATACCGCGCTGGTAGGTGCCCTGCACCAGCCACGGCTCATCGGCCAGCAGCTTGTTGCGCACCTGGCCGGCCGTCAGCGAGTAACGCGACACGCCTTCGCGCAGCATCTGCGGCACCGAACCGAACGGCACCTTGAATTCGCGGCGGCGGCCATCGGCCTCGATCACGCTCACTTCCAGATCACCGCCGTAACCGGTCGGGTACAGGTCGTCGATGACGAAGCTGCCCGGCGACACGGTGGAGGAGTAGATCAGCTGCTCGTTCTGGCGCACTTCGATGCGCGCGTTGGTCTCGGCGATGCCGCGCACGACCGGCGCGTAACCGCGCAGCGAATCGGGCAGCATGCGGTCGTCGCTGGCCAGGCTGGCACCGCGGTAACCGATCGAATCGAACAGTTCACCGGTGGTGTAGGCCTCACCGATGGTGAGCATGCCGCGCACCTGCGGAATGCCGCGCTGCGCATAGGTGGCGATGCTCTGCCAATGGCGGCCGTCGCCCTCGGACCAGGTCAGGTTCGAATCGTGGCGGAACTGCCAGCCACCCAGGTTCATGCCGGCGTTGAGGCCGAGGTAGGCACTGCGGTTGCGCTGGCCACCTTCGACGCGGCTGTCGCTGTCGATGGCATTGAAGCTGTAACCGACGAAACCGGCATTGATGCCACGGTCCCACAGCGCCGGGTTGACGTAGCCACGCGCCTCGCGGCGCAGGAACACCTGCGGGATGCTCAGGTCGTAGCGCAGGTTGCCGCTGTCATAGACACCATAGGCGTTGGCCATGCGCTGCTGGACCGGCACGCAGCTGGTCTTGTCGGTGGGCACGGACGGATCCTGCTGCAGCAGCACGGCCTCGCTGTCCACGCCCATTTCTTCCAGCATCGGCAGCGGCAGGCAGGCGTCGACACGGCCCTGCGCATCGGCCTTGAACTGCAGATCGCGACGGCCCTGCCAGGCACCGTTGACGTACACGTCGACACGATAGTTGCCGGCCACCAT
The DNA here is from genome assembly GCF_059369595.1 of Stenotrophomonas sp. YJH_SMC_25. Lineage (NCBI taxonomy): Bacteria > Pseudomonadati > Pseudomonadota > Gammaproteobacteria > Lysobacterales > Lysobacteraceae > Stenotrophomonas > Stenotrophomonas sp. YJH_SMC_25. Next base: position 6,034 of record NZ_JCAFSV010000014.1, on the reverse strand, counting down.
CGGGTTGCCGTTGCTGAAGGCCGCCAGGTCCACCTGCTTGGCCTGGCCAGACAGGAAGCTGGAGTTGAACTGCGCCGATTCGGGTGCACGCGCATTGGCCGCACCACTCTGCGCCATGAGCGCCTGTTCGCCGAGATTGGCCGGGGCAGCCAGCGCCCATCCTGGGCAGGCCACGCCAGCAACCAACAGGCAAAGCGCCTGATGGATCGACAATGTCAATCTGTTTCCGATCACACTGACATTCCTTCAATTCGCCGCACAGCGGCGGTGGCGGGATGCGCAGGCCAGGGGCCGGCGCGGCGCGTTCAGCCCCCGGTGCTGCCGAGGCGGATGGTGTGTTCCACCCGGCCGCCGTAGTCGTTGATGGTGATGAAGCGGACCTGGTCGGTGCCCGCCGGTGCGGCGAACTCCAGGCTCTGCTTCGGCGCGACCATCGCGCCCTTGTCCTCGACGGCCTTTTCACTGCTGCCGGTCACGGCATGTACTTCGGCCAGAGTGACGTGGAAGGGGCTCGGGTTTTCCACCCGCAGGCGGTCGCCATTGCGGGTCCAGCGCAGCGCTGCCGGTGCATCGTTGGCGACGCCCTTCAGGCCCTGCGGCCGGTAGAAAAGCTTCAGGCGCGAACGAAACGCGACCTGCAGGTAATTCTGTTCGCCGCTGTCAGCGTTGTCCGGGGACGGCGGCACATCCAGCACATTGAGCCAGAACACCGACTCGCGGTCGGTCGGCAGCTGCGCGCCGGAGAAGATCAGTCGCAGCGCCTGGCTGCGGCCCGGCTCGACACGCGCGATCGGCGGCGTCAGTACGAACGGGGCATCGCTGGTATCGGCGGTCTGGTTGGCGTCGCCGCTGTCGATCCAGGCCTGCACCAGCGCCGGCGAATCGCCCACGTTGTCGACCTGCACGGTGACTTCGCGCGCCTGCGCCGGATAGATCACTCGCGTGCCATTGACCACCACGCCGGCCAGAGCGTTCTGGCAGAAGGGCAGCGTGAACGCTGCCAGCAGCAGCGCCCGGGGAAAGAATGCTTTCATCGGAAGTACTACGCTCGAGGTATGTGGCCAGGGGCCGCGATGCACTGGCCGGCGCGTACGCCGGCCAGTGCGGGTACGGCTACGATCAGTTGTAGATGATCGTGTACTTGACGCTGCTGGTGACGTCGCCCGGGGTGGCGGCGGCAGTGGCGTAGTACTCAGCGTAGTAGTTCAGGTCGGCCGAGCCGTCGGTGCCGACGGTGACCCACTGCGAGTTGGTCTGGGCCAGGCCAGCGCCAGCAGCCTTGATCGGCAGGACCTGGTTGTTCGAGCCCAGCAGCTGCAGCTGCACGTTGGTGGCAGCGTTGGCCGAGGCCTGGTTCAGCAGGCGGCCGGTGTTGAAGTCGACGGTCGAACCCGGCTCGAAGTAGGTCGCGACGTTGCCGGCGCTGCACTTGGTCAGGTTGATGGCGAACGGGGTACGACCGGCAACGGCACCGGCGGTGGCCAGGGTGTTCTTGGACACGGTCGGCAGGTTGACGGCGAAGTCCTTGCCGCCCGGGGTCGAGATGGTGCAGGTCTTGTCGGTCACCTTGCCGTTGAAGGTGATGGTGCCGTCGGCGGCGTTGGCGGCCAGCGGAGCGGCGGCCAGCATCAGAGCGGCAATGAGGTTGATCTTGTGCATTCGCTTTTACCTAACCCTACTGAAGAGATGAGAAGTAGAGGAGGAAGCAAGGAGCACTGCCGGGCTATCAAGACCCATCCTTGCGTCTCACCTGTGGCCGGACTCGGACATACCTTCCCCTGAATCCGTGACGCAAGTATAGGCACAACTGTGATGAAAGTCTCATTATTTTTCTGAACGCCAATTCATTGACGCCCCAAATGTGACGTGTTAGGCGAAATCGAGGTTGGGGGAGCGCAAGGGATTTGACGGTAGCCGGATCAGGCCACAAACGACCCTGCATGACGCACCTGGTGGCGCGTTCGGCATGCGCGGAAACAGGCCTTTTTAAGGTGGAAATCACCTTATTTGATGCGCATCACTCTTTGTTGGTGATGGCCCTAGCAGATTCGGAATCGTCCTATTAAAGACGGATCGAACCTGTCGCTAACTAGGACACACCGAACCAGAGAACGTGTCATGAGAACCTCCCTTCTGCTGTGCGTGGCCCTGATGTCCGTCAGTGCGCTGGCCCAGGCCAGCAGCGGCAGCATTCGTTTCAGCGGCCGTATCGCCGAGCCGGGCTGCACGACCAACCTGTCCCAGGGCGAGCTGAGCCTGGCGGCCTGCCCGCCGTCGGCCAAGGGCTCGACGGTGGCCGTGACGGCGCTGGCCGATGGCCAGGCCGCGACGCTGCGCGACGGCAAGCGCCAGGGGCAGAAGCTGTCGGTGTCGGCCAGCGCGATGCGCGCCGGCGATATCGCCTTCTCCGAGCGCTACAGCGTGCAGGCTTCGAAGCAGCAGCCGCTGCAGGGCGCCTACCTGGTGGTGGTCGACTACCTGTAAGCCGACGTGTTTATGCCGGCGGCAGCTCGAAGACCTGGCGCAGGTAGGCCAGGTAGCCGGGGTCGTCGCACATGCTCTTGCCCGGCGAATCGCTGAGCTTGGCCACCGGCTGGCCGTTGCAGCGGACCATCTTGATCACGATGTTCAGCGGCGTCGGACCCAGATCATTGGTCAGGTGGGTGCCGACGCCGAACGCGACCTGGCAGCGACCACGGAAGTAGTCGTACAGGCGCATGACCTTGGCGATGTCGAGCCCATCGCTGAACACCAGCACCTTGCTGCGCGGATCGACGCGGCGCTGCTGGAAGTGCGCCAGCATGCGGTCGCCCCAGTCGAACGGATCGCCCGAATCGTGGCGGACACCGTCGAACAGCTTGCAGAAGTACATATCGAAGTCGCGCAGGAACGCATCCAGGCCGACCACGTCGGACAGCGCGATGCCGAGGTCGCCGCGATACTCGCGTGCCCACGATTCCAGCGCCGCCACCTGCGAGTCACGCAGGCGTGGGCCCAGCGCCTGGAAGGCCTGCAGATACTCATGGGCCATGGTGCCGTGCGGGGTCATGCCATACAGGCGGGCGAAGTGCACGTTGCTGGTGCCGACCAGCTGCGGGCCCAGTGCATCGCGCAGCAGCGGCAGCAGGCGCGCGTGCCAGTCGCGCGAGTAGCGGCGGCGGCTGCCGTAGTCGGCGATGCGGCACTGTTCGAAACCGGGGGTATCGCGCAACAGCGCGGCCTTGGCCTGCAGGCGGCGCTCGCCTTCGGCGAAGTCAGGCGTGGTGGTGTTGCGGAACCAGACTTCGTTGATGATCGCCAGCAGCGGCACTTCGAACAGGATGGTGTGCAGCCACGGGCCGGTGATGTCCAGTTCGATCTCGCCGGGCACGGTCTTCGACGCGCGCAGCTGGATGTACTTGCGGTCGAGGTGGAACAGGCCGAGGAAATCGGCGAAGTCGGGCTTCACGAAGCGCAGGCCACGCATGTAATCCAGCTCCGCGTCGCTGAAACGCAGGCTGCACAGGTGGTCGATCTCTTCGTCGATCTGGTCGATGTAATGGGCCAGGTCGATGCCGGGCGTGCGGCACTTGAACCGGTACTGCACCTGGGCACCGGGGTGCTGGTGGAGCACCGCCTGCATCATGGTGAACTTGTACAGGTCGGTGTCGAGCAGGGACTGGATGATAGGCATGGGGCGGATTATGCGCCCAGCAGGGTGAACCGGGGGCGCGGCCAGTGGATCCACACCACGCGTGGATGACCCTATCCATGCAGCCGAGCGTGGGCTCGGCTCTACAACGACTTGCGCACCAGGCGCGGCACCAGCATCAGGGCGTGGGCCCAGATCGCGCCCCATACCGCAACACGCACCGGCAGCGAACGCTGCTTCGCTTCGAACTTCTGGAAATAGCGCCACAGGCCCCGGTGCTTGTGCCATTCCACGAAGAACGGCCGCGAACGGCTGGAGACGCCACGAACGTGGACGACCTGCAGGTCATTGGCGATGGCCACCACCGCCCCCGCTTCGCGCGCGCGCCGGCACAAGTCCAGGTCTTCGGCGTGCAGGCGATAGCCGGCGTCCCAGCCACCGATGCGGTCGAACAGCGCACGCGGCATCAGCAGCAGCGCGCCAGACAACGCCGGCACCCGCTGCAGCGCCTGCTGCGGATCGCGCGGGACCGACAGCTTCGAGCCTTTGCCGGGCGAACGCAGCATCAACAGGAAATCCGGATCACGACGGCGCACGGCCTCGTCGGCATGGCCATGCTCGTCCAGCTGTTCGACACCCAGCAGGCAATCCCCCAACCGTTCGGCACGACTGCGCAGCTCGGCCAGAGTATCGGGCTCAACCATCAGGTCCGGGTTGATGAAGGCCAGCCACGGGCTGTGCGAATCGGCCACCCCCTGGTTGTTTGCGGCGGCAAAGCCGGGATTGTCCGGATTGCCGACGAAACGCACGCGCGGGTCGTGGCTGGCATGGCGCTGCACGATATCCAGCGTGCCATCCATCGAGCCGTTGTCGATCACCCGGATCTCGGCCACGTCCTGCGCCTGGCGCAGACGGGAGAGACAGGCATCGATGGTGCTGCCGCTCTGGTAGGTGACGACGATGGCGGCGATGGCAACATTCAAACGGGTGGCTCCGGCGCGGAAGGAACGAACAGGTCGCCCTGTTCCTTCGGCATTATCGCCTGCCGCATGCGCTGCTGCAGGTCGGCACGCAGCCCGTGCAGCGGGTCGTGCATCAGGAAGTCCGCCAACCTTGGCACCCAGCCCGGCCAGCGCGCAGCCAGCGCTTCAAGATCGCCGTCACGGCTGACCGCCTCCCCTGCCCGGCTGACGAAGGCGGTCTCGCACAGCACGTTGCGCCATCCCAGGCCGGCCATGCGCAGGCTCAGGTCCACCAGCGCCGCGTTCCAGCCGGCGTAGCTGTCCACGTCCAGGCCCCCGGCACGTCGACGCGCGTTGCCCCGCACCAGCACCGCATGGGTGACTGCGGACGGCAGCTCGGGGTGCAGGGTTGGCAATGTGGCACAGGTATGCGCCAGCAGGGCCGGATCATGGGGTTCGGGATTGATTTCGCCCAGCCGTGGCCACGCAGCGGTTTCGCCGGCATTGCACCACGGGGTTGCGGTGGCGATGGCGGCATCGCGGGCGAAGGTGTCCTGCAGCTGCTGCAGCCAGCCCGGCGCGGGCACGCTGTCCGGTGCCAGCACCGCCACGTCCATGCCATCGCAGGCGCGCAACATCTCGTCCAGGTGGGCCACCTCGCCCAGCGGCCGCGCGCGGCGGGTGTACTCGGCCTGCAGTGGCGTATGCGCCAACCAGTGTTCCACCACCGCCTGCGCGCGCGGCCCGGTCTGCGCATCGTCGGCCAACCAGACCGCCGTGCCCGGCGCGGTGCCGGCATCCAGTGCGGCCAGGCAGCGGTCGAGCGCGGCATCGTCCACGCACAGCGGCAACAACACGATCGCCCCCATCCCGCCTCCGTGGTTGTCGTTAGCCACAGCCTAGCACCGGGAGGGTATCGGCCGGGTTGCACCCGGCACCCGCAGAGGCCGAAGCCGAAGCAACAGCAGAAGCCGGCTATCCGTGGGATGGCGGGGTGGGTCCGGTTGCGGGGGACGCCGTGAATACGTCCCTGTAGGCTTGGCCGCGGCATCCATGCCGCGGACACCCCCGCAACCGGACCCACCCCGCCTTCGACAGATCTCCGCGATCTGCAGTAGATCCACGCCATGCGTGGATGAATCTCCATCAGAATCGAATATTTCGAATTGGAATCGAAAAGCATCCACGCATGGCGTGGATCGTGTCGACCAAGGTCGACACCTACCAACAGCAGCAGGAAACTGTCGAAGGCGGGGCACTGTGGGTTTGCGGGGTGTGAGCCGCATGGATGCGGCGACCAAGCCTTATCTGATGAAAATCTGTCAGCGTAGGTGTCGAGAGCCGGCGTGGGCCGCCGTACGAGCCTGGATCTCGACGATCGCCATGTAGCTTGGCGCCCACGCCGGAATCTCCCTTGATCCGCCCGAACAGTTGCTGGAGC